>NZ_PSVD01000017.1:0-65260 GCF_002932035.1 Rathayibacter sp. AY1F6 | reverse complement strand
GTCCTGAGGTCGGGGGCGGGCGGGAGGGGGACGACCATCAAGCCTCGCACGCCCGCGCGGCCTCGGCGCGCGGTGGGCCCACTGTCGTCCGGTGTTCAGCCGCGGAGGGGGGCACCGGCACGTCCGGGCCGCCGTGCCGGTCCTCCGAGCAGGCGCGGCGACGGCTACCACAGCGCCGCCCGCCCGTGCACGGGGTGGCCCCGGAGGCGCGGCTCGCCTGGGATGGAGGGGAGCGGCCCGATCCGGGTGCCGCGGACGGAGGAGCCATGCCCGACCAGTACACGTTCACGAACCCCGCCACCCGGTACCCGGATGTGACTCCGCCGGTCCAGCAGCAGCCCGAGCCCGGGCTGCAGTCGCGGATGACCCCGGTGCCGGACCTCGGCGAGGAGAGCTACCGCGGCACCGGCCGGCTCGCGGGCCGCCGCGCGCTCATCACGGGGGCCGACTCCGGGATCGGCGCAGCCGTGGCCATCGCCTTCGCCCGCGAGGGGGCCGACGTCGCCCTCGCCTACCTCCCGAGCGAGGAGGAGGACGCGCAGCACGTGATCGGGCTGATCCGCGCGGAGGGGCGCACCGCCGTGCCGATCCCCGGCGATCTCACGAGTGCCGAGTACTGCACGCGGCTCGTGGCGGAGGCGGTCGAGGGCCTCGGCGGGCTCGACGCGGTGGTCAACGTGGCCGGGAAGCAGATCTGGAAGGAGGACCTGCTCGACATCACCGACGAGCAGTTCGAGGCGACCTTCGCGGTCAACGTCTTCGCTCCGTTCCGGATCATCCGCGCGGCCCTCCCGCACCTGCCCGCGGGCGCCACGATCATCAACACGGCGTCGGCGGAGGCGCACAAGCCCGCCCCCGACCGCCTCGACTACGCGATGACGAAGGGCGCGATCAACAACCTCTCGAAGGGCCTTGCGCAGCAGCTCGCCGCGAAGGGCATCCGCGTGAACGTCGTGGCGCCCGGCCCGACGTGGACCGCCCTGCAGGTGAGCGGCGGCGTCGACCCCGAGAGCCTGCCCGACTTCGGCTCCAGCGAGTCGCCGATGGGCCGTGCCGCCCAGCCCGCCGAGCAGGCCCCGGCCTACGTGTTCCTCGCGTCCGCCGAGTCGAGCTTCGTCGCCGGCGAGACCCTCAACGTGAACGGCGGCATGGTCTCGCCCTGACTCGTCGCGGCGCCGCCGCTCGCTGGTGTGCTGCCGAGACGCCTCCGTCCTGCTCGAGACACGGGCTCGCGTCAACCCTCTCCCGAGCGGCGGGGGGCGCGAGGTGCCATGGAGGGACCACCACGAAGGAGCACCATGAGCACCACGACCGTCCTCCCCATCGAGACCTACTCCGACGAGCAGGGCTGGCACAACCGCATCGCCCACGCCCGCGTCCCGCTGAGCCACCACGAGTCGCGCCAGGAGGCGGAGGAGGTCGGCGAGGAGATCGCCGAGCAGCGCGGCGGGGAGCACGTCGTCCTCGGCTGACGGCCGGCGCGGGGCGCGGCATGCCGTGCCCGATCGGGGAACGCGCCCGGCCCGCGGAAGGCGCCGGGCCCGCAAGTCGCGCCCGGCCCGCAGGCGCCCGCTCCGCAGACGCCCCGTCCCGCGCGTGTAGCGCCCTCGACCCCGCCCGGTCAACCTTCTCGACCTCCCGGCCCCCTCCTCCCTAGCGTGGCCCGTCGTGCTCGCTCCCGAGCGCGCGACGAGAGGACGACATGGCCACCACGAGCGACGCCCCCGCGACCGGAGAGGCCGGCGGCACCTCCCTGCGCCGCCGCATCACCGGCCCGCTGCTCTACTTCTTCATCCTCGGCGACGTCCTCGGCGCGGGCATCTACGCCCTCATGGGCACGCTCTCGGCGGAGGTCGGCGGCGCCGTCTGGATGCCCCTCCTGCTCGCGCTCGGCCTCGCGCTGCTGACCGCCGGCTCCTACGCCGAGCTGGTGACCAAGTACCCGAAGGCGGGAGGCGCGGCGGTGTTCGCGCAGCGGGCCTTCAAGCGCCCGATCGTCTCGTTCCTGGTCGGCTTCGCCATGCTCGCGGCCGGAGTGACCAGCGCGGCCGGCCTGTCGCTCGCGTTCGCCGGCGACTACCTCGGCACCTTCCTCGACGTGCCGACCGTGCCGACGGCCATCGTCTTCCTGATCCTCGTCGCGTGCCTCAACGCGCGGGGCGTCGCGGAGTCGCTGCTCAGCAACACGGTGATGACCGTGATCGAGGTCGGCGGCCTGCTGATCGTGATCGGATGCGTCGCGCTGCTGGTGGCGGGCGGAGGCGGCGACCTCGCCCGCACGGTCGAGCTCAGCTCCGAGCAGGCGCCGGCGCTGGCGGTGCTCGGCGCGGCGATCATCGCGTACTACTCCTTCGTCGGCTTCGAGACCTCGGCCAACATCGCCGAGGAGATCCGCGACCCCAGCCGCGTCTACCCGCGCGCGCTGTTCGGCTCGCTGCTGACGGCCGGTGCGGTGTACGTCCTGGTCGGCCTCGCGAGCTCGATCGCGCTGCCCGCCGACGAGCTGTCCGGATCCTCCGCCCCGCTGCTCGACGTCGTGACGGCGAGCGGAGCCGGGGTGCCGGCGTGGCTGTTCAGCCTGATCGCGCTCGTCGCGGTCGCCAACGGAGCGCTGCTGACCATGATCATGGCGAGCCGCGTCACCTACGGCATGGCGAAGGACGGCCTCCTCCCGGACGTGCTCGGCCGGGTGCTGCCGAAGCGCCGCACGCCGTGGGTGGCCATCGCGGTGACCACGCTGGCGGCATGCCTCCTGACCCTGGTCGGCGATCTGGCGACCCTCGCCGAGACCGTGGTGCTGCTCCTCCTGCTGGTGTTCATCAGCACGAACGTCTCGGTGCTCGTGCTGCGGCGCGACAAGGTCGAGCACGACCACTTCCGCGTGTGGACGGCGATCCCCGTGCTCGGCGTCGCCTCGTGCGTGCTGCTCCTCAGCCAGCAGGACCCGATCGTCTGGCTCTACGCGGGGATCCTCCTCGTGGTCGGAGTCCTCGTGCACCTGGCGACCCGTCGTTCGTCCCGCCGCACCGCCTGATCCGCTGACGGTCCCGGCGGGGCCGCCGCTCCGCCGGACCGTCCCTCCCGACCGCCGCGACCGCCCCGCTCTCCCCGCGACCGGTCAAGCCCCTGGGCGGACGGCCGTCCGAGACGTGGGATGGAGGGAACGGAAGGAGCACGAATGACCGACACACCCTCCCGCGAGGAGCTGCCGCTCCCCGACTGGAACGACATCCCGCTCGGCACGCTCGCGGAGCGCATCCGCCCGCTCGACGAGGCCGGCCTCGGCGCGCTGCTCGCCTACGAGGAGGCGCACGGGCACCGCCTGCCGGTGACGACGATCCTGCACTCGCGCCTCGAGCAGCTGCGCGGGGGAGCGGAGCCGGCAGGCAGCGTGCCGGAGTCGCTGCCCGAGGTGTCCCGCTCGTCGTCCGGATCGCCGGTCTCGCCGGCGACGTCCGGTCCGGCGATCAATCCGCCCTCGCACGGAGTGCCGACGAACCCGGCTCAGCCGCGCTGAGGGCGGCGGGCGGAGCCGCGGTCGCGGCGGCTCCGCCCCCGCCGCGCGCTGCCCAGGGCCTGCCCAGCGCGCCCGGGCAGACTGTCCGGAGCCGATGACGGCGACCGGACGAGGGAGCAGTACCCGGAACGCGACAAGACTGACTCGTAGGAGCTGTCATGTCCTGGATCGTCCTCATCCTCTCCGGTGTCCTCGAGGCCGTGTGGGCCACCGCCCTCGGCAAGTCGGAGGGCTTCACGCGGCTCGGCCCGTCGGTCGTCTTCGGAGTCGGCGTCGTCGTGAGCATGGCCGGCCTCGCCTACGCGATGCGCGAGCTGCCCACCGGCACCGCGTACGCGGTCTGGGTCGGGATCGGCGCTTCGCTGACCGTGCTCTACGGCATGTTCTTCGGCGGCGAGGGCTTCTCGCTCGTGCGCACGCTGCTGGTCCTCGGGATCGTCGGCTGCGTCGTCGGCCTGAAGCTCGTGCACTGACCTGGCGGCCGTCCTCTCCTCCGCGACAGGCCGCTCCCGTACGCGACACGCCGACGGAGGCGCGCCGGACTGGCATCTCGCCGAGGGTCCGAGGCCGGTGGTTGCAGGACGCCGCGCGTTCCACCTAGGCTCGGCACATCAGGGGAGAACGATCGTTCTTCGGTTCTCCCCGCCCCCCAAGGAGGACTCATGCCCACTCGTACCGCACGCACCGCCTGGAACGGCTCGCTCGAGACCGGCGAGGGCCAGGTCGAGCTCTCGAGCTCGAAGATCGGCACCTACGACGTCTCGTTCCCCAAGCGCGCCGCCGACGACGCCAACGGCTCGACCAGCCCCGAGGAGCTCCTCGCGGCCGCCCACTCCGCCTGCTACGCGATGCAGTTCTCGGCCGTCCTCGGCCAGGCCGGCGGCACCGTCGAGGCGCTCGACGTCCGCGCCGACGTCTCGCTCGGCCCGGACTCGGCCGGCGGATTCAAGCTCACCGGCATCAAGCTCGTCGTGAGCGGCGAGGTCTCCGGCATCGACGAGGCCGCCTTCCTCAAGGCCGCCGACGAGGCCAAGGAGACCTGCCCCGTCAGCAAGGCGCTCACCGGAGTCGACATCACGCTCGACGCCACCTTCGAGGGCTGAGCCCCTCCGCACGTCCCGAGCACCCCGTCGCGCATCGCGGCGGGGTGCTCGTGCGTCCGGCGCGGCCGCGGAGCGGCCTGTGGAGACCCCCGCCCCCACCGGCCGCCCGGCGCCCCCTGTCGTCAGACCGCCGCCGGCGCGTAGCGGAAGCCGGCGCCGAGGTGCTCCTCCGGCAGCCGGTCGCCGCGGCCGTGCAGCTTCTGGCGGAGGCTGCCCTCGACGTACTCCTCCGGGTACGCGCCGCGGCTGCGCAGCTCCGGCACGATGAACTCCACCACGTCCTCGAAGGTGCCGGGCGTGATCGCGTAGGCGAGGTTGAACCCGTCCACGTCGGTCTCCTCGACCCACTCCTGGAGGTGGTCGGCGACCTCCGCGGGCGAGCCGACGACGAACGGGCCGAGCCCGCCGATCACGCTGAGCTTGGCGATGTCACGGACCTTCCACTCCGAGCCGTCCTCGTTCGCCTCCTGGAAGTTGGCGACGGCCGACTGGATCGCGTTGCTCTTCACGTTGCCGATCGGCTCGTCGAGGTCGTACTGCGACAGGTCGATGCCCATCCAGCCCGACATGAAGACCAGCGCCCCCTCCTCGCTCCCGTAGGAGAGGTAGTCGCGGTGCTTCTCGTGCGCGGCCTCGCTGGTCTCGGCGGTGATGATCGTCAGCAGCGTGTAGATCTTCGCGGAGTAGCGGTCGCGGCCGGCCGCCTCGAGGGCGTCGCGGATGCGCGAGACGGTCGCCTTCAGGCCGGCCTTCGTCGAGGACGCGACGAAGATCGCCTCCGCGTTGCCCGCCGCGAAGCGGATGCCGCGCGGCGACGCTCCCGCCTGGTAGATGACGGGGGTCCGCTGCACCGACGGCTCCGAGAGGTGGATGCCGGGGACGGTGAAGTTCTTGCCGCGGTGCCCGATCTCGTGCACCTTCGCCGGGTCGGTGAAGACGCCCGACTCGCGGTCGCGGACGACCGCGTCGTCCTCCCAGGACCCCTCCCACAGCTTGTAGAGCACCTCGAGGTACTCGTCGGCGACGTCGTAGCGGTCGTCGTGCTCGAGCTGGTCCTCGTGGCCCATGTTGCGGGCGGCGCTGGGGAGGTAGCCGGTGACGACGTTCCAGCCCACGCGGCCCTTCGTCAGGTGGTCGAGCGTCGACATGCGCCGCGCGAACGGGTACGGGTGCTCGTAGGCGGTGCCCGCGGTGATGCCGAAGCCGAGGTGCTCGGTCGCGGCGGCCATCGCCGAGACGAGGAGGATCGGGTCGTTGACGGGGACCTGCGCGCCGTGGCGGATCGCCGCCTCGTTCGAGCCGCCGTAGACGTCGTAGGTGCCGAGCACGTCGGCGATGAAGATGCCGTCGAACGTGCCGCGCTCGAGCAGCTTCGCCAGGTCGGTCCAGTACGAGAGGTCCTTGTAGCGCCAGGACTGGTCCTGGGGGTGGCGCCACATGCCCGAGGACTGATGGGCGACGCAGTTCATGTCGAAGGCGTTGAAGCGGATCTGGCGGGTCATGGAGTCGATAGTGCCCAGAAGAGCAGCGAACGGGTATCGAGCGCGACGCACGGCGTCACAAAGCGACGCCCGTCGAGGCGCCCGGCGGGTCTGGGTGGTCGGCGACGTCCTCGACGAGCTGGCCGACCTCGAGGACCGCATCGGCAGCGCGATGATCGAGAGTCGGAACGGGTGATGCGCCGGGGCGCACCGCCCCCGTCCGTTGACCGGGCGGCTCCTCCTCCTACGCCAGCTCGCGCCCCAGGAAGCGCACGTGCTCGCCGATCTGGAACGCCTCGCCGCCCTCGTGGCCGTTGAAGGGGTAGACGCGGATCTCGCGGGGTCCGGCATAGCGGTTGTAGGAGGCGTAGACGGTGGACGGCGGGCAGATGTCGTCGCGGAGCGCCACCGAGAACAGCGCGGGGGACTGCGCGTAGGGGGCGAAGGAGGTGCCGTCGAAGTACGAGAGGGTGTCGAACACGCGCGCCTCGGCGCCGCGGTGGGTGTGCAGGTACTGCACGATCTCGCCGTACGGCATCGTGTCGACCAGCCGGACGGCGTGCGGGATGTGGGAGAGGAACGGCACGTCGACGATCGCGGCGCGCGCCGACTCCGACTCGCCGAGCAGGCCCAGGATCCCGGTGACGGCGAGAGCGATCCCGCCTCCCTGGCTGCCGCCCGAGACGGCCACGCGGGAGGCGTCGACCGCGGGGTGCGCGCGCAGCACGTCGAGCGCGCGGACGGCGTCGGTGAAGACGCGGCGGTAGAAGTGCTCCGCGGGCGACTCGATGCCCTGCGTCATGAAGCCGGAGACGTGCGGCCCGCTGCCCACCGGGTCGGGCGTCGCTCCGGAGCGGTGCCCGGACCCCTGGCCGCGGGTGTCCATGACCAGGTGCGCGTAGCCGGCGGCCGACATCGCGGTCCACTCCGCGAGCTGCCCGCGGCCGCCTCCGTAGCCGATGAAGGTCACGAGCCCGGGGAGGGGGCCCTCGACGCCGCGGGGGAGGATCAGCCACGCGCGGATCGGGTGGCCGCCGAAGCCGGAGTAGGTGACGTCGAAGGTGTCGAGCAGTCCGAAGCCGGCGTCGACCCGCTCGAGGCGCGGCTCGGTCGCGACGGCCCTCGCCTCGGCGATCGTGTCGCGCCAGAACTCGGCGAACCCGGCGGGCTCGGCGATCTCGGGGGCGTACTGCTCGAGGAGGTCGAGCGGGAGGTCGTACTGCGGCATCACGGACTCCTTCTCGGGCAGCGGCGCCCGAGGACCGAGGCTACTGGAGGCACGGGCCCACCTGGGTGCGGCGTGGGAGAACGCCGCAGAGCGGAATGCCTGGGCACCCTCCGCGTTCTCCTCAGCATGACGACGTACGGAATCATCGGAGCAGGCAACATCGGCAGCCAGGTCGCACGGGCGGTCATCGCCCTCGGGGACGAGGTGGTCATCGCGAACTCGCGCGGCCCCGAGACCCTCGCCGACCTCATCGCGGAGCTCGGCCCGAAGGCCCGCGCCGCCACGGCTCAGGAGGCGGCCGAGGCCGCCGAGATCGCCGTGGTGACGGTGCCGTTGAAGAACCTCGAGGAGGTGCCGGTCGCCCCGCTCGCCGGCAAGATCGTCCTCGACACGAACAACTACTACTTCGAGCGCGACGGCCGCATCGAGGCGCTCGACAAGGGCGAGACCACGACCAGCGAGATGCTCCAGCAGCACCTCCCGGAGTCGAAGGTCGTCAAGGCGTTCAACCACATCATGGCCGCCGACATCACCACCGACGGCACCCCGGTCGGCACGCCCGACCGCCGCGCTCTCGCGACGTCGAGCGACTACCCCGAGGCGATCCACTTCGTGACCGACCTCTACGACCGGATCGGCTTCGACACCGTCGCGATCACGCCGCTGAGCGAGTCGTGGCGCGTCGAGCGCGACCGCCCCGCCTACGTGGTGCGGCAGAACCGCGAGGAGCTCGAGGCCAACCTCGCGAAGGCTCCCCGCACGGTCTGATCCAGCCTCTCGAAGGGGAGCGGTGCTGCGGCGCCGCTCCCCTTCTGCCTGTCCGGACGGCCTCGGAGGCGCGCCCGGGACGGCCCCCTCGGCGCTCACCGCCGCCGAGCCTGCGATAGTCGAGAGGACCAGCCACGCACCAGAGAGCCCCGATCGGGCTCCGAGAGGAGAGGCCTGCCATGCCCTCGACACCCCGTTCCGTCCCCTCCCGCTCCGGGCTCTCGCGCCGCAGCGTCGTGATCGGCGGTCTCGCGGTGCTCCCGCTGCTCAGCGCCTGCACGCCCGACTCCTCCGCTCCGGACGACGCTCAGCAGGAGGCGCCCCGCACCCGCACTGCGGCTCCGAGCGGGCCGGTGGCGCTCGCCCCGGACGCGCTCGCCGCGAGCGCGGCCCTGTTCGCCGCGGCTCCGCTGGTCGTCCTGGTCGAGGACATCGCCGAGTCGCGCCTGCGCGCCGCCCAGGTGAGCATCGCCTGGGGCGTGCCGCTGCTGGTCGGCTCGGCGGGATCCGGAGCGACGGCCGCCCCGACCGCGGACGCCGCGGCCGTGGGATCCACGGCTTCCGAGACGCCGTCCGATCCGGGGGGCCCGTCCGACTCCGCGACCGGATCCGCCACCCCGTCCGCCACACCGTCCTCCACCGCTCCGACCTCCGACGCCCTCGCCGCCGAGTTCGCCCGCCTCGGCGTGACCCGCGTGCTCGCGATCGGCGACGTCACCGCGCCCGAGGGCGTCGACGTCGTCGCCTCCGCCTCCGACGCGGCCGCCCTCAGCACCGCGTCCGGCGTGACCGTGACCGACCTGGCGCTCGCCGACCTCGCCGACGCGGCGCCGTCCACCGCCTCCGACGCTCCCTTCGGCGCTCTCCCGGCCCGGGCCGACGCCCTGACCGGCCTGCACGCTCTCGCCCGCGCGCAGGACGCCGACGTCGCCGCACTGGCGACCGCCCGCGCGGCCGGCGTGCCCGTCACCGTGGTCGACGGCGACGACCTGCTCGCCTCGGGCGGAGCCGTGACCGCGATCGCCGAGGCCGACGCCTCCTGCACGCTGCTGCTCGGCCCCGTGCTCGCCGCCCAGCCCGAGCCCGAGTGGGCCGTGCGCGCGGCCGCGAGCGGCTGGCAGCTGCCGGGCGGCGGCCAGCGGATGTTCGGCGGGCACCTCTTCGTCGCGATCTACGGCACTCCGGGCGCTCCCGTCCTCGGCGTGCTGGGGGAGCAGGGCCTCGAGCCCACGATCGCGCGGGCGGAGGCGGTGGCCGAGCCGTACCGGGCGCTCACCGACAAGAAGGTCGTGCCGAGCCTCGAGATCATCACCACGGTCGCGGCGGGCGACCCCGGCAAGGACGGCGACTACTCCAACGAGCTCGACGCCGCCGACATCCGCCCCTACATCGACGCGGCGCAGGCGGCGGGGATGTACGTGGTGCTCGACCTGCAGTCGGGGCTGACCGACTTCCTCACCCAGGCGAAGCAGTACGCGGACCTCCTGTCGCTGCCCAACGTCGGCCTCGCGCTCGACCCGGAGTGGCGCCTGCTGCCCGGCCAGAAGCCGCTGCAGCAGATCGGGCGCGTCTCGGCCGCCGAGGTCGACAGCGTGTCGGAGTGGCTGGCCGACCTGGTGCAGAGCGAGGGGCTGCCGCCGAAGATGTTCGTGCTGCACCAGTTCCGGCTGTCGATGCTGCAGGACCGCGACAGCATCCGCCGCGACCGGCCCGAGCTGGAGTTCCTCATCCACGTCGACGGCCAGGGCTCGCAGCCCGACAAGCAGGCGACCTGGGACGCGCTGCACGAGGGCGCCCCCGAGGGCATCGGCTGGGGCTGGAAGAACTTCTACGACGAGGACGCGCCCATGCTCACCCCCGCCGAGACCATGGCCGAGGTCCGCCCCCTCCCCGACCTCGTCACCTACCAGTAGGCGGAGACCGAGGGCGGGCGTCAGCGGCGCAGGAGCTCGCCGGAGACGACGCCCGCCTCGACCTCCTCGAGGGCGCGGCCGCGGGTCTCGGGCACGCGCTTCCAGATGAAGACGAGCGCGAGCAGGCCGACGGCGCCGAACAGGAAGAACGTTCCGGTGATGCCGACGCCGGAGACGAGGGTGGGGAAGAACAGGCCGAGCACCGCGTTCGTGATCCAGTGGCAGAAGATCGCGATGCCGACGCCGACGCCGCGGATCCGCAGCGGGAAGATCTCGGACAGCATCACCCAGGTGACGATGTTGAGGAACGTCTGCATGCTCCCCACGAACGCGACGACCAGCACCAGGATCACGTACGGCCGCGCCGGGTTCCCCACGGGGAGCGCGACGGAGGCGATGCCGATCAGGAAGTGCATCGCGGTGGTCAGGGAGTAGCCGAGCAGGAGGGTCGTGCGGCGGTTCATCGTCTGCATGAGCCGCAGCCCGATCAGGCCGCCGATCACGGCGATCGCCCCGGGCGCGATGTTGGCGACGAGCGCGCCGTCGTGGTCGAAGCCCGCCTCCTTCAGCACCGACTGGCCGTAGTACATGATCGAGTTGATGCCGGTGAGCTGCTGGGCGACTCCGATCCCGATGCCGACCAGCAGGATGCGCACCGCCCAGCGCTCGCGCAGCGCCTGCAGCAGGGGGATCCTCGGGCCGTCCTTCGCGCCGATCGAGCGGGCGATGGTCTCCGCCTCCGCATGGGCCCGGTCGGGCGTCCGGATGGTCGTGAGCACGTCGAGCGCCTCGTCGCGGCGGCCGTGCGCGATCAGCCAGCGCGGCGACTCCGGGACCCGGGTCATGCCGAGCAGGAGGGCGGCGGCGGGGAGCGCGGCGACGGCGAGCATGATCCGCCAGACGCCGGGCAGCTCGCCCCAGACGGTGCCGATGACGGCGTTGGCCACGAAGGCGGCGAGCTGGCCGATCACGATCATCAGCTCGTTGCGGCCGGCGAGGGAGCCGCGGATCTCGGAGGGGGAGATCTCGGAGAGGTAGATCGGCACGACCACCGAGGCGCCGCCGACGGCCAGTCCGAGGACCGCCCGCCCGAGGACCATCACGCCGAAGCCCGGCGCCACCACGCAGACCAGGGCGCCGACGAGGAAGAGCACGGCGAGGAGGCGGATCGTGGTCCGCCTCCCGAGGGCGTCGGCGAGGCGTCCGCCCGAGATCGCGCCGATCGCGGCGGCGAAGAGGAGCGAGCTGGTGACGACCCCCTCGGTCAGCGCGGTGAGGCTCAGCTCGGCCGACATCGGCTCGAGGGCGCCGTTGATGACGCCGGTGTCGTAGCCGAAGAGGAGGCCGCCGAGGGTCGCGATGAGCGCGATGAGGCCGAGACGCCGAGTCGGCGCCTCCAGGGAGGTGGTGGTCATCCGCTCACTCTGACGCATGGCCGCGCGGTGAGCGAACCCTGGACCGTCGGGGGAACCCGGTGTAGCGGGTCCCCTCGACGGCCCGGGGCCCCTCGGCGGCAGGGAGGGGGGAGAGAGCGTGCGGAGGGGGTGCTCAGGAGGAGACGCGCGCGCCCTCGCGCAGGCCCTCCTCCTTGGCCTGCTGCACCAGGGCGGCGATGCGGCGGCGCGAGCGCGAGCGCCCGGCGAGCAGCGCCGCGAGGATGAGGGCGACCCCGAGGATCACGAGCAGCTGCGGGACCGGCACGGCGGCGACCGTGATCGACTCCGTCACGGGAGCGGTGGCGACCGGCTCCTGATCGGCGGCGGCGACGGTCGGTGCGATGGTCAGGTCGGCGCCGACCCCGAAGAGGGGCCAGATGCCGTCGAGCTGCACCGAGACGCTGCGCCGGTCGCCGGGCAGCAGCTCCTGCTGGGGCGCGTCGGCCGCGACGACGGGGGCGGTGGCGCCCTGGGCGCTCGCCGTGCCGTCGAGCAGCAGGCGCACGTTGCCAGTGTTCACCACGTCGGCGACGAGCGAGAGGGAGCCGGGCTGGAACGGGTTCCAGGAGAGGCGGTAGTCGCTGGCCAGGTCCTCGACGGAGAAGGAGGGGGTCACCTCGCCGGTCACGCGGGTCATCACGCGGAAGCCGATGCGGCTCTCCACGCCGACGTTCGCGCCTCCCGCCTCGGTGCCCTGCGAGAGCACGGAGGCGGCGATGCCGGCGGCGTGGTCGCCGGGGGTGGCGTTGTCGGGGACCGTCACGGTGAACGGCACCACGCCGCTGCTACCCGGATCGACGGTCACGGTCTCGGGGGCGGAGATCCACAGCCCGGCGTCGACCGACTCCTGGTCCGAGTTGAGCATGTTGAAGCGGCCGGTGTCGGTGAAGTAGCCGTCGGCGCTGGTGATGCTGAAGGTCACGGGCTGGTCGCTGAGGTTCCGCACGACCGCCTCGTCCGAGGCGCTCGCGCCGGGGGCGAGCTCGAGCTCGACCCACGCGCGCTTGTCGGGGACGCCGTCGGTGGAGGGGCTGACCGCCCAGGTGATCGCTCCGTCGGCCGCGACGGCCGCCGGAGCGACCCCCGCGCCGAGGAGGGCGACGATCAGCGCGAGCAGCGCGGGGAGGAGCGGGCGGCGGGGAGCGGCGGAGCGGCGCGGAGCAGTCATCAGAACCTCATGGTCGCACGGGGGAAGCACGACGCGGCCGGGCGGGCGGGCCCGGCCGCGTCGGCCGTGGTGGGATCGCGGCCGAGGGAGTGCGTCCCCCGGCCGCGACGGGTCACTCGAAGAGCGACAGGGTGATGGTGGACGAGTACGCGCCGGCGTCCACGTTCACGGGGGTGCGGAGGAAGAGGTCGGCGTCGGCGCTCCAGGAGCCCTCGGGGTTGACCTGCTGGGAGTTGCTGGCGACGATCGCGAGCAGCTCCTTGCCCTTCAGGCCGACGCCGTTGGCGCCGCCGTCGATGGCGGTGCCGACCTCATCGCCCGCGGCGACCTCGCCGAGGTCTCCACCGTCGACCAGGTCCGGGGTCCAGCCGAGGTTCTCGGCGCCGATGGTCGAGCCGTCGGCCGACGTGAAGTCGCTCGCCGTGCCGATGACGTACCACGCGGAGTCGGGGGAGACGTCCGCGGCGTCACGGGTGTCGGTGACCGTGACGGTGGGCAGGGTGCCGGTGAACTGGCGGCGGACGTTGTCCGAGCCGGTCTCGGTCAGCGTCGTCGAGTCCGCGGCGACGGTCATCGAGAGGGCGCCGGTCCCGGGGAGGTCGGCGATCTCGACGTTGATGTCGACGTCGTCGTTGCCGTAGTTGACCTCGGCGGCGAACGCCGTTCCGGCGACTCCGAGCAGGAGGACGCCTCCGGCCAGTCCAGCGGCTCCGCGGATCAGAAGGGATCGGGTGTTCATGTCGGGTGTTCTCCGTTCTCCGGCCGGCGTCGTCGCCGGCTCGATCTCAATGGGTGTGGGTCGTGCCCGCGGATCAGCTGCAGCTGGCCGCGGAGTAGGGGGCGGTCGCGGAGGCCGTGGCCGGCTTCCCGCTGATGAACGCGGTCGCCGTGGCGGTCGCGGATCCGTCGGTCACGCTCGTCGCCCGGGTGGTGAAGGCGGCCGAGACGGTGGCGCCGGGAGCGACGTCGGCGAAGCTCTTGGAGCCCCACGTCGTGCCGATCACGATCTTCGCGGCGAAGGCGTTCGGGTTCGTGGCGGTCGCGGTGACGACGATCTTCCCGGCGGCGCAGCGCGTCGTGGAGGTCGTGGTCACGGCGATCGCGGGTGCCGAGTCGGTCACGGGACCGACGGAGGCGGAGGCCGTCGCCGGCGTCCACTGCGGCTTCGCGGCGGTCACGGCCACCGAGATCGTCGCTCCGCGGTCGGCGGCGGTGAGCGTGTAGCTCGACGCCGTCGCCCCGCTGATCGCGGTCCCACCGCGCTTCCACTGGAAGCCGGTCGCCGTCCACGGGGAGGAGGCGGAGGCGGTCAGCGTGCTGCCCACCGTCGCCTTCCCCGTGATCGAGGCTGCGAGCGGCGCGGTGTCGACGATCGTCTGCGCGGCGACGCTGGTGAGGGTCGGGACGACCTTCTGCATGAGCCCGGTCGTCTTGTCGAAGGTCACCCGGTCGATCGTCGTCTCGCGGTGCTGGCCGTCTCCGCCGGGGATGGCGAAGCGGTGGTAGGCGATGTACCAGTCGTCCGTGCCGGGCACGTTGACGATCGAGTTGTGGCCCGTGGCGAGGATGCCCTGCGAGGTGTCCTTCTCGAGGACCACGCCGCGGTAGGTCCACGGTCCGTCGACGCTCGTCGAGGTGGCGTAGCCGACCTTGTAGTTCTCCGAGCCGGTGTCGTCGATCGAGTAGGTGAGGTGGTACAGACCGTCGCGGTAGTTCAGGAACGCACCCTCGCGGAAGTCGGTCAGACCGCTGATCTTCTTGATCGTGCCGGTCTTGATCGAGAGCATGTCGTCGGACAGCTCCCCGTAGAGCGGGTCGCCGTTGCCCCAGAAGAGGTAGCTCTTGCCGGTCTTCGGGTCGGTGAACGCGGCGGGGTCGATCGCCTGGCCGGACCGCACGGACTCGCCGTTGGTGATCATCGCGGTCGGCTGCGCCGTGAACGGGCCCATCGGGCTGTCCGAGACGGCGACTCCGATCGTCTTGCGGTTCAGCGAGGAGTTCTCGCCGGAGAAGTAGAAGTAGTACTTCCCGTTCTTCTCGATGATCGTCGGCGCCCAGGCGTTGCCGGTCGCCCACGGCACGTTGCCGTTCGCGCCGTCGAGCGTCAGGAAGGGCTGCTCCGAGCGGGTCCAGTCGATGAGGTTCTTCGAGGACCAGGCGTAGAAGGTCTTGCCGCCCCAGCCGGCGAAGCCGTCCGAGGTCGCGTACAGGTAGTAGGTGTCGCCGAAGACCGCGATGTTCGGGTCGGCGTTCAGGCCTGCGAGGACCGGGGACTTCATGACGACGGCCTTCAGGGTCCAGGTGGTCGCGGTGCCGCCGGCGGCGGGCGTGAGCACGACCGTCTGCGGGGTGGAGAGGTCGCGGACGGTGCCGGAGGCGGGGCTCGCCGTGACGCCGGCCGCGGTGGAGAAGGTCGGGGTGAGCTTCGTCAGGTCGGTCCCCGGCTTCACCGGGAAGGTGACCGTCCTGCTCGCCGAGTCGACGATCGGGGCCGTCTTCAGGACGTCGCCGCTGAGCGACAGGTCGACCAGGGCCGACGTGTTGCCGGAGGCGGCGAGCACCTCGGAGGCGCTGAGGGCCCGGTTGTAGACCGAGAACTCGCGGATCTGGCCGCGGAAGCGGTTGTCGGCGTCGTAGTTCGAGCGCCCGATGTAGTTCGCCGAGGTGGAGCCGCCGCCGATGTCCTTCGGGTCGGTCGTGACGGTGCCGCTGGCGACCTTCACTCCGTCGAGGTAGATCGTGCCGGTGGTGCCGGAGAGCGTGTACGTCAGGTGCGCCCAGGTGCCGCGGGGGAGGGCCGAGCCGCCGGCGACGGTCTGCTCGGTGGTGTAGTTCCCGGTCGCGATGCTGGTGCGGTAGTTGTTGCCCGAGGTGAAGAGGTAGCCGTCGCCGGCGCCGTTCGTGGTGTTGCCCAGGCCGTAGAGGAAGTAGGCGCCGCCCTGCGCGGGGTCGATCCAGACGTCGGACTGGATGGTGAGGTCCGTCACTCCGGCGAGCAGGTCGTTCGGCAGCTTGACGTAGTCGTCGGTGCCGTCGAGCTGCAGGGCGCCGTCCTTCCAGGTGCCACCCGAGGGCAGCGTGCCGTTCTGGTTGTTGCCCGAGCTATCGCGCACCGTGGTGCCCGAGCCGCCGTCGAAGGTGTAGCGGAGGATCTCGCCGGCCGCGTTGACCGGCTTCGCGGCGGGGCCGGTGCTGCTGGTGCCGTAGGCGGCCGTCAGGCGCGCCTCCTCAGCGCTCGAGAGGCGGAGCACCGAGCCGTGGCGGAAGGGCTTCGAGAACGAGTACGTGTTCGCGCCGGTGGTGCCGACGGGAAGCGCCGTGAACCGCATGTCCGCGAGGGTGTCGGTGACGTAGGCGGAGTACCCGAACGAGTCGCCCATGACGACCCAGCGGCCGTCGGGCAGCTGGTAGACGGTGAGGCCCTCGAGGTGGTCGGAGAGGCCGCGGGACTTCTCCTCGCCGAAGCCGATCACGCGGGTCCAGGGGCCGGCGAGACTCGGGGCCTTGTCGACGACCGTGCGCCAGTCGGCGGTGGAGAAGCGGTAGTACGTGTCCCCCTCCTTCGCGATGGTCGTGTCGATGATGCTGCCGCGGCTCCCGCCGCCGGCGGCGGGGTTCTCGTCCAGCCAGACCTTCGGGGTGGAGAAGCCGACGAAGTCGCGCGTGGTCGAGACGTAGACGCGCTGGGCGGAGGCCCCGCCGGTCAGCGTCTTGTCGCGGGCGGCCCAGTAGACGTAGTACTGGCCGGTCGCGTCGTCCCAGATCGCCTCAGGAGCCCAGACGTTGCCCGCGTCGGGGAAGCCGGCGAAGACGATGCTCTGATCGCTCCAGTTCACGAGGTCCGTCGAGCGCCAGACGACGAGGTTCTTGCTCGCGTTGGTCTGGTCCCAGGTGCCGCCGGGAGCGGTGCCCTCGGCGTGCAGGTCGGTGCCGATGATCCAGTACTCGTCGCCGGTGGGGGAGCGCACGAGGTGCGGATCGCGGACGCCGAGGGTGCCGCCGAGGTTGGCGAGCACGGCCTTGTCGTTGTTGAGCTTCGACCAGTGCAGACCGTCGGTGCTGGAGCCGAAGTAGATCTTCTCGTAGTCGGTCGAGGCGAAGTGGGTCCAGAGGTAGCCCGCGTCGTACTCGGTGTCGAGGTCCGCGGGAGCCGCGGTCACCGTGACGGGCAGCTGCCGGGTCGCGGTCGTGCCGGCGATCGTCGCGGTGAGTGTGACGGGCGTGGCGGCGGACCGGCGCTTCACGACGCCGGTCGTGCTGAGCACGGCCGTGTTCGAGGAGGACCAGGCGACGTCGTAGGAGCCGGCCTTCGCGGGCAGCGTCACGTTGCCGCGGACGTCGCCGGAGTTGACGATCGAGAGGGCGTCGAGCGCCTTCTGGGCGTCGGCGTTCACGTCCTTGGCGGGCACGGTGGCGGTGAAGGTGCGGGTGGCCGTGGCCGAGCCGCGGGTGGTCGTGGCGGTCAGCTCGACCGAGGCGACCCCGGTCGCGGGCGGCGTGACGACTCCGCTGGTCGAGACGACCGCGGAGTTGCTCGAGGCCCAGGCGATGGCGGAGCCGTTGGGGCCGGTCGTCGGGAGGGTGAGGTTCGCGGAGACCGAGGAGAGGCTCCCGAGGTCCAGGGCGGCGGAGTCGCGGGAGACGCGCGTGCTGTCCGGGGCCTGGAGGGTCGCGACGTCGGCCGCGCTGAGCGCCGTGCTGTAGACGCGGAAGTCGCGGACCGAGCCGGCGAGGGTCTTGTCCGCCGTGTAGACGGAGCGGCCGATCGCGTTCGCGGTGGTGGTGCCGTTGCCGATCGCGGCGGGAGTGATGGTCACTCCTGTCTGCTGCGCGACCTGGGTGCCGTCGAGGTAGAGGCGTGCGGTGTCGCTCGCGTCGTCGAGCGTGTAGGTGAGGGTCTTCCAGACGCTGCGCGCGAGGTTCGCGTTGGAGTTGACGGTCTGCTCGGTGGTCCAGTTGCCGGTGGCGATCGAGGCCTTGTAGCCGTTGCCCGTCGTGTAGAGGTAGCCGTTCCCGGCGCCGTTCGTCGTGTTGCCGAGGCCCCAGATGAAGTAGGGCGTGCCCTGGTTCGCGTTCACCAGGACCTCGGTGCTGACCGTGATCGAGTTCAGGCCCGCGAGCAGGTCGTCGGGCAGCTTGACGTAGTCGTCGGTCCCGTCGAGGGCGACGCCCGCGGCTCCGCGAGGAGCGGCTCCGTTGACGAGCGTGCCGGTGCGGCCCTTGCCCGAGCTGTCGGCGACGGTCGTGCCGCTCGTCTCGTCGAGCGCGTAGCGCAGGACGAGGCTGTCGGAGGGAGCTGCGCTCGCCGACTGGGCCGTCAGAAGGGGGACGGTGAGGGCCACGGCCGTCACGAGGACGAGTGGTCGCAGGAAAGGCTTCATCGCGCTTTGCTCCAGGGTCGGCACCATTGCTGAGGGGAGGGAGTGTGCCGGCTTCGTACGCGGCAATGTTCACGGTAACACTATGTTGACGACAACGTGAAGAGCCTAACCGGATCATTTCCCGACACTCCAGAGGAGAGGCGAACCGGTTCGACGAATCCCGGGTGCATCCTGGGGCGACGCGTACGCCGATGTCCGGTCGGATCAGCCGCGGTCGACGTCGCGCGAACGGCTCAGCGCGCGGTCCATCGCCCTCAGCGTCCGGAAGCCGGCCCGCTCGGCCACGGCCGCGCGAGCCGAGGGCGAGAGCGACGGGCTCGCGGCGAGCAGCGACGCGGCGAGGTGCACGCGCCGCTCGCGGAGGGTCGCGGCCACGGTCGTGCCCCGGCGGTGGAAGGCGCGGTCCAGCGTCGCCCGCGAGACGCGGAGCCGCATCGCGAGAACGCCGGCGGTGAAGTCCGCGTCACCCGCCTCCGCATCGATGACGGCGATCGCGCGGAGGAGGACGCCCTCGAGTCCGTCCTCCGGACGGGCGGGCGGCAGGCTCTGCTTGATCAGGGCCGACGCGGTCGCCTCGAGCGCGCGGCGCAGCTCGCTGAAGCCGGGATCGCCCGCCGCGAGGTCCGCGTTGAGGGTCGCGTTGACGAGGGAGACGAAAGCGCCGCTGTAGCTGTCGGCGGCGAGCAGGGTGCAGGACGGCCCGTCGGACTGTGCGCTCGTGAGGCCGAGCCTGCCCCAGGACGTCCTCAGCGCCAGCCAGGCGGAGTCCTCCTCCGCCCGGAACCGAGCGGAGTCGTCGCGTCGGAGGAGGGCGAGCCCGCCGGGCCGCAGACGAGCGGCCTCGAGAGGGCCGTCGACGACGATCTCGCCGGCGACCGGGACGATGAGGTCGACCTCGGCCCGGTCGGGGGCGGGGAGGGGCGGGTCGGTCCGGAGCGTGCCGGGTGTGTGCCAGAGGCGGCTCAGCCGGAAGCCGTCGACGGCGAGCACGTCCCCGGCGAGGTGCAGGGGCGGAGCTCCGTCGCTCGCCCAGCCGAGGCTCCTCAGCCACGCCTCCACGCGGGGACCGCTCAGCTGCAGCGTCTCGACGAGACCGCGCGGGGCGGCCGGCTGCTCGGAAGCGGTCACCGGGCTCCTTCGCAGCGGGGACGGGGTGCGCGGGCGGTGACCACGTTAGGCCGGGGGAGGGGCGCCGAGACGGGGTGGCGCGTTCCTCCTCGGACGAGGCGCCCGTCCTCGGCGGGAGGGCGGAGGCGGCCCTCCTCGCCCGCGGTCCGGCAGGACGCGGGCGGAGAGGGCCGCCGGGCGCGGATCAGCGGCAGTCGGTTCTCGCCTTGATCCAGTGGGGGTTCAACGCGCCGTCTCCCTGGGCGGTGATCCCGGCCGCATCGGGGCCGGTGCTGGCACCGGAGCCGATCTTGGTCCACGTGTTCTGCGCCGTGCTGTAGTACCAGATGTCGCCGTTCGCCTTCACGGAGACGTTCCCATCCGCTCCCTGACCGTAGGTGCGGACGAACCCGGAGTTCTCCGGAACGGTCGCGAGCCGGGTGCCGTACTGCAGGACCCCGTCCTTGATCCAGTGGATCTCGAACGTCCCGCCCGGCCGCTGGGTCAGTCCGGCGGCGCTCGGCTCGGTGCTGGCTCCGGTGCCGACGAGGTCCCACACGTTGCCCTGCGGGGTGTACCGCCAGATGTCGCCGTTCGACTTCACGGCGATCGTGCCGCGGGTGCCGAGGCCGTAGACGCGGACGAATCCGGAGTTGGTAGGCACGGTGGCCGCTGCGGTGCCGTACTGCAGGACTCCGTTCTTGATCCAGTGGACGTTCAGGGTCCCGGCCGGGTTCGCGGAGATGCCGGCCGCGCTCGGCTCGGTGCTGGCGCCGGTGCCCAGAAGGGTCCACTCGTCGGCCTGGCGGTTGTACCGCCAGACGTCGCCGTTCGACTTGATGGAGACGTTCCCGTCCGCGCCCTGACCGTAGGTGCGGACGAATCCGGAGTTGTTCGGAACGGTCGCGAGCGCCTTGCCGTACTGGAGGACTCCGTCCTTGATCCAGTGCGCGTTGTAGGTTCCGTCCGGCTGCTGCGTGAGCCCGGACGTGCTGGGCTCCGTGGAGGCGCCCGTGCCGAGCTTCTGCCAGCCGTCCGACCGCCGGTACTGCCAGATGTCGCCGTTCGCCTTGACGGAGACGTTGCCGTTCACACCCTGCGAGGAGGTGTGGATGAATCCGGAGTTGTCGGGAACAGTGGCGAGGCCCGTGCTGTACTGCAGGTCGCCGGTCTGGCGGACCGGGAACGGGGCGTTCGTCTTCGCCGAGCCGCCGAAGGCGAGGGCCGAGCCGGTCGAGGGGCCCGCGATGACGCCGCCGACCGGGATGGTGGCGACTCCGTTCGCGTCGGTCACGAAGGTGTCGGTCCCGCTCCCTCCGAAGCGGAAGCCGGGCGGGGTGTTCACCCGCACAGGGACGTTCGCGACGTTGCCGCCGGTGAGGGTCAGCGTGATCGGCGCCGTGTTGGGCATGCACGCGATCATGGTCGGGATGGAGCTGAACACGAGGGTCTGCGTGGCAGAGGCGGCGGCGGCCGGGGTGGCCGTCGCTGCGGCGATCACGGGCAGGGACCAGGTGGCGCCGGCGACGACGGTGCGTCGCCTCAGCGGACCCTGCTCAGCGGGAGAGTTGTCGGAAGTCACAGTGAAGCTCCTCGGTCTGTCTTCTCGCCGGCGGCCTGCTCGGAGGACGGTCGTCGTCCGCTCGGCCGCTTCGGCGGGTACGACGGGCGCCGTACCGCTGGGGAGTCTTCCCGCGGGCGGTGGGTCGGCCCAAGCGCTCGGGGGCAGGTGAGGAGGAAGTGGCGCCGCCGTGAGGAGGGAGTGGTGTGCTCCGGCGCCGTTCCGAGTCGCGATCGCCCTCCTGACCCGGTGATCCCGTCGGTCGCACGCTGCCGCCGGGGCGCCGCCGGCGCGGTGAGCGGGAGCGTCGCCGTCCGCTGTGACCGGTCCGGTGACAAACGGAGCACGCGCGGGCTGCGAATCACTCCCGTGGTGAGGCGTCAGCGTGCCCGCGAGGAGGGGGCGCCCGATGAGGTCGAGATCGGCCGAGATGTACCGGCGGATGGCCGAGCACTGGAACGGCGTCGAGGCCCGTTCTGGACTGCGGGTCGAGGCGACGGGCTCGCTCGGCTTCGAGATCGCCAGACTGTGGATCCCCGGTGGCTGCGTTCTCGAGCAGAAGCCGCAGTCGCGCTGCCCGCCGGGCGCGCATCTGCTGCTGGTCGTCGAGGGCGGAGGACGCATCCGACAGGACGGACGGATGCTCGAGTGCGGCAGTGGTGATCTGGTGGTCATCGACGCGGAGCCGCGGACCGGGGCGCGCTTCCCCCGCTCGACCGTGATCTACGCCTGGGTGCTCGGCGAGCGGGCGCTGGAGCAGCGCTGGCTCACGGAGCGCTTCGGCGAGGTCCTGCCCGTCGCCGGCTGCTTCCTGGCCCCGGCGCGGGCGCTGATGAACGGTCTCCTCGACGGCGACCACGCTCTGGCGGAGCAGCCCGCCGTCGCCCGGGCGGGCGAGGCCTTCCTGAAGGAGCTGGTCGAGGGCTCCGCACCGCGCAGGCGTCCCCGCGCCGAGGACGTCTACGGGGAGGCCATGGCCCTGATCGAGGAGCGCCACCGCGATCCCGCCTTCACCGCCGCCCGGCTCGCCCGCGAGCTCCTGGTGTCGGAGCTGACGCTGGCTCGCGCGTTCTCCTTCCTCGGGCGGACGGCCGACGACGAGCTCGAGCGGCGCCGGGCGGGCACCCTCCTGCTCCTGATCGGCGGGCGGTCCCTGGCGACGGCCGACTTCGCGCGCGCGGCCGAGGAGGCGGGCTTCGCCTCCGAGGGGAGCGCTCGCCGCGCGCTGTGGCGGCTCTCCCAGCGCCGCTGACCGGGACGGTCCCCGTGGCCGTCCTCCCGGTCCGGCGACGGCGTGCGGCCGGATTCCGAGCGCGAGGCGCGGAGGCCTGGGAGATCCGTGCGAACGTCCGGCGGTGATCGACAGATGAGGGATTCTGTTCGTTCGACGCGGAGGAGGCGGGAGATGGGGGCCGCAGAGGAGCGGATGCAGGCGTTCGCTCGCGCCTGGTACGAGCGCGGGACCGGCGCTCCCGGTCTGCGGATGGACGCAGCGGATGGACCGGGACTCGCGCTGACGCGGGTGTGGGGGCCGAACGGGATCAGGGTCGCCCCCTCGCCGTCGGTCGACAGGGCGGACAGGCCGGCGGGCGTTCACATCTCCCTGATCGTCGAGGGCGGGGGAGAGGTCGTCCTCGACGAGGGCGTGCTCGAGGCGACGCCGAACAGCGTCCTGCTCCTCGACGCCAGGGTCCCGGCGCGCATCGACTACCGGCGGCCGACCGTCTCGTACACCTGGAGCTTCGACGCCGCCGTGCTCGAGCACCGGTGGGTCCGCGAGCGGATCAACGAGGTCGTGCCGGTGCGCGAGTCGGTCTGGACGCCTGCCCGTGCCCTCGCCAACAGTCTGATCGAGGGGGATCCGGCCGTGCTCGGGGCCGCCGGCGTGAGGCGGGCGAGCGAACTGCTGCTGGAGGGGATCGTCGAGCACTGCGCTCCGCGGGTCCGGACCCGGAGCGCGGACCAGGTCTACGCGGAGGCGATCCCGGTGATCGAGGCGCGCCACCGCGACCCGGCGTTCTCCGCCGCGGTGCTCGCCCGGGAGCTGCTCGTCTGCCCCCGCATGCTCGCGGAGGCTTTCGCGTTCCTCGGCCGCACGCCGGCGGAGGAGATCGAGACGCGCCGGGCGGGCACCCTCCGGCGCCGGATCGGCCTGCGGCGGCGGGGCCCTGCCGACTTCGCCCGCCTCGCCGAGGAGTGCGGCTACGCCACCCGCGAGCAGGCCGCGCTGACGCTCAGCCGCTCCGCCTCCTGAGGCCGGCGGAGCGCCCCGGACACGACGGCGCCCCCTCGTCCGCGGAGGGACGAGGGGGCGCCGGGGGAGATCGGGCGGGAGCCCGGTCAGGTCTTGCTGCGGGCCATGACGGCGCGCTGGAGGAGGACGAAGACCAGGAGGATGCCTCCGGTGATGATCGTGGTCGCCTCCGGCGGGATGCCGCCGTCACGGGTGATCAGGACGTTCATCAGGCCGAGCACCAGGGCGCCGACCACCGAGCCGAGCACGAACCCGACGCCGCCGGTGAGCAGCGTGCCGCCGATGACGGTCGCCGCGATGGCGTCGAGCTCCCAGCCGGTGCCGGTGATGTTCTGCGCGCTGCCGAGGCGGGCGGTGTAGACCACACCGGCGAGACCGGCGAGCGTGCCGCTGATGATGTAGATGAACAGCTTGGTCCGCACCACCGGGAGGCCCATCAGGGCCGCCGACTGCTCGGAGCCGCCCATCGCGTAGACCGTGCGGCCCAGGCGGGTGCGGTGCAGCACGAAGAACGCGCCGGCCACGACGAGGATCGCGATGATCACGCCGGGGCTGATGACGAAGTCGTTGACCTTCGGGCCGTCGATCAGCTTGATCGGCGTGGCCAGGCTCAGCACGGCCGAGTCCTCGGGGAGGCGCTCCGGGACGGTGCTCAGCATGGAGGCGAGACCGCGGGCCAGGAACATCATCGCGAGCGTCGCGATGAACGGCTGCACGTTGAAGTACTGGATCAGGACGCCGGAGATCACGCCGAACAGGGCGCCGATCACGACCATCAGGACCATCACGAGCCAGGGGTTCCAGCCGGCGTTGATCAGGAGCACGCCGCTCACGCTGCTGAACGCGATCACCGCGCCGACCGAGAGGTCGATGCCGCCGGTGAGGATCACGAAGGTGAGGCCCACGGCGAGGATGATCAGGTGCGCGTTGTTGACCAGCAGGTTCGAGATCGTGCTCGCCTGCAGGATCCGGCCGTAGGCGGCCTCGCCGTAGACGATCATCCCGAAGAAGATGATCAGCGCGGCCAGGGTGGGCAGCTTGTCCAGGTGCTGGCTCAGCCAGCCGCGCGCCCCGGAGGTGCGCTTGGTGCTCGCCGGAGGGGCGGAGCGGGTCATCACGGCACTCATGCGGGGATCGCCTCTTTCTGCGGGACGCTGCGGCGCGCCTCGCGACGGGACTTGAAGGCGGAGCGGACGCGCTCGGACTGCAGGAGGCAGAGCGCGACGATGACGATCGCCTTGAAGGCGGGCGTCGCGGAGGACGAGACTCCGAGGAACACGACGGTCTTGTCGAGGGTGGCGATCAGGATCGCGCCCACGGCGGCACCGGTGATGTTGAACTTGCCGCCGGCGAGCGAGGTGCCGCCGATGACGACCGCGAGGATCGCGTCGAGCTCGAGCTGGTAGCCGGTGCGCGAGACGTCGACCGTCATCACGCTCGCCGTGGCGAACACGCCCGCGACTCCGGCGAGGATGCCGCTGCCGATGTAGGCGGTCATCAGCAGGCCCCGGCGGTTGATGCCCGCGAGG
Source organism: Rathayibacter sp. AY1F6 (assembly GCF_002932035.1). NCBI lineage: Bacteria > Bacillati > Actinomycetota > Actinomycetes > Micrococcales > Microbacteriaceae > Rathayibacter > Rathayibacter sp. AY1F6. The sequence goes on along the minus strand of NZ_PSVD01000017.1, from coordinate 40,814 downwards.
CGGGCCGCCTTCGGGTCCATGCCGATGGCCTCGATCATCAGGCCGAGCGCGCTGCGGCGCACCAGGACTCCGACGACCACGACGATGGCGATGGCGAGGAGGAACACGACCGGGAGCCCGAAGACGTACCCGTTCGCGAGCCAGCGGAAGGGCTCGTTGGTGGCGGCGGTGTTCTGGCCGCCGGTGATGACCTTCGCCAGGCCGCGGCCCGCGAGCATCACGACGAGCGTGCTGATGAAGGGCTGGAGGCCCACCACCGAGACGAGGATGCCGTTCACGGCTCCGAGCACGGCGGCCACCAGGAGGGCGACCGCGAAGGCTCCCGCTGCGGCGCCGAGCGAGTCGGGCGCTCCCGCGGAGTTGAGGAACTCCATCGAGACGGCGCCGGCGACGACCATGATCGAGCCGACCGAGAGGTCGATGCCCCCGGTCGCGACGACCAGGCACATGCCGACGGCGATCATCAGGATCGGAGCCGCGGCGCGGGCGATGTCGATGACGTTGCCGACGAGGTAGCCGGTGGTGGGGCTGACCGAGACGGCCAGGTAGCCCGGGTCCTTGACGACGTTGACGAGGAGGAGCAGGGCGATCGCCACGACTCCCCAGAAGTACTGGCGGCGGATGATCCCGCCGAGGACTGATCCCCGGGCGGGTCGGGTGTCGCTGCTCATGATGCGGCCTCCTGCGTGGCGCTCTCGAGGACGACGACGTCCTCGTCGACGACTCCCTCTGCGGCGATGGTAGTGACGATCGACTCCGCAGTGACAGCGGGACCGTTGAGGATCTCCGCGATCACGCGGTGGTCCTTCAGGACGATGATGCGGTCGCTGAGACGGACGACCTCGTCGAGCTCGGACGAGATGAAGACCACGGCGACGCCCTCGCCGGCGAGGGCGACGACCTTCTCCTGGATCTCGGCCTTCGCTCCGACGTCGATGCCGCGGGTCGGCTCGTCGAGGATGAGGATCTCGGGGGCGGTGGCGAGCCAGCGGCCGAGGAGGACCTTCTGCTGGTTGCCGCCGGAGAGCTTGCTGATCGGGCGGTCGGGGTCGGCCGGGCGCACGTTGAGCTCGACGAGGTACTTGCCGACGATCTCGTCCTTCTCCTTCTTGGAGAGGGGGCGGGCCCAGCCGCGCTTGGCCTGCACGCCGAGGATGAGGTTCTCGCGGACCGAGAGGTCGCGGATGATGCCCTCGTCGCGGCGGTTCTCGCTCGAGAACGCGATCTTGTGGGCGAGGCCGGCGGTCGGCGTCGGGACGTCGATCTTCTTGCCGTGCATCGTGATCTCGCCGGTGTCGGGCTTGTCGACGCCGTAGATCAGGCGCGCGAGCTCGGTGCGGCCGGAGCCGAGGAGCCCGGCGAAGCCGACGACCTCGCCGCGGTGCAGCGTCAGGTCGGTGCTCTCGATGGAGCCCTTCTTGCCGATGCCCTTCGCGGTGTAGAGCGGGGCGTCGCGGTAGAGGTGGTCCTGGCTCTCGCGCTCGGAGTCGAGGGAGCGCAGCGCCGCGATGTCCTTGCCGATCATCTTCGAGATCAGCGAGGTGCGGTCGAGCTCGTGGGTCAGGTACTCGCCGACGAAGGTGCCGTTGCGCAGCACCGTCAGGCGGTCGCTGATCGCGTAGACCTGGTCGAGGAAGTGCGAGACGAAGAGGATCGCGACGCCCTCCGCACGGAGGCGGCGGATGACGACGAAGAGGTTCTCGACCTCGTTCGCGTCCAGGCTCGAGGTCGGCTCGTCGAGGATGAGCACCTTGGAGTCGCTCACCGTCGAGCGGCTGATCGCGACCAGCTGCTGCATCGCGATCGAGAGCGAGGCGAGCGACTGGCGCGTGTTGAGGTGGCCGAGGCCGAGCTTCTCGAGCGCGACCTTCGCGGCCTGGTGCGTGGCCTTCCAGTTGATGCCGAAGGGTCCGCGGACCTCGTAGCCGAGCATCACGTTCTCTCCGATGGAGAGGTTCGTGACCAGGTTGACCTCCTGGTACACGGTGGAGATGCCCGCGGCCTGCGAGTCGGCGGTGCCGGTCAGGCGACGGGTCTCCCCGTCGATCACGATGTCTCCGCTGTCGATGCGGTAGACGCCGGTGAGGGCCTTGATGAGCGTGGACTTGCCGGCGCCGTTCTCACCCATGAGGGTGTGGACCTCGCCCGGGAACAGGCGGAAGTCGACGCCGTCGAGGGCTTTCACGCCGGGGAAGCTGATCGAGATGTTCTTCATCTCGACGATCGGAGGCGAACCTGTCATGTCGCGTCGTTCCGTTCTCGAGCGGGGCGCAGCCGAACAGGTGCGCCGAAGGGTCGGAGCGACCGGGGCCGGCGGAGAGCCGGCCCCGGTCGCTCCGGGGGAGTGGTGCCGCGTCGAGGACGACGCCGGGCGACCGGTGGTGCTGAGCGACTAGAACTTGCGGTCGGGCAGCGCGGTGGTGGCGGCCTCGGGCGAGTCGAAGGTCTCGCTCGGGACGACGATCGAGGACTCGACCGTCTCGCCGGCCAGGGTCTTCTCGACCGCGTCGAGGGCGGTCTCGCCGAACAGCGGGTTGTACTCGGCGACGAAGCTCAGCTCGCCGTCGGCCAGCGCCTGCAGGGCGTTCTTGGTGCCGTCGATCGTGGCGATCTTGACGTCGGTGCCGGGGGTGAGGCCGGCCTCCTGGACGGCCTGGACAGCGCCGAGGCCCATCTCGTCGTTCTGGGCGAAGACCAGCTGGACGTCGTTGTTGTTCGACTTCAGGACGGTCTCGAAGACGCTCTTGGCCTCTTCGGTGGACCAGTTCGCGGTCTGCGCGCCGATCTTGGTGAACTTCGAGTCGGCGCCGATGACCTCGTCCCAGCCCTCGTTGCGCTCGTTGACGACCGAGACGCCCGCGGGGCCCTCGAGCGTGAAGTACTTCGCGCCGCTCGGGAAGGTGGTCTTGGCCCAGTCGGCGACCGAGGTGCTGACCGCGATGTTGTCCGGCGCGATGCGGGTCACGTAGAGGTCGGTGTTGTCCGGCTCGATGCCGCGGTCGATCAGGATGACCGGGATCTCGGCCTCCTGGGCGCGCTCGAGCGAGTCCTCCCAGCCGGAGCCCTCCGTGGCGGAGAGCAGGATGATGTCGACGCCCTCGTCCACGAAGGAGGTGAAGGAGTCGATCTGCGACTTCTGGTCTCCGTTGGTGGCGGGTGCGTACTTCAGGTCGAAGCCGGCGTCCTTGGTGAACGTGTCCTCGATGTTGGTCTCGTTCGCCTGGCGCCACGCGCCCTCGGGGCCGACGGCCACGAAGCCGATGGTGGTGAGGTCACCGCTCGAGCCGGAGCCCGAATCGGTGCCGGAACCGCCCGAGCAGCCCGCGAGTCCGAACGCGAGTGCGCCGACTGCTGCGAAACCCAGGAACTGGCCGATACGCCTCGTCTTGGACATAGATCTCCTCCTTGAGATCGCGGGCACGAAGAGAGTGCCCGAGATGGTGGACCCCGAAGGGCCTCGAATGCGGGCCTAGCGGCCCGAGGTGCGGTGAGTGCAGGATGTGCAATGGGCGCCGGCCGAAGCAGCGCCACGTCGAAATGTTACCGTGAACAATTCTTGTGACGCAACAGCACGGCGGTGCGCTTCGGTAACGATCCGGTCGCGGGGCCCGCAGGGCCCGATGGCAACCCTCTGCCCGGTGGTCGGGCCCGGGAGTAGCTTCCCTGGCCATGATGCTCCCTCGATCGCGCTCCGTCCCCGCGACGGCCGCGACGGCGGCCCTCGTGCTCGCGCTCTGCGGATGCTCCGCGGACGGCACGGCGGCCCGCCGCGCGGCCGACGCCTTCCTCTCCGCGCTCGCCGACGGAGACGGCCGCGCGGCGTGCGCGCTGCTCACCGATTCCGCCCGCGAGGCCGTGGAGGACCGGGAGGGCGACTGCCCCGGCGGCGTGCTGGAGCTCGGGATCGCGGAAGACGGAGCAGGGGACGCCGAGGTCTACGGCCGGGCGGCGATCGTGCGCTCCGGCGGCAGCGCGGTGTTCCTCACCCCGGGCGACGACGGCTGGCTGGTGCGCGCGGCGGGGTGCACGCCGGTGGCGGACGCGCCCTTCGACTGCGTCCTGGACGGGAGCTGACGTGCGCACCGCTTCCGCCCTGTACTACGCCGTGATCGTGCTCGGCCTGATCGGGTTCTTCGCCGTCGGGATCCTCGGGAGGTGAGCCGGATGCGCCGCTTCCTGCGCGAGAACGGACTCTCGCTGTTCTTCCTCGCGATCTTCCTGCTCGCTCTCGCCGGGCAGTCGTTCGCGGGGCTCGCCGCGTACAACGACACCCAGGTCGCGGAGGGGCTGCGGGAGGTCGGCTACTGGCGCTTCGTCACCTCCTCCGACTTCGCGATCGACGTCGCCGAGAACTGGCAGTCGGAGTACCTCCAGTTCTTCCTCTACATCGGCGCGACCGTCTGGCTCGTGCAGCGCGGCTCGCCCGAGTCGAAGCGGGTGGGCGAGGAGGGCCTCGAGACCGACGAGCAGCAGAAGGCGGGGGCGTCCGCGGAGGACGACTCGCCGCCCTCGGCGTCCGCCGGCGGCGTGCGGCAGGCGCTGTTCTCGCACTCGCTGCTGCTGGTGATGGGGGTGGTGTTCCTGCTGTCCTGGGCGGCGCAGTCGGTGACGGGCGTCGTGGCCTACAGCGAGGAGCAGCTGACGAGCCTGGAAGCGCCCGTCGACTGGCTCGGCTACGTCTCCTCCGCCGACTTCTGGAACCGGACGCTCCAGAACTGGCAGTCGGAGTTCCTCGCGGTGGGCAGCATGGCGGCGCTCGCCGTGTTCCTACGCGAGCGCGGGTCGAGCGAGTCGAAGAAGGTGGGCGACCCGCACGGGCGGACGGGGATCTGAGCGGTCAGGGGGCGTCGGATCGGACGCGGATCTCGTCGCCCTCGAGGGCGAACCGCAGGGACGTGCCGATCGGGAACCGCTCGCGCAGGGCCTCCGGCGCCGCCGACGTCACGGTGAACTGCGCGACCGCGGGGAACGCTCCGGCCGTGCAGCCCTGGAAGAACAGGCCGTCCTGCGGCTCGGCGGTCCGCACGATGGAGAGGCACGAGCCGGCGCTCGAGGAGCGGCGCTGCCGGACGACGGTGAGCCCCGTGTCGGCGGGCAGGCTCTGCCGCACGACGGTGAGCCCGCCGAAGTCCTCGGTGGTGACCGATCCGTCGAACCCCAGTCCCTCCCAGCCGGGGAGGTCGGTGCCGTTCGACAGCGGCAGCACGGCGACCTCGCGGCCGGGCTGTCCGTCCTCGGCGGTGGCGAGGAGGGTGGCCCCCGCGGCGACGGCGGCCGTCGCGGCCAGCGCGGCGGGGAGGAGGAGGCCGCGCCGACGGGAGCGGCGGGGCGGGACGTGGCCGAGGGGGTCGGACGCCTCGTCGGCGGAGGCGTCCGCGGGAGGTGCCGCGTCCTCCGGCGCCGCGTCCCCGGAGTCCGCGGGAACCACCGCGCCCGGCAGTGCGGTGCCGAGGGCGGGACGGACGCGGGCCTCGAGCGCGGAGAGCCGGGCGAGCGCGCCGGGGTCCCGCTCGATGTCGGAGCCTCGGCCGTAGGCGCGCCGCTGCAGCTCCGCGAGCTCGTCCGGTCGCTGATCGTCCACCCCCGGATCCTCGCAGGCCCGGCGCCCGAGCGGGACCCGCCGGCGCGCCGAGGTCCTGGCGGTCGAGCAGCCCGGACGGCTCATCGAGACCCGGTGGACGGTGCGGCCGCTCGGCCGGCGGGGGAGGTCAGTCGTCGTCGTCGAGGTCGTCGTCGCGGTCGGCGGCGATCATCTCGACGATCGTGTCGACGGTGAGCCAGGGGCCGTTGCTGACCTCGCCGATCTTCTCGCGGTCCTTGAAGACGACGATGCGGTCGCTGAGGCGCACCACCTCCTCCAGCTCGGACGAGATGTAGACGACGGTCACCCCCTCCTTCGCGAGCTGCGCGATGTGCGCCTGGATCTCGACCTTCGACGCCACGTCGATCCCGCGCGCCGGCTCGTCGAGCACGAGCAGCCGCGGACGGGTCGCGAGCCACCGCGCGAGGACCACCTTCTGCTGGTTGCCTCCGGAGAGGTACTTCACCGGGATGTCCGGGTCGGCCGGCGAGATGTTCAGCGCCTCGACGTAGGTGCGCACCAGGGTGTCGGTCTCGGCGGCCGACAGCGGGTGCGCCCAGCCGCGCAGAGCCTGCAGGCCCAGCACGAGGTTCTCGCGGAGGGAGAGGTCGCCGATGATCCCGTCCTCGCGGCGGTTCTCGCTCGAGTGGGCGATGCGGTGGCGCAGGCCCGACACCGGGTCGGAGATGCGGGCGGGCTCGCCGTCGATCAGCACCTCGCCGGTGTCCGGCTTCTCGACCCCGCTCACCAGCGACGCCAGCTCGGTGCGCCCCGAGCCGCGCAGGCCCGCGAAGCCCACGATCTCGCCGCGGTGCAGCTCCAGATCGGTCGGGCCCACGGCGCCGCGGCGGCCGATCCCGTGCGCGCGGTAGATCGCCGGGCCGACCGGCTGGCGGCGGTGCTCGCGGCGGTCGGAGCCGATCTGCCGCAGCGCGTCGATGTCCTTGCCGATCATCTTCGCGATCAGCTCGGCGCGGTCCATGGTGTGCGCCGGGTACTCGCCGACGGTGCCGCCGTCGCGGAGCACCGTCAGCCGGTCGCTGAGGGTGAGGACCTGCTCGAGGAAGTGCGAGACGAACAGGATCGCGACGCCCTGGTCGCGCAGCCTCCGCAGCACCGTGAAGAGGCGGGCCACGTCGCTGAGGTCGAGGCTGGAGGTGGGCTCGTCGAGCACGAGCACGCGCGGACGGTCGACCATCGCGCGGCTGATCGCGACCAGCTGGCGGATCGCCGGCGCGAGCGAGCGCAGCGGCAGGTGCGGATCGAGGTCCTCCAGGCCCAGCTCGGCGAGCATCTCGGCCGCGCGGTGGTGGGTGCGCGACCAGGAGATGCCGAAGCGGCCGCGGACCTCGTGGCCGAGCATCACGTTCTCGCCGATGCTGAGGTTGTCGGTGAGGCGCTCGTCCTGGAACACGGCCGTGATGCCCGCTGCCTTCGCCTCCGCCGGGCCGCTGAAGCGCCGGGCGACGCCGTCGACGAGGATCTCGCCCGCGTCGGGCTGGTGGATGCCGGTGAGCGTCTTGATCAGCGTGGACTTGCCCGCGCCGTTCTCGCCCATCAGCCCGTGGATCTCGCCCGGCACCAGCCGCAGGTTCCCGTCCTTCAGAGCGGGTCCGGAGGCGAAGGAGACGCGGATGCCGGTCATCTCGACGACGGGTGCCGCGGAGCTCCGGGTCGTCCTCGATGAGATCGCCACGTGCCGTCCTCGGTTCGTGTGCGGCGCGCCGTCAGGGTCCGGCGTGCCAGGGGCTGCCGCCGATGATACGCGAGCGCATGCGGCGGGACGGGAACAGGAGGGTCACGATCGGGGAGCGGCCGTGGAGGAGCGGATCACCAGCTCCGTGGGGATCCGGGTGCGCTGCGGGATCTCCTGGCCGCGGATCCTCGCGTGGATCACCTCGGCGACCGTCGTCCCCAGCTTGTCGAAGTCCTGGCGGACCGTCGTCAGCGGCGGGAGGAAGTGGCGGGCGGTGGGCAGGTCGTCGAAGCCGACGATGCTCATGTCCTCGGGCACGCGGATCCCGCGCTCGACGAGGCCGTGGATCACTCCGAGCGCCATCTCGTCGTTCGCGACGACCATCGCGGTGAAGTCGGGCACCGACTGCAGGCTCGCGGCGAAGTCGTACCCGGAGTCCGGGGTCCAGTCGCCGATGACGATGGGGCGCTCGTGCATCCCCCACGACTTCGCGCGGCTGTGGAAGGCGCGCTCGCGGGCGCGCGCGTCGAGCCAGTCGAGGGGGCCGGAGAGGTGCAGCACGTCGCGGTGGCCGAGGTTCCCCAGGTGGTCGACGGCCTGGAACATGCCGGCCTGCTGGTCGACCGAGACGGTGAGGAAGCTCGGATCCTTGTCGCTCTTCACCACGAGCGTCGGCACGCCGATCTCGACGGTGCGGAGGGTCGCCACGGAGGAGGAGCGCGGCGCGATCACGCAGAGCGCGTCGATCCCGAGGCCCATCAGGTGGGCGATCGCGTCGGTGGGGGTCATCTCGAGGTCCGGCCGCAGCGCGACGGAGGTGATCGAGTACCCCTTCTCGCGGGCGGCGCGCTCGATCGCGCGGAGGGTGCTCGACGGCCCGTACTCGGCGCCGCTCTCGATCATCACGCCGATGCGGTCGGTGCGCTGCGTGACGAGGGAGCGGGCGGCGATGTTCGGCCGGTAGTTGAGCTCGTCGACCGCCTCGAGGACCTTCTGGCGGGTCGACTCCTTGATGTTGGGGTGCCCGCTGAGCACGCGCGACACGGTCATGTGCGAGACGCCCGCGACCGCCGCGACATGGCGGAGGTTCGGCCGATCGGCCATGAGAGGACCTCCTCCGCTCCCCGGGCGGGTGAGCCGCGCCACCCCGGCGCGGACGAGGCTCAGAGGGCTCGGCTGCTGGGGGTGGCACCAGCATAGTCAGGCGGGGCCGACCTCCCGGTGGGCGCCTCCTGAGCGGGCGGGCATCGTCCGTTCCGCTGCGGCATCCGCCGTGGCGCGGGGCGGGCGGGACCGACCCGGTCGCGTCGCTCTCACTGCGGTCCTCGATGATCGAGGGGGCTCCGGGGCGTCGTGAGCCCTCGCCAGAACACGTCGTGCAGGGAATGCTCGGCGACGAGCTCCGGAAGGATCGGGGCCGCGTCCGCTCCTCGTAGGAGGATGTCGTCCAACGAAGCGATGACGTCCACGACCGAGCGCGGAGTGAACTGCCCGGCGAGACGTTTCGCCTTCGCGCGGACGTTGTTGGGCGTGGGGCCCGCATCGATCACGGAGTGGTTCCAGAGCCGGCTGTGGTGAGCGCACCGGTTGCGCAAGTAGACGAGTGCGCGGACCCGGTAGGCGAAACCGGCTCGGGCGACTCCCAGACCGGACGCGACGTCCCCCGCAAGCGATCCTCGTGCCCCTCGCTCGATGCATCTCGACAGAGTTCCGAAGGACCAGGCCTCGACGGCCGACCACACCGGTAGCTCGCCGAAGGCGGCCGCGCCCCTGCCGCCGGGGAGCTCCGTGAAGCGGAGGACATGCCGTTCCCTGCTGCGCTCGATGTCGCGGAGGCACGAATCGACTGTCGACTCCGCGTTCGGAGACTCGGAGTAGAAGCTCTTCTCGAGAGAGCACTCGTACGGGCCGTGCTCACGAGCGATGACATGAGCCGTACGGCTGCGGAGAAGGATCTCGGCACGGGCCAGTCGAGCACGCAGGCTCTGCCGCAGCGCTTCATCTGCGTCGCAGACCGCTCGGACGTCCTCGAACGAGACTCCGTCCGCGAACGAGTCGTCCCCGTCGTGCGGAGCCCGCTGGAAGTAGCGGGCGTACCCGGAGAAGCGGTAGTGGTTCTGCGCGGCCAGGTAGCTCGTGCAGGCCTCCGCGTCGGCGATGCCGAGCCCGCGGTCACGGAGGAGCTGGACCTGCTGCTTCCACGACAGGCTCGGTTTCCGTGCCATCGCAGTACCTCGGTGCCGAAGAAAAAGGCCCCTCCCATGTGAGCATCGCGGAGAGGCTTGGGAGGGGGTCGATCGGATCGAATCTACCAGGCGTCCCTCAGCCGTGGTCCCTGCGGCGCCACTCGACCAGCAGGTGGCACGAGTGCTGATCGGACCATCGCAGCAGGACGGAGAGGGCCGACCGCCGCGGCTCCGAACGCTGCGGGTCTTCGAAGGCGCGGGGCGGGCGGGTACTCTCGGGAGCCTCATGGCACGCGACAACGAACCGACCGTCACCCTCACCGATCCGCTCGAGGAGCGCCTGCGCGCGCAGGTCGCCCGCGAGGGGGAGCGCAACGTCGCCCTGCGATCCGCGGCCCTGCTCACCGGCGGGTACGAGGGCGAGTCCTTCCTCCTCACCGTGGGCGGCGAGCACGCCGACGGGATCCTCAAGGGAGCGCCCTCCCTCTACTGGCCCGAGCTCTGGGGCGCCCGCGCGCTCCTCTACGTCTGGGACGACGACGCCGCCGACGCGGTGACCGCCGGACTCGCGAACCCCTCCTGGCGCGTCCGCGAGATGTGCGCCCGCGTCTGCGCCGAGCGCGTGCTGGGCGGGCAGAAGAAGCTGTCCCGCCTGACCACCGACGAGCACCCCCGGGTCCGCGCGGCCGGAGCGCGCGCTCTCGTGGCGGCCGCTCTGGCGGGGATCTCCTCCGGTCGCGACGCGAAGGGCGAGTTCGCGGCGAGCGTCGAGGCCGTCCTGACGGGCATGCTCCGCGACCCGGACCGCGACGTCCGCCGCGCCGCGCAGCAGTCGGCCGACGCGCTGCGGGACGCCCGCTCGGCCTGAGCGGACCGTCCGCCGGCGGTCGAGGCGTCGCGAAGGGCCGCCTCCCGGCTCCGATGACGACCGTTCGTGACGCCTCGGAGCCCCGGGGGCTCAGCCGACCAGGTGCGTCGCGCGCTCGAAGGCGCGCTTCAGCTCGTCGCGCTTGCGGGGCTGGCTCATCGCCCGCTGGCCGGGGCTCCACGAGTCGATGACCGTCGGGCCGTCGACCAGGTACGGCTCGATGTTCTTCTTCCAGCCGCTGGTCGGCGCGGTCCCGGCGTTGACGACGACCCGCAGGTCGGGGAGCAGCGGCAGGAGCCGGCGCAGCTCCATCGCGCCCTGCCGCACCTCGTCCGCGTCGGGGGCGCCGTCGAGCTGCCACGGCACGATGTTCCAGACCAGGGTGCGGGCGTGCAGTCCGACCTCGTCGCGGAGGGTCCAGGTCGAGGCGGCGGTCGCGTCGTCGTTGTCGACCGAGACGAAGCCGGAGCCGTCGGGGCCGGTCGACATCGGTCCCGGGGCCTCCAGCACGATGAGCGCACGCGCCTCGACGCCGGCCTCGGCCGGGTCGAAGTCGGGCACCACGGCACCCGGATGCCTGCGCATGCGCCGGGCGAGGAGCTCCTCGCGGAACGCCCGGAGGGGCTGCACCGAGGGCTCGTCCTCGAGCAGGGCCCGGCGCTCGTCGAGGGCGGAGCGGTCGCGGAAGCCGTACGGCTCGGTCAGGAACACCCTCCGAGGCTAGTCGCGATCGGCGCCGCCGCGGGAGGCGGGCCTGCGGGCGCCCTCCTGGGTGACCCCTGCAGGGCCTGGCTCGCGCCGCCCCCGGCTCCTACGGTCTGACTGCAGTCGAGAATCTGGACCGGAGGGGGTCACCGTGTCGGACGAGCCGTCAGTGAGCATCGGGGTTCCGTACGTCGAAGGGGGGTCGTCGCCGCAGGTGCTGGACGTGTACAGCAGGTCGGTGTCCCCGGCCGAGGACGCCGCTCGGCCGGCCGTCGTGCTGATCCACGGCGGCGGGTGGTTCCGGGGGGACAAGAGCAAGGAGCGGGCGCTCGCGACGATGCTGGTCGACGCCGGCTACCTCGTGTTCGCGGCGGACTACCGCGAGGCTCCGGACTCGGTCTTCCCGGCCAGCAGGGACGACGTGCTCGCCGCGGAGCGGTGGGCGGTCGCGTCCGAGTGGGCGTTCGACCGGAGCAGACTGGCGTTCTTCGGCGGATCGGCGGGCGGGAACCTGGTCGTGGAGGCCGCGATCGCCACCGGCCGGCCCGCCGTCAGCTGGTCGGGGATGTTCGACCTCCTCGGCATCGTCGAGGCGACCGACGACCTCCCGGCCACGCCGACGACGCAGGACCTCGACGCCATGAAGAGCGCCGACATCAACCAGACCGGCCGGAACGACGCCTTCCTGCGCTGGACGATCCTCAACGAGGTCGGGGGCGACCGCGGGCTGCTCACCGCCGCCTCCACGACGCGCCACGCCTCCCCGGACGGCGGGCCGGTGTTCCTGGCCAACTCGCTCGGCGAGTTCGTCCCCGTGAGCGACGCGCAGGCCATGCAGGCGGCGCTCTCCGCGGTCGGAGTCGCCAGCACGCTGCAGCTGATCCCGGGCACCCGTCACGCCGAGGGGTACACGGAGGCGGCCATCGGCCCCTCGCTCGCCTTCCTCCGCGACGCCCTCCCGCCGGCCCGAGCATGACGACGACGGAGTTCGCCGGAGTCGGAAACGTCTTCTACTTCGTCGACGACCTCGACGCCGCGATCGCCTGGTACTCGGCGCGGCTCGGGCGCGAGCCCGTCGTCCGCGGCGGGGCGCTCGTGGCCTACGACCTGGACGGCACCCGCCTGACGCTGCACGAGCGGGACGAGCTGAACCGGCCCGGACCCGACGGCACGAGCCCGTACTGGACGGTCCCCGACGTCGACGCCGTCGTCGCCGACTGGACCGCGAACGGCGCCGTCGCCCACCGCGGTCCGAAGACGGTGTTCACGGGGGAGCGGCTGTGCCAGCTGCTGGACCCGTTCGGCAACCTCTTCTCGGTGCGGCAGGCCGTGCCCCGTGACTGAGGACGTCGCTCCGGCTCCGGCCGCCCCGGCGCAGACGTCCGCGCCGGCGCAGCCGTCGGCCTGGGCGCCCATGGCGATCACCGCCTTCCGCGTGCTGTGGTTCGCCCAGCTGGGCAGCAACATCGGCACCTGGATGCAGACCGTCGGAGCCCAGTGGTACCTGGTCGAGGCGGCCGCGGGCGCGGCGGTCGTCGCGCTCGTGCAGACGGCGAGCCTGGCGCCCTCGATCCTCGTCGCCCTCCCCGCGGGCGTGCTGGCCGACTCGCTCGACCGGCGGCGGCTGCTCATCTGGGGGTCGTCGGCCAGCGCGCTGCTGGCGGCCGCTCTGACGGTCGTGGCGGCGGTCGGCGCGCTGACGCCGTGGACGATCCTGGCCTTCACCTTCCTCCTCGGCATCACCTCCACCCTGACCTCGCCCGCCTGGCAGGCGATCCAGCCGGAGCTCGTGCCCCGGAACCTGATCGCGGCGTCGTCGGCCCTCGGCGGGGTGACGGTGAACGGCGCCCGCGCGGTCGGCCCGGCCCTGGCGGGCGTCGTCCTCTCGGCGTTCGGCGCTCCGGTGGTCTTCGGCATCAACGCCCTGAGCTTCATCGGCGCGGTGCTCGCTCTGCTCTGGTGGAAGCGGCCGGCGCAGACCGGCCTCGACGACCGCGAGCAGTTCGGCGCCGCGCTGAAGGGAGGGATCCGGTACGTCGCCTCCGCGCACCTCGTCCGCCGGATCCTCCTCCGCTCCGCGCTCTTCGCCCTGCCGGCCAGTGCGCTCTGGGCGCTGCTGCCGCTCACCGCGAAGCGCCTCCAGCTCGACTCCAGCGGCTACGGCTTCCTCCTCGGGGCCCTCGGTGCCGGTGCCGTGCTCGGCGTCTTCGCCCTGCCGCTCGCCCGCCGGAAGCTCTCGGACGACGTCGTCATCGGGGCGAGCGCCGTGCTGTTCGCGGCGGGGACGCTCGCGGCGGCCTTCCTGCCCCTCGTCCCGGCGCTGCTGCTGCTGGTCCTCGCGGGGCTGGCCTGGATCGGCACCCTCACCGTGCTGAACGCGGCACTGCAGCTCACACTGCCGCAGTGGGTGCGGTCCCGCGGAGCCTCGATCTACATCCTGGTCTTCATGGGGACCATGGCGGTCGGCTCGATCGGCTGGGGCCTGGCCGCGCAGGTGCTCGGCACCGCGCCCGCGTACGCCGCGGCGGCCGCTCTGCTCCTCCTCGTGGCGGCCAGCGTGCGGGTGCTGCCCCTGCTGCCGGGGACGGGCACCGTCGACCGCAGCATCTCGATGTCGTGGCCCACGCCCACGCTGGTGTTCGAGCCGGAGCCGACGGACGGGCCGGTGATGGTGCAGATCTCGTGGACGGTCCGCCCCGACTCCCTCGCGGACTTCCGATCGGCCATGCGGCTGCTGGAGAGCTCCCGCCGCCGGACCGGCGCCTCGCGCTGGGCGCTCTACCGGAGCGGGGAGGAGGCCGACGTGCAGCTGGAGACGTTCATGGTGCCCTCGTGGGGCGAGTTCCGGCGGCAGGAGACCCAGCGGCTCACCGGCCGCGACCGCGAGATCCGCGCGGCGGCGCTGACCCACGCCGACGGCGATCCCGTCGAGCGGCACTTCTTCCCGAGCGCGACGCCCTCCTCCTGAGAGAGGGAGCGGCGGCGAGCCGTCCCCGTGATCGACGAGATGGCCGGCGTGCGAGCGGTGTCTCGGCGGATGTCTCGCCCCGCGTCCCGGGCGCGAGGGCGGAGGTGCGCTGCGGTCAGCCGCCGACGGTGGAGCCGAAGCCGGACTTGCCGGAGGAGCCGAAGCCGCCCGAGAGGGTCGCCTTCGAGCCGACGGTCGAGCCGGCCGGCGCACGCTGCACGACGTCGGGCTGGGTCGCTCCGCGGGCCGCGAAGCCGCCGGACGCGACGGGCGCCCAGCTGGTCGCCCGCGTCGAGTTCCAGCGCGAGGACGCGAAGATCAGCGGGCCGAGCCAGAAGCCGCCGGCGTAGTGCCCGCGGTACTCGTCGGTCGCCTCGCACAGCTGCTCGGGGTCGTCGCCGACCTCCTCGCCCTGCGCCTGGAGCTGGGCGATCTGCTCCCGCACGTCGGCGAGGCAGTCCTCACGGCTCGCGTAGACGGGGCGCTCGGCGTTCTCGGGGATGACGTAGTCCTGGCCGTCGGCTCCCGTGGCGACGACGCCGTCGGTCGAGGGGCCGCCGTTCGCGAGGGCGACGGCGAGGCCGACCGCGCCGACCGCCACCGCGCCGCCGATGAGCAGGCCGCGGCGGTTCTTCGCGATGCCGCTGATGCCGACGCTCCGGGAGCGGTGGGGAGCGGTGCGGGTGGAGCCGTCGCCGCGGCCGGTGCCGCCGCTCGAGCCTCCGCTCGGCGTGCCGGAGCCCGCCGCGGGCTCGCGGCTGCCCCAGTCGTTCCCGGAGTTCGGCGTCCCGGAATCGCCGGGGGTGCGGTCGTCGTCCGTCATCGGGTCTCCTCGTCCTGCGGGCGGGCCGCGCGGGTGTCCTGCGGCCGGTCGTGCTCGGGGGCGCCGTACTCGGGCGCGGGGGTGCCGGGCGCGGGAGCGCCGTAGGCGGGGGTGGCGCCGTGCCCGGGGCGGGAGGCGGCCGACGCGCCGTCCGCGGCCGACGCGACCCCGTCGCTCCGTCCGCCCTCGATGTAGTGGGGGACGAACTCCGCCAGGTCGCCGGTGATCAGGCCGCTCGTCTCGCGCACGTCGATGCCGGCCGGGGTCTCGCCGACGATCCAGCTGCCGATGACGACGGTCTTCCCGTCGACCCGGGCCAGCTCGGCGCGCTCCTGGTGGATGAAGCCCTCGGCGCCGTAGCTCCCGCCGTTCTCGGCGACGACCGAGCCGTCGGCGTCGAGGACCGTCACGTTCGCGCCCTCCCGGCCCAGGCACGGCTTGCGCACCTGCGCGGTGCCGGGCAGCGGATGCACGGAGGCGGGCAGCAGGTTCGGGTGGCCGCGGAACATCTCCCACAGCACCACCAGCAGCTGCTTGTTGCTGAGCAGGAGCTTCCACGCCGGCTCGACCCAGCGGGTGCGCTCGCGCCGGTCGAGGAGCAGGCCGCCGAACTGCTCGCCGAGCATCCACTCCCATGGGTACAGCTTGAAGACGTGGCGGATCGGCTCGCCGTCGCCGTCGAGGAAGCCGGCGCCGTCGAGCTCGTAGCGGATGTCCTCGACGAAGATCAGCTTGGGGTCGAAGCCGGCCTGCGCCGCGGTCTCGGCCATGTAGGCGACGGTGTCGGCGTCCTCGACGATCAGCTCGCCGTCTCCGGAGTCGTGCAGCGACGCGAGGTGCAGCCGGGCGCCCTCGTCGAGGCTCCAGCGCTCGAGGCGGAGGTGGCGCCACTGCTCGACGAGCTGCTCGTGCAGGCTGTTGAACTGGTCGGCGTCGGGCCCCTTCGTCTCGACCAGCCACTGCCACTGGGCCGCGGCGGTCTCGACAAGCGAGGTCGGGGTGTCGGCGTTGAACTCGAGCAGCTTCACCGCGCCCGCGCCGTCGTAGGCGAGATCGAAGCGGCCGTAGACCGTGGGGTCGTCCTCGTCCCACGAGGTGCGCACCAGCTCGTGGAAGCGGGGCGGGATGCCGAACTCGGCGAAGCGGCCCTTCCGCACCACGAGCTCGCACGCCTCCATGCAGAGGTCGAAGAGCTCCGAGGTCGTGCGCTCGAGCAGGTCGATCTCGGCGGGCTCGAAGGAGTAGGCCGCGGACTCGTTCCAGTAGGGGCGGCCGCCCTCGGAGGGGAGGTCGTAGAAGCTGAAGCCGATCTCGTCGCAGCGGGCTCGCCAGTCCGGTCGCGGAGTGAGGGTGTGTCTGCGCATGATGTCCGGCAAGTGTAGGTCGGGCGTCCGCGTGAGGGCAGGGGGTGGCGCCGTCCTCCGCGCTAGCCTCGACGGGAGCGAAAGGCCGTGCCATGACCGCACCCCTCCCGCTCGCGGGCGTCCGCGTCCTCGAGCTCGGCAACTTCATCGCGGCGCCCACGGCTGGCCGACTGCTCGCCGACTTCGGCGCCGAGGTGATCAAGGTGGAGCGGCCCGGCACGGGGGACGAGCTGCGCCGCTGGCGGCTGCACGAGGGGTCCGAGACCTCGCTCCTCTTCCACACGATCAACCGCAACAAGCGCTCGATCGCGCTCGACCTGCGCACGGACGAGGGGCGGGACGCCGTCCGCCGCCTGGTCGCCGAGTGCGACGTGGTGCTCGAGAACTTCCGGCCCGGCACGCTCGAGCGCTGGGGGATCGGGCCGGCCGTGCTCGACGAGGCCCGGCCCGGCATCGTGATCGGCCGCATCTCCGCGTTCGGGCAGACCGGCCCGCTGTCGGCCCGGCCCGGGTTCGCGGCGGTCGCGGAGGCGATGGGCGGGTTCCGCGAGCTGGTCGGCGACCCGGACCGGCCGCCCGTGCGCGTCGGCGTCTCGATCGGCGACTCGATCGCCGGGCTGTACGCGGGCTACGGAGTGATGATGGCGCTGTTCCAGCGCGAGACCCGCCGCTCCGCGGGGCTGGATCCGGCACCGCTGGCGGAGCGGGTCGTCGACGTCGCGCTGCACGAGGCGATGTTCTCGATGACGGAGTCGCTGATCCCCGACTTCCAGGCGCACGGCATCGTCCGGGAGCGCGTCGGCGGGCGGATGGAGGGCATCGCCCCGACCAACGCCTACACCTGCGCCGACGGGGCGAGCATCGTGATCGCGGGGAACGCGGACGCGATCTTCCAGCGGCTGATGGCGGTGATCGGCCGCGCCGACCTGGGCGAGGACCCGGCGCTCGCCTCGAACGAGCAGCGCTGGGCCCGGCGCGACGAGCTGGACGCGGCGATCGGCGCGTGGACGGCGGGCCGCACCGCCGCCGAGGCGCTCGCGGTCCTCGACGACGAGGGCGTCCCCTCCGGCCCGATCTACACGGCCGCCGACATCAGCGCGAGCGAGCAGTACGCGGCGCGCGACATGATCCAGGCCTTCGACGTCGAGGACGCCGGCGGCACCCTGTGCGGCGTGGGCTTCCCGGGGATCGTGCCGGTGCTCGGCGGCCGCTCCCTCCCCATCCGCTCGCTCGCGCCCGACCTGGGCCAGGACACCGAGGAGGTGCTGGGGATGCTCCGGCGCACCGGTCCCGCTGCTCCCTCCGCCGGCGGGGCTGCTGCTGCAGCTCCGGCCGCTGCTGCTGCTCCCTCCGCCGCCGCTGCCGAGGAGGCCGGCCGGTGACCGCGCTCGCCTCCGCGCGCCTGCGCGACGTCACCCTCCGCGACGGCCTGCAGCTCACCGGCAAGCTCCTGACGACCGAGCGCAAGGTCGACCTCGCGCGCACGCTGCTCGCCGCGGGAGTGCCCGAGCTCGAGATCGGCTCGCTCGCGCGCGGCGACCTCGTCCCTCCGATGGCCGACACCCTCGACGTGATCGCCGCGCTCACTCCCGAGGAGCTGGAGCGGTGCTGGGTGTGGGTCGCGACTCCGCGCCACGTCGAGCGTGCGGCCGCCGCGGGGGCGCGCCGCTTCCAGTACTGCTTCTCGGCGTCCGACTCGCACAACCTCGCCAACGTCGGCAGGCCGACCGAGGCGAGCCTGGCCGCGATGCCGGAGGCGGTCGCGCTCGCCGAGAGCGTCGGCGGGCGGATCCAGCTGTGCATCGCCACCTCGTTCACCTGCCCGTTCGAGGGCCCGGTCGACCCGGAGCGCGTGCTCGCGATCGCGCGTGACCCGCGAGCGGCGGGAGCGGCCGACGTGGTCGTCTGCGACACGCTCGGTCAGGCGCACGCCGGCCAGGTGGCGTCGCTCGTCTCACGCGTGGCCGCGGAGACCCCGCCCCGCGAGATCGTGTTCCACGGCCACGACACCTGGGGCTCGGGCGTCGCGAACGCGATCGCCGCCGTGCAGGCCGGGGCGGCGGTGGTCGACGGCGCGCTCGGCGGCCTCGGCGGCTGCCCCTTCGCGCCGGGCGCCAGCGGCAACACGGCGACCGAGGACCTCCTGTTCGCCCTGCGCCCCGACTGGTTCACGCCCGGCGCGCTCGCGGTCCTCGTCGGCGAGTCGGAGGCGCTGCTCGCCGAGCTCGGCGAGCCCGGCCGCTCGAAGGCCGCGCAGGGCGCCCGCTCGAACGCCCCCGCCTTCCCCTGGGCGCTCTGAGCGGATCGTCCCCGCCTCGACAGCGTCGTGCGGGGTCAGCGCGCGAGCAGCGCGCCGAGGCGTGCGCGCTCGGCGCGGAGGACGTCGACCAGGAGGGACCCCTCGGGTGCGGCGAGCCAGCGCTCCAGGGCGAGGTCGAAGAGGGCGGAGGCCGCGAGGGCGGCGAGGGCCGCGTCCTCCGGCGCGACTCCGGCGTCGACGAGGGCGGCGCGCATGCTCTCGGCGAGGGCGGCCGACTTCAGGAGCTCGCGCTCGCGCAGCTGCGGCTCGGAGCGCACGACGGCACGGCGGGCGGCGATCGGAGCGCGCCAGGTCTGGAGGTCGCCCGAGGCGGCCGCCTCGAGGCCGTGCATCACGAGGTCCATCGGCGCGAGGCCGGCGGGGGCGCCGGCGAGCAGGCGGCCGACGATCTCGGGGAACTCGCGCTCGCGGAGGAAGAGGACGTCACGCTTGTCGGCGAAGTGGCGGAAGAAGGTGCGGGTGGTGAGCCCGGCGCGCTCCGCGATCGCGGGGACGGTGGTGCCCGCGTAGCCGTGCTCGGCGAAGAGCTCCATCGCCGCCTGCTCGAGGCGGAGGGCGGCGTCGGGAGCCCAGCGTGACATCCGCCCAGGATAGCTGACGACACGACGTGTCATCAGGAGTAGTGTGACGACACGTCCTGCCATCACTTCCGACTGGAGCCGCCCGTGCCCGAGAACGCCGCCGCCCTGCTGACCGCCCCGCGGGCCGACCTCGTCGTCCGCCCCGCTCCGATGCCCGTCCCCGGTCCGGGGGAGGTCCTGTTGCGCAACCGCGCCCTGGCCGTGAACCCGGTCGACGAGATGAAGCAGTGGACGGGCGATCTGATGTTCCGCTGGGTGCCGTACCCGGCGGTGCTCGGGGAGGACGTGGCGGGAGTGGTCGAGGCGGTCGGCCCTGGAGTGACGCGCTTCGCCGTCGGCGACCGGGCCGTCGCGTACGCGGTCGGGATGGAGCGCGGGCGGCGGAACCGCGACGAGGGCGCCTTCCAGGAGTACACGGTCGTGCGCGAGGACCTGGCGGCGCCGATCCCCGACCGGCTGGGCTTCGAGGAGGCGGCGGTGCTGCCGCTCGCGGTCTCGACGGCGGCGACGGCGCTGTTCCAGCGGGACCACCTCGCCCTGCCGCACCCGAGCGTCCCGGTCCGCCCGACGGGCAGGACGGTCGTGGTCTGGGGCGGGACGACGAGCGTGGGGAGCAACGCGATCCAGCTCGCCGTCGCCTCCGGGCACCGCGTCGCGACGACCGCGTCGCCTCGCAACCACGAGCGGATGCGCGAGCTGGGCGCCGAGATCGTGCTCGACTACCGCAGCCCCACCGTCGTCGCCGACCTGGTGGCGGCGCTCGCGGGCCACGAGGTCGCGGGGGTGCTCGCGATCGGGACGGGCTCCGGTGCCCCGTCGGTGGCGGTGGCCGCGGGCACCGGAGCGCGACGCGTCGCCCTGGCCAGCCCCTCCGTCTCGTTCGGCTCGCTCCCGCGTCGGCGCGGTGTCAGCGCCGCCTTCGTGCGGACGATGCTGCGCGTGGTCGGCGGCACCGCGGCGCTGCAGATCGCGGCCCGGCGCCGCGGCATCCGCGCCCGCTTCGTCTGGGGCGGCTCGCTGATGACGAACGAGGTGGGGCCGGTGCTGTGGCGCGACCACCTGCCGGCGGCGCTCGCCGAGGGCCGTCACGTCTGCGCCCCGGCGCCCGAGGTGGTAGGTGAGGGGCTCGCCGCGCTGCAGCCCGCCCTCGACCGGCTGCACGAGGGTGTGTCGGCGGTGAAGCTGGTCGTCCGCCTCTGAGGGGCGGGCTCCGGGAGGCCGGGCTCCGACCGGCCCCGTGCGGAGGGATCGAGCGGGGTCCGGCCCCGAGCGACCAGCCCGGGGATCCGGCCGGGTTCCTCCGGTCCGCCGCCGCCCGCCGCAGCCGCCCCGCCCGAGCCGTGCCGCCGAGTGGCCGCAGCGCCGGAGCCTCGGTATCGTGGCGCGCTCCGACGCGACCCGAGGAGACCCCGTGATCCGCCGCACCGCCTCCGGAGCCGCCGCGCTCCTCCTGCTCGCCCTAGCCGGCTGCTCCGCCGGGTCGTCGCCTTCGGCGTCCCCGGCCGCCACTCCGGAGCCGGTCGGCGGCCTCGGGGTCGCCGTCTCGGCGCTCTGCGAGGCCGGCTCCGATCCGCAGTGCGTCCCGGTCGGCGGGCAGGACGTCCTCGTCGATCCCGAGGACTTCACCCGCGCGGGCGTCGCCGCGGTCGAGGCCGATCCGAGCACGGGAGTCGTCGACGTCCGGTTCGACGAGGCGGGCGCCGCCCTCCTGCGCCGCGGCTCGCAGGCGGCCATCGACGAGGGGGCCGACGCCCGGCTCCTCCTCCGCGTGGGCGACCGGGTCGAGTCTGCGCTCTCCGTCATGCAGCCGATCGAGGGCGACACCGTGCAGATCGTTCCCGCGGAGGGCGACGCGCAGGGGCTGGTCGACCGGATCCTCGCCGGCTGACGCCCGCCTAGGATCGGCGCATGGCGAAGGGTTTCCGCACGGAGCGCGCGCAGGCGCTCCTCCTCGCGCAGCCCTGGGCGCTCTCGCTGGTGAGCGCCGTCTTCGTGGCGGGGATGCTCTGGCTGGCGGCGGACGCGGGCTGGGATCTCGGCGCGGTCGTCGGCGGCGGACGCCGGCACGCGCCGCTGTGGCTGGTGCTCCTGCTCGGCCTGCCGCTGTTCGGCGCCGGAGTGGTGCTCGGCGCGGTCCGGCAGGTGCGGCTCCTGCGGCGGCCGGCGGCGCCGCCCGTCCCGAGTCCGGAGGCGGAGCGGCTGCGGCGCGAGGGCCCGGGCTGGCTCAGCCGGCGCGAGGACGAGCGGGCGGCGCAGGACGGGACCGGGAGCGCGCAGGGCGGCACCGGCGGCACTCCGGACGTGATCGGCAGCGCTCCCGACGGCACGGACGACCCGCGCGACGAGGCCCGCTGACCGCGCCTCAGAGGTGCAGCATCCCCCAGTCGATGATCACGGCCAGCGCCGTGTAGGCCGCGGCCACCGCTCCGACCGCCTTTCCCGCGCGGTCGAGGTCGGCCTGCGGATCCGGACCGGCGTCGGCGACGACCCGGAGCAGCGCTCCGACCAGCGCGATCAGCGTGATCGCCAGGATCCAGACCTTGAGCGACGCGTGCGGATCGACGTGCGCGAGCGTCAGCGCGACGACCGGCACCGCCACCACGAGCACCGACGCCAGCACCAGGAGGCAGCCGCGCCGGGTGAGGCCGGTCGGCCCGAAGGAGCCGCCGCGCATCCAGGCGCGCAAGCGCCGCCTCCGCGAGGCGGGCGGACCTCCGGCGGAGTCCGCGTCGGCCGAGGGCCCCCAGTCCTGCGCGGTCGTCATCGCGCGGTGCCGGAGCGGTCGGGAGTCGGGCTGGGCCGCATCGGGTCCTCCAGGAGACGAGGGGGCACGTCGGACGGTGGTGCCGACCCCTCAGTCTCGGGAGCGCCTCCGGCAGCGGCAAGCGCCTCTTCCGGACATGTCCGGAAGAGGACGCTCAGGCGCGTCCCTGCAGGATCAGATTCCAGTACACCCACGGCAGGACGCGGCGGTCGGCGAGGTAGGTGAGGCGCCGCTCCTTCGCCAGGCCCGTCCAGAAGGGGACGGTCGGCTTCGGGCGGTAGCGGTCGTCGAACTCGGCGAACACCACGCTCGACCGCGAGACCACGAAGGGGCAGACGGAGTAGCCGTTGTAGACGCGGGGGAGCGGGCGGCCCTTCTGCGCGGCGACGAGGTTCTTCGCGAGCGTGGTGGTCTGCTGGCGCAGCGCTCCTCCGGACTTCGAGTTGACCGTGGCCGCCGCGTCGCCGAGCCCCCAGACGTCGGGGAACCGCGGGTGCCGCAGGGTCAGCGGGTCGACCTCGACGAAGCCGCCCTCGTCGCCCTCGGCGGCCAGTCCGGTGCCGGCCAGCCAGTCGGGGGCCGACTGCGGGGGCACGGCGTGCAGCACGTCGTACGACAGCGTCTCGCGCGGGCCGTCGGTCGAGCGCCGCGCGCGGTCGGGGCCGGGGAGGGCGGTCGCGCGCTCGTCGACGGCGAGGACGACCCTCCGCTCGGCCGCGTCGACCTCGACCAGCTCGCGGCCGTAGCGGACCTCGATCCCGTACTCCGCCACCTTCCGCTCGAGCTCGGAGTCGATCAGCGGCATCCCGAACAGGGTGGGGGTCGGCACGACGAGCACGACGCGGATGCGGTCGAGGACGCCGGTCGCGCGCCAGTAGTCGCAGGCGAGGTACATCGGCTTCTGCGAGGCGCCGGAGCAGGTGCCGGGGCCGCCGGGCTGCGTGAAGACGACGGTGCCGGAGCGGACCTCGCGGAGCACCTGCGACGCCTTGCGGGCGTACTCGTACTCGTAGTTGGACACTCCGAACGGCGAGTCCATCGCCTCCTGGAGCCCGGGGACCGCGGCCCAGTCCTTCTGGATCCCGGGGCAGACGACGAGCTGCCCGTAGCCGACGGTGCGGCCGGAGAGAAGGGTGACCGTGTGCGCGACCGGGTCGATCGTCTCGACGCGGTCCTGGATCCAGACGACCCCCTTCGGCGTCACCGAGCCCTGGGGCCGGGTCGCCGCGGAGGCGGGTGCGGTGCTGCCCGCGACGTGGGAGAGCATCGGCTGGTAGACGTGGGTCGACCGGGGCTCGATCACCGCGACGTCGTCCACTCCGGAGCGCCGCAGCCGCCCCGCGGTCGAGAGTCCGGCGTTGCCGCCGCCGATGATGAGGACGTCGTGGCGGGCCGCGCCGGGATCGGTCATGGCCTCACCCTAGAGGCGCGCCGGGGCGAGCGGACGGGCTTGCGCAGACCCGCGGAAGGGGGTGCGCTCGGAGCGCCCGGGACGGTGATCCCGCACGGCCGCCCGGCTCGCGTCAGGCCGCCTCGAGCGCCTGGATCGCGGTCCTCGCGGTCGCGCAGGGGTAGGAGTCGTACCCGTCGTGGGCGTCGAAGGCGCGGCACTCGGCGCAGCGCAGCCGCACTCCGGCGCCGCCCTCGAGGACGCGCTCCGGGCGGTGCCCGTGCAGGATGACGGCGAGGCTCGCGACGAGGGGGTCGCTGCTCACCAGCGCGCTCCGCAGCGCCTCCGACCGGCGGCGGAGGTAGTCGTCCGCCACGGCGTCGATCGACTGCTCGGGGAGGTCCGGCTCGGGCCAGGAGGCGGGCCGCTCGACGGGCAGGTCGAGCTCGTCGAAGCCCATCGACCAGTCCGGGAACCGGCGCTGCTCGTGCACGCTGGTCCAGACGGTGACCACGCCCTCGTGCCGCGGGTCGGCGAGGATCCGCGCGTAGAGCGAGCGCACGTCCGACTCCTCGCCCTCGAGCAGCTGCATCACGCGGCGGCCGCGGAAGACGAGCATCCCCGAGACGCCGTGCTCGACGTTGTTGCGGCGGCTCGTCTCGAGCAGCCGGCGGATCTCCCCCGAGCCCAGGTCGCGGTCGAGCGTGCTGACGTAGACGACGGTGAAGACGAGGGAGTCGCGGCGCGGCGAGTGCTCGACGAGGTGGAGCGTCGCGGGGGAGCGGGCGCCGGTCTCGGGGTCCATCAGGGCCGCGACCTCCGGGAACTCGAGCCAGATCAGGTCCTCCGGAGCGCTCGGCTCCACGGCGGTGACCGCCGGGACCGCGTCCAGCCACTGCGTCCGCTGGCGGAGGTCGGCGGCGACCGCCTTCTCGTCGAGCCCGGGCAGGAGGCCTGCGGCGCCGGAGACGAAGAGGCTCGTCGCGGAGTTGAGCAGCAGCGTCACGACCGTCGCGTGGCCGTCGCCGGCGAGCACGGGGAGCTCGACACTGTCGGTGCGGCCGTGGGCGGCGAGCCCGGAGGCGTAGGAGACGAGTGCGTCGGCGACCGCGTCCCCCACCTGGAAGGTCGCGCCGGCGTACTGGATCTGCTTCACAGCCCTACGATGCGCCTGCGGCGGATCCACGGGTAGGGGTACCGGTGCCGGGTGGAGCGTGCAGGGGTCGCGGCTGCTCCCGTCCGAGGAGCACGGAGCGGCGGGACCGCGCCCAGTCGGCCGTCGAGCGGGCCGGCGTCCCCGTGATCCGCTCGACCTCGTCGGTGAGCACGTCGACGCCGTCCAGGCCGCGGCGGGCGACGACTCCGAACTGCCGACGGAGCCCCTCCGCCTGCCACGCGGACGTGCCGGCGAGGCGCAGGACCCCGGCGAACACGCGGCTGGGCAGGTGCAGGTAGCGGACGCGCCGCCCCAGGCCCGCGGTCAGCTCGCGGGCGGCGCCGGGTCCGTCGAGCAGGGCCGGTCCGGTGAGGACGGGCTCGGCGCCGGTGTGCCCTCCCGCCTCGAGGACGTGCGCGGCGACCCGGGCGATGTCGGCGGTGTCGATCCACGGGATGACGCCGCGCCCCATCGTCTGCGGGAGCAGACCGCGCGAGATCGCGGGCGCCGAGGGCTCGAGGTTCGTCAGGAAGCCCGAGGCGTGGAGGATCGTCGCGGGCAGCCCGGAGGCGCGCACCCGCTCGTCGGTCCGCCAGATCGCGCGGCCCCAGGGGAGCGGCGAGTGCTCGGCCGCGTCGCCGCCGGAGAGCTGCACGAGCGCGCGGACGCCCGCCTCCTGGGCGGCGCGGACGGCGGTGGCGCCGTGCTCGGCCTGGCGCGGGGTGGCGGCGGTGACCAGGAAGAGCTGGTCGGCGCCCCGGAGGGCGGCGGTCAGCGCGGCCCCGTCGCCGAGGTCGGCGATCCGTGCGTCGAGGCCGCGGGCCGCGAGGGCCGCCGCCTGCTCGGGCCGGCGGACGATCGCGCGGACGGGCGCGCCGGCCGCCACGAGCCGCTCGAAGGTCTTGCCGCCGACGTCGCCGGTGACTCCGGTGATCGCGATCACATCGCTCATGATTCCTCCTCGGTATCAACTAACTGATACTCGAAGACTACGCCGCTACGCTCGGTCCATGTCCTCGGAGTTCTCCCTGACCCGCGACGACGTCGACGCGATCGCCGCCTGGACGGTCATCCGCGCCGCCCGCGACCTGGCGAGGCGGGTCGGCGACGCGCTCGCGCCGGTCGGGCTCAGCCCGGTCGAGTTCGGCGTGCTGGCACAGCTCTCGGCGGCCGACGGGCTGACGCAGGCCGACCTCGCCCGCGCCGTCGGCGTCCGCCCGCAGAGCATGACCGCCCTGGTCGCCGGGCTGGCGGAGCGGGGCCTGCTCGACCGGGGGGCCGAGCGCGGCCGCGGCCGTCACTCCCGGATCGCCCTGACCCCGGCGGGGCGCGACCTCCTCGCGGCCGCCTACCCGCTCGTGCGGGCCGGCAACGCGTGGTTCGGCGGCGAGGAGCGCGCCGACGCCGTCGCGACCGCGCTGCGCCCGCTGCTCGGCGGGCAGTCGGGCCCGGGGCACGAGGTCCCCTGAGCGGAGGGGCCGAGGAGGCTCGGCAGCGGGAGAGGCGGCTCCTCCGCCGAGCGCTCGTGCACACCCGGCCCCCTCGCGGGTGCCACCGGTACCCTGGTGCGGTGCCCCTGACCCTCCCTCCGCTGAGCCGCGCCCGCGCGCGCGCTGCCGCGGCGTACCCGACCCGGCTGCTGCTGACCAAGCGCGCCTCGGGCACGAACGGATGGCTCAGCTCGTGGGGGACGAACGCGCACGGCGAGATCGCCGGCTGCCCGCCGCCGCGCGGCTGACCCGCGACCGCCCCTCCTCCGGAGTCCGCGGCCGCGTCCCCGCGCTCACCCACCCCTCCGGACGGAACCCCTCATGCCGCACCAGCCCCTGCCCGCCGATCAGGCCCCCCACTCGATCTGGCGGGGACTCCGCCAGACACTCCAGAAGGACACGGTCGGCGGAGCGTTCCTGCTCACCGCGACCCTCCTCGCCCTGATCGTCGCCAACAGCCCCGCGTCCGCGCTCTACAGCGCGGTCCGCGACTTCCGCTTCGGCCCCGAGGCCCTGCACCTCGAGCTGAGCGTCGGGTCGTGGGCGGCCGACGGCCTGCTCGCGATCTTCTTCTTCGTCGTCGGGCTCGAGCTCAAGGAGGAGTTCGTCGCCGGCAAGCTCCGCGACCCGAAGACGGCGCTCGTGCCGATCGTCGCGGCCGTCGGCGGCGTGGCCGTCCCCGCCCTGATCTTCACCGCGGTGAACCTGCCCCGCGGAGGAGCCGCGCTGGACGGCTGGGCGATCCCCGCCGCCACCGACATCGCCTTCGCCGTCGCGGTGATCGCCGTGGTCGGCCGCTTCCTCCCGCCGGCGCTGCGGACGTTCCTCCTCACGCTCGCCGTGGTGGACGACCTCATCGCGATCACGATCATCGCCGTCTTCTACACCGCCGGCATCGACGTGCTGATGCTCCTGCTCGCGCTGGTGCCGCTGGCGGTCTTCGCGGTCTGCGTGCAGCGCGGCGTGCGCGCCTGGTGGGTGCTGATCCCGCTCGGAGTGGCGACGTGGGCGCTCGTGCACGCCTCGGGCATCCACGCCACGGTCGCGGGCGTGCTGCTCGGCTTCACCGTGCCGGTCGTCGCGTCGAGGCGCGCCCGGGTTCAGGTGGGGTCGGACGCGGAGGGGCGCCCGGTCTACGACGGCCTCGCCGCCCACTTCGCCGACCGCTGGAGCGTCCTCTCGACCGCGGTCGCGGTGCCGGTCTTCGCGTTCTTCTCGGCCGGAGTGACGGTCGGCGGAGTCGCGGGCCTGGTCGACTCGTTCCAGGACTCGATCGCCGTGGGCATCATCGCGGGCCTCGTGCTCGGCAAGCCGCTCGGCATCGCCGGGAGCACCTTCCTCCTGACCCGGTTCCGCGGCATCGGCCTGGATCCGTCGCTGCGCTGGGTGGACGTGATCGGCATGGCGTTCGTGGCCGGCATCGGATTCACGGTGTCGCTGCTGGTCGGCGAGCTGTCGTTCGGCGCGGGCAGCGAGTCCGACGACCACGTGAAGGTCGGCGTCCTGGCCGGCTCGTTCCTCGCGGCGGTGATCGGAGGCGCGATCCTCTCGGTCCGCAACCGCCACTACCGCCGCCTGCAGGGCTGACGCCCGACGGGATCTCGCGGCGCCCGCGGTCCGGGCGGCTCGATCGGCACGCGCCTCCTGCTGGTCGAGCAGCCGCCGCAGGCGCCCTGTCGAGGCCCGCGCGGCTCAGCCGTGCAGGCCGTGGACGACCGCGTGGCCGCGGCCGCGGGAGATGAGCAGGCGGTTCACCGGGGTCGTGACGACGAAGGCCAGGGCCAGGGCGCCGGCGAGCGAGCCCCAGAAGAGGCCGGACGAGAGGCCCGCGTCCATCGCTCCGGGGATCGCGAGCACCACCGTGTTGTCGACGACCTCCATCACGGCGATCGAGACGGTGTCGGCCGCCAGCGCGATGCCGACGGCGGCGCGCCACGTCACTCCGGAGCGGAGCACGCCCCGCAGCGTGAGCGCGTAGCCGAACACGAACGCGAGGACGATCGAGAGGGCGACCGTCGCCAGGGCGGGCAGACCCAGGGCGGAGCCGATCACCATGCCGAGGACCTCGCCGATCGCGCAGCCGGTCAGGCAGTGCAGGGTCGCGAGGGCGGCGGCGCGCCAGGTGGTCGGGTGGTGGTGGGCGTGGTCGGTCATGGTGTCTCCTCCGGTTCGGTCCAGGGGAGTGCAACATACCCCCGGGGGGTATATTCCCGATCCGGCCGTCGGAGTCTCCTGCGGCTCCGCAGGCGCGCGAGCCGTTAGCCCGGGCGCGCTACCCTCGCCCCGTGCTCCTCCGAGCACCGCCCCTCGACACCAGGAGCCCCGATGGCCGCCCCCACCGTCCTCTTCGTCTGCATCCACAACGCCGGCCGCTCGCAGATGGCCGCCGGCTACCTCCGCGCCCTCTCCGGCGGCGCCGTCGAGGTCCGCTCCGGCGGCTCCGAGCCCGGCGACAGCATCAACCCGATCGCGATCGAGGCGATGGCGGAGGAGGCCATCGACATCTCGCAGGCCGTCCCGCAGCTGATGACCACCGAGCAGGTCCAGGCCTCCGACGTCGTGATCACGATGGGCTGCGGCGACGTCTGCCCCGTCTTCCCCGGCAAGCGCTACGAGGACTGGGACCTCGCCGACCCGAAGGGCCGACCCCTCGAGGAGGTCCGCTCGATCCGCGACGACATCAGGGCCCGCGTGCAGGCGCTCGTCGCGGAGCTGCTGCCCGCCTGAGCCGTTCGATCCCGTCCGGCCGCGTCAGCGTTCGGCGGGAGGCGGGAACGTCCGCCCGACCGGAGGCGAGACCGCCGGGAGCGCCGCGCGCGCCCGGTGCAGGAAGACGGCGGTCATGACGACCCGGGCGCGGGCCGGCGACGAGTCGAGCGGGCCGATCAGCTCCTCGATCCGCGCGAGCCGGTCGTAGAGGGTCTGCCGGCCGATGCCGAGCGCGGCCGCCGTCGCCGTCTTGCTCCCCCACAGCGACGCGAAGGCCTCGAGGGTGGCGAGCAGCTCGCCGCGCTGGGCGCGCAGGGGCCCGAGCACCTCCTCGACGAGGTCGTCCGCCTCCGGATCGTCCTGCAGAGAGCTCGCGAACCGCTCCAGGCGGTACTGGCGCGAGTCGACGACTCCGCCTGCGGGCGCCCACTCGCGCGCGCCGCGCACCTCCGCCAGCTCCCGGGGCACCCGCTCCTGCCCGCCGAGCCCGCTTCCGACGCAGAGCAGAGCGTCCGAGTCGAGGGCGGCGCCGAGGCGCAGGAGCTCCGTCCGGCCCTCCTCCATCGCGGCGGCGGTGGCGAACGGCAGCAGCGCCAGCAGCTCGGAGCCGACCACGCAGAGCACCGGGCCGGGATCCGCTCCCGCGCCCGTCAGGAGGCGGAGCAGAGCGCGGAGCCGCCGGTCGTCGTGACCGGTGTCGGCCCGGACGCCGAGGTAGCGCTCCCGGGATCCGGCGCCGAGGCGGCCGAGGAAGGCGTCGATCTGGAGGTCGGCCGCCGGGTCCGCGCGCTCGACGGATGCGATCGCGAAGAGCTGGGCGGTCAGCCGCTCGGTGACCGACGGCGGGCGGTGCCGGAGCACGGCGATCGCGAGGACGTCCGGCGCCCGGTCGAGCGCGACGGCGACGGCGTGGAGGTCGGCGTCGGCGTGGGCCCGCAGATGCAGGGTGCCCAGGAGGGAGTCGCCCGCGTGCAGCACGTTCGAGAACGTCCCGGCCGTCGGCTCCGTGTCGACGCCCGGCCCGGGCGAGGCGCGGGCGATCTCGTCGCCCGTGAGCGAGACGAGCGAGGCGGAGGCGCCCGTCGCGGAGGCGACGACCTGCAGGAGCTCGTCGACGCCGGCGTCCCCGGAGGCCGCGTCGGCCAGCAGACCGGACACTCTGTCCGCCAGTCGGATGCTCCGGAACTTCTGCTCGGTGAGGTGGGTGTTGATGCTCTCGCAGACCTGCACGAAGGGGACGCGCCGGGGCAGGGCGAGCACGGGGAGGCCGAGCTCGTCGGCCGCCGCGACGATCGGCGGCGGCACCGCGGGCAGGCGCGGCGAGAGCTCGAGAGCGAGGGCGCCGACTCCCGCGTCGACCAGAGACCGCACGTACTCGCGGCACTCCGCCGGGTCCTGGTCGGTCGAGAGGAGCGCGCCCTCCATCAGGAGCAGCTCGCCTCCGAGGAGGAGGGGCGCGATGTCGAGCTGCTCGCTCGTGTGGGCCCAGCGGATCACGGCGCGCTCGGCGGCCGCGTGCCCGGCGGCCACCACCGGGAGCATGGCGGCGAGGCGCGGATCCCGCATCGCGTCCGACAGCAGGTAGGCCATACAGAACGTCCTCTCGCGTCACGGCGAATTTACACGCGGACGCGCCGCCCGAAACGGGTCCGCACGAGAGTGGAGCCTCACCGGGCGCCCCGCCCTCCCCTTCATCCCCCTCCCCGAGAGGATCCGCCATGAGCACCGACACCCTGCACGGCACCGCCGACGCCGAGGACGCGCTGAGTCCCCTGCCCGACTCCCGGCGCACCGCCCGGCTCGACGGGCAGTTCTGGATCTGGGCCGGCGCCAACATCGCCCCCATCAACTGGGTGCTCGGCGCCCTCGGCGTGAACATGGGCCTCGGCCTGGCGGACACCGTCACCGTCCTCGTGCTCGGCAACGTGGTCGGGATGGCGGTGTTCGGCTTCTTCGTCCTCCTCGGCCAGCGGACGGGGGCGACCGGAATGCTCGTGGGACGGGCGATCTTCGGCCGGCGCGGCAACTACGTCCCGGCCGCGATCCAGGCCGTGGTCGTGATCGGCTGGTGCGCCATCAACACCTGGATCGTCCTCGACCTGGTCATCGCGCTCCTCGGCTCCGTCGGCGTCGTCGACCCGGAGCAGGCGAACGTCGGCTGGAAGATCGCGGTGGCGGCGGTGATCATGGCGGTGCAGGTCGCGATCTCCTTCCTCGGCTACCGCGCGATCGCCGCCTTCGAGCGCTGGACCGTCCCGCCGACCCTCCTGGTGCTGGCGATCATGTCGGTCGTCGCCTGGTTCTTCCTCGACATCGACTGGTCCTACGCCGGCCCCGCGGAGGGCGCGCTCACCGGCGGCGACCGCATCGCGGCCATGTCCATCGTGATGACCGCCATCGGCATCGGCTGGGGCCTCACCTGGCTCGCCTACGCCGGCGACTACTCCCGCTTCGTCGGGCCCCGCTCCTCGAAGCGGGGGCTCTACCTCGCCAGCGTCCTCGGCCAGTTCATCCCGGTGGTCTGGCTCGGCGTCCTCGGCGCGACCCTCGCGACGAAGAACGGCTCCGTGGATCCCGGGGAGCTGATCGTCGAGAACTTCGGCGCCCTCGCGATCCCCGTGCTGCTCCTGGTGGTGCACGGCCCGATCGCGACCAACGTCTTGAACATCTACTCGTTCGGCATGGCGACCCAGGCCCTCGACATCCGGCTCGGGCGCCGCGCGCTCAGCCTCATCGTCGGCGTGCTGGCCTTCGCGGCCGCGGTGTTCTTCGTCTTCCAGGACGACCTCGCCACCACGCTCGACGCGTGGCTGGTCGGCCTCGTCGGCTGGGTCGCCCCCTGGGGTGCGATCGTGCTGGTGCACTACACGGTGTTCGAGCCGCGCGTCCGCTCCTTCGGGCACCTGTTCGCCCCCGTCGGCTCGCCGCTGCTGCCGGACGTCCGCTGGCGGGCGCTGCTCTCCTTCGCGATCGGCGCGACCCTGACCTGGCTGTTCATGAACGGCTCGGTGCCCGCCCTGCAGGGTCCGGCCGCGACCGCCCTCGGCGGCGTCGACGTCTCGTGGCTCGCGGGCGGAGTCTCGGCCGGCCTCGCCTACCTCCTGCTCGGCCGGGACGCTCCCGCCTGGGTCGAGCGCCGGGAGTCGGCCGCGCCGGTCGCCGCGGAGCCCGAGCCCGTCCGCGGCTGAGCCCGAGCCCCTCCGCGGGCCGGCCCCCTCGCGAGCCGGCCCGCCCCGTCCCACCCCGCACCACGAACGGAACCGCCATGCCCCTCTTCCTCTCCGACGCCGCCGTGATCACCATGGACCCGGTCTCGGGCGCCGTCCCGATCACGGCGAGCATCCGCATCGTCGACGAGCTGATCGTCGCGATCGGCCCGGGCCTCGTCCCCGAGCCGGGCGACGAGGTGATCGACGGGCGCGACCGCCTGGTCGTCCCCGGCTTCGTCAACGCCCACACCCACTCGTGGGAGTACCTCTACAAGGGCCGCTACGACAACCTGCCGCTCGAGCTGTGGATGCTGCTGTCGTACCCGATCCTCGGGAACAGCCGCGTCGCTCCGGATCTGGTGCGGCTGCGCTCGTCGCTCTTCGCCCTCGAATCGCTGAAGGCCGGGGTCACGACCCTGGTCGACGACGTGCTCGAGAACCCGGACCAGGACGCGGAGCAGCTCGCCGCGGTCTTCGACGCGTACGACGAGATCGGAGTCCGCGCCAACATCTCGGGCCACGTGATCAGCAGGCCCTTCCACGAGACGATGCCGTTCCTCGAGGAGTACGTGCCGGCGGAGATCCTCGATCAGGCGCG
This sequence comes from Rathayibacter sp. AY1F6, assembly GCF_002932035.1. NCBI lineage: Bacteria > Bacillati > Actinomycetota > Actinomycetes > Micrococcales > Microbacteriaceae > Rathayibacter > Rathayibacter sp. AY1F6. The sequence continues at coordinate 8,406 of NZ_PSVD01000017.1, read as the reverse complement.
GTCGGCGTCGCGCCCGACGACGGAGGGCTACCTCGCCTTCAGCCGCGAGGCGTTCGCGACCCAGCACGGGAGGGGAGGCGGGCGGCTGCGCTACATGGTCGCCCCGTCCGCTCCTCAGCGGTGCGGGCCCGAGCTGCTCGTGGGGGCGACCGAGCTGGCGCTCGAGCACGGGGCGGAGTGCCACATCCACGTCCTCGAGACGAAGACGCAGCTGGTGACCGGCGAGCTGTCCTACGGCTCGACCCTGGTCGAGTACATGGAGCGGATCGGCGCGCTCTCGCCGAACACGACCTTCGCCCACGGGATCTGGCTCACCGACTCCGACATGGAGCGGATCGCCGCCGCCGGCACGTCCGTCTCGCACAACCCGATCTCGAACCTCAAGCTCGGCTCGGGCATCGCCCCGTGGCGCGCGCTGCACGACGCGGGCGTGAACCTCGGCCTCGGCACCGACGGCTGCTCGAGCAGCGACTCTCCGCGCATGCTCGACGTCGTGAAGGCCGCGGCGCTCCTGCACAAGGTCACGGATCCGGACATCGCCACCTGGCCGACCGTGTCCGAGGTGCTCACGGCCGGCACGATCGGAGGCGCGCGCAGCGCCGTGCTCGACGACGTCACCGGCAGCATCGAGGTCGGCAAGCAGGCCGACCTCGTCGTCTACGACCTCGAGACGCTGAACTTCACCCCGCGCCAGCGGCTCGAGAACCAGCTCGTCTACTCCGAGAACGGCTCGTCGATCGACACCGTGATCGTCGCGGGCCGGATCGTCGTCTCGAAGGGCGTCTCGACCACCGTCGACGAGGCGGCCCTCCGCGCGGATCTCGCCGCGCAGCTGGGGGAGATCGTGGCCTGGCAGGACTCGCTGGACCGCACGAACGGCGTGCTCATCGAGCCGTTCCGGCGGATGCACGAGCGGGCGATGCGCCACGACGCCCCCGTCGACCGCTTCAGCGGCCGCCGGCTGGTCTGAGGGCGGTCCGGCTCCCGGCGGACTCCCGGCTCGGCACACGGACGGGCGGGGGCGCGGCTCCAGTAGGTTGCGCACATGAGGTGGCGAGCGGGAGCGGTGGCGGTGCTCGTCCTCGCGCTCGCCGGGTGCACCGCGCCTGCCGACCCCGAGCCGACGACCGGGCCCACGGCCGCCCCCGTCTCCGGGCAGGGGGTCGGCGGCTACGGCGACCTGCACGTCGCGCCCGACGGGTCGATGATGTTCTGCTACTCCGACCCCGACCCCGGATTCACGGGCGTCTGGCGCGAGTGCCAGGACGGGATCCGCGCCGTGAACGTCGACCCGGCCGCGATCGACGCGACCCTCGGGGAGACGGCGACGGCCGATCCGGGCGGGCACCGCTGGGTCGGCGCGGCGGCCGGGAAGCGCACCGCCGAGGACGGCACCGACGTCTACACCGTCTTCCTCGCGGGGACGCGCTCGGACGACGCCTTCACCGTGACCGCGGTCGGCGAGGGCTCCTACCGCGTGCCGTCCGAGTACCAGGAGCTGCAGCCGGGAGTGCCGGGCGGGTTCCTGGTGCGGCTCGAGCCGATCGGCTGAGCGGGGGCGGCGGCGCGGGCGGAGGAGCTGAGCGGGGTGCAGCGGCCGGGAGGGGCGGACTCGCACCCCCGCCCGACCCTCACAGCGGGCGCGGCCGGTACCGCTCGATCAGCGCGTCGAACAGGCCGTTCATCCGCTCGTCGACCACGCGGCGCGACTCGTCGGCGTCGTACCACTCCACGATCTCGCGGGCGCCGTCGCTGAAGCGCACCGAGGGGGAGTACGCCGGGACGAGGCGGCGGATCTTCGCGTTGTCGAACACCATCGAGTGCGCCTTGTCGCCGATGATCCCGGCACCGAGCTCGGGGTCGGCCGCGGCGATCGCGTCGGAGGCGACGTGCACGAGGCGTGGCTCGACTCCGGCCGCCGCGGCGAGGTCGCGGTGGATCTCGTCCCAGGTCGGCGTCTCGTCGCCGGTGATGTGGAACGCCTCGCCGATCGCGGCGGAGGCGCCGAGAAGACCGACCAGGCCGACAGCGACGTCGTCGGCGTGCGTGAGCGTCCAGAGCGAGGTGCCGTCGCCGAGGACGACCACCTCCTGGCCACGGCGCATCCGGTCGACGACGGTCCAGCCTCCGTCGACGGGCAGCGCGGTCCGGTCGTAGGTGTGCGAGGGGCGGACGATCGTGACCGGGAAGCCGCTCGCGCGGTACTCGGCCACGAGCAGGTCCTCGCACGCGATCTTGTCGCGGGAGTACTGCCAGTAGGGGTTCCGGAGCGGAGTCGACTCGGTGACCGGGAGGCTGCGCGGCGGCTTCTGGTAGGCCGAGGCCGAGCTGATGAAGACGTACTGGCCCGTGCGGCCGGCGAACAGGTCGATGTCCTGCTGCACGTGCTCGGGCGTGAAGGCGACGAAGTCGATCACGGCGTCGAAGGTCCGGTCGCCGAGGGCGGCGGCGACGGAGTCGCGGTCGCGACCGTCGGCCTGCACCTCGCGGACGCCCTCGGGCAGCGGGCGGAGCGACGTCCGCCCCCGGTTCAGCACGGTCACGTCGTGGCCGAGCCGCAGCGCCTCGCGGACGCAGGCGGCGCTGATGATGCCCGTCCCGCCGATGAACAGCACGCTGAGCGACATGGATCCTCCTCCGGCGGCGCCCGCGGCGGACGCCTCCCGATCCGATTCCCCCACATCGGGGCGCCGCACGCGAGTCCCTTGACCCGGCTACCGCTCGACGGGACGCCGGCGCTCGTCCTCCGGCTCGAGGGCGAGCAGCGCCTCCGGAGCGGCCGCCGCGGTCGGCACGTCGGGCGCCGTCCGCTGCTCGAGGGAGCGGCCCCAGGCCGTGCCCGCGAGGATCAGCGCGATGCCGAGGAAGCCGACCGGCGCGATCGGGTCGCGGGCGAGCGCGACTCCGACGACCGCGGCCCACACCGGCTCGGTGCCCAGCAGGAGGCTGACGCGGGAGGGGGAGGTGCGGCGGACCGCCCACGTCTGCACGAGGAAACCGAAGACGGTGCAGACCAGGACGAGGTAGAGGAACAGGCCGGCGCCCACGGAGTCGAGCCCCGCGACGTACTCGGGGATCGGCACGCCGACGACGAGCGACGCGGCGCTGAAGACGACGGCGCAGGTGCCGAGCTGCACCGTGGTCAGGCGGAGGGAGTCCATCGGCGCCCGCGCCGAGAGGCGGTGCATCGACGTGACGTGCACGGCCCGCACGACGGCGGCGCCGAGGATCAGCAGGTCGCCGGGGGAGAGCGGGCGGAGGGAGCCGTTGCCCGCGAGCAGCGCGACCCCGACGACCGCGACGAGGCATGCGAGCAGGAAGCGGCCCGGGAGTCGGCGCTTCGAGACGGCGGAGTCGAGGATCGGCGTGATCACGATCGTCAGGCTGATGATGAGGCCCGCGTTGGTGGCGGAGGTGCCGGCGATGCCGTAGGTCTCGAGCGCGAAGATCGTCGCGAGCAGCGCCCCGATGGTCACGCCGACCCGCCACTCCGCCGCGGTGATCCGGTGCCGCCGCGCCGCGACGATCACGGCCAGGCACAGGGCGGCGAGGGTCATCCGCGAGCCGAGCAGCGCCATCACGCTCGAGTCGGTGACGAGCTCCTTCGCCGCGAAGTAGGTCGAGCCCCAGGAGGCGGCGACCACGAGCAGGAGGAGGTCGACCCGGAAGCGGGAGAGGAGAGCGTGCACGGCTCATCGTGGCGGCACGGAGACCCGAAGGACAAGACTGCATCTTCTTCGCCGACGCGTAAGTTGGAACTCATGGAACTCGGACAGCTCAGGGCTCTGCGGGAGCTCGGCGAGCGCGGGAGCATCGCCGCCGTCGCCGCCGCGATGCGGGTGTCCCCCTCCTCCGTCTCGCAGCAGATCAGCGCGCTGCAGCGCCGCACTCCGACGGCGCTGACCTTCCGCGACGGGCGCCGGACTGCGCTGACCCCCGCCGGCCGCGCTCTCGCGGCGGCCGTGGTCGAGGTGGAGGTGGCGCTCGAGCGCGCGGCCCGGGCGGTCGCGGACTTCGAGGGTGAGCCGAGCGGCACCGTCTCGGTCGCCGCGTTCCACAGCGCGGGGCTGGCGATGTTCGGCCCGCTGCTGGAGGCGCTGCGCGCACCGGGTCGGCCGGGCGTCGCGCTCGCCGACTTCGACGTGGCGCAGAGCGCCTTCGCCGGGCTGACCGCGGATCACGACCTGGTCGTCGCGCACCGGCTCGCCGGCAGCGCCGAGTGGCCCGGGACCGTGCGCTCCACGCCCCTCCTCTTCGAGCCGCTCGACCTCGCGCTGCGGCGCGACCATCCGCTCGCCGCGAAGGACGTCGTCCGCCCCGCCGACCTCCGCGACGAGGAGTGGGTCGCGGTGCACGAGGGCTTCCCCCTGGAACGGGCGATCGACGCCATCGCGGTCCTCGCGGGCGGCGACGCGCGCATCCCGCACCGGATCAACGACTTCCTGGTCGCGGCGGCGGTCGTGTCGGCGGGCGACGGCGTCGCGCTGCTGCCGCGGTACACGACCGACCTGCGGCGCACGCCGGAGGTGGTGCTGCGACCGCTCGGGATCCCGGGGCTCGGCCGCCACATCGACTGCCTCGCCCGGCCCGAGACGCTGGAGCGCTCGGCCGTGCGGGTCGTGCTCGAGCAGCTGGCCGGGATCGCCGCGGGGCTCGCCGCCGCGCCGTAGCATCGTGCCGTGCACCGCCTGATCGAGACCACGGCCGGAGACCCGGCAGCCACGGACCTCTTCGCCCTGCAGGAGGCCGACCTCCTCGCCCGCTACGGCGGCGACGACACCGGTCCGCGTCCGCCCGCCGACGCTCCGACCCTGCTGCTCGAGGTCGACGGCGGGCTCGTCGGCTGCGTGGCGCTCGCGGTCGAGGACGGGATCGGCGAGATCAAGCGGATGTTCGTGGTGAGCGCCGCGCGGGGCCGCGGGCTCAGCCGCGTGCTGCTCGCCGGCGTCGAGCGGATGGCGGCCCGCGAGGGCGTGGAGCTGCTCCGACTGGTCACCGGCACGGAGCAGCCGGAGGCGATGGCGCTCTACGCGAGCGCCGGCTACGACCCGATCGCGGGCTACGGCTACTGGGGCGACGAGCCGAGCGCGCGCTGCTACGCGAAGCGGCTCGACCGCGAGGCGCTGCTCGCCGACGCGGGCTGACGCTGGGCTGGCGCTGGGCTGATGCCGGGCTGCCCGTTCGGCCGTCGGGGCGTGACGCCGGGCTGCCCGTTCGGCCGTCGGGGCGTGACGCCGGGCTGCCCGTTCGGCCGTCGCGGGCCGGCGCCGGACTGACGTCGGGTGCTGCGCTCGCCCGTCGCGGGCTCTCCGGGCCGCTCGGTCCGGGGTGCTCGCGAGTCGGGCCGCCCGCTCGGAGGGTCCGTATCGGCGAGTCCGACGGGGCATCTGCGACGTCGTCCACGACTGGTCGGCGCTGCGGAGAAGTCGCTGAGGATGAGGCGCGGGGGGCGCGGCGCGCCGCCTCAGGGCAGGTTCGCGCCAGAGCGGCCTCGAGCGGCGTGCCCCGTCGCGGAGCAGGCGACTCTGTCGGAGCGGCACGGGCATCCTCCCGCGCCTCTCACCCGACTCTGCCCCCGATACCCAGGGGTGCACGATGACAGAAGGACTCCGATGCAGAACGAAGACACCAGCACGCCGACCGGCGCCCCCGATCGTCTGACCCAGCGCCGAACCGTGGTGAAGGGCGCCGCATGGGCGATTCCTGTTGTGGCCGCCTCGATCGCCGCTCCGATGGCGTCGGCCTCGACCGCCCCCCAGTGCGCCCTGCAGGACGCGCAGCGCATCGACGCCACCTCGACCACCGCGCTCGCGGCCCGGACGATCCCCGTGCCCGCGGGAACCCAGTGGGTCCGCTTCACGGCGGTCGGCGGAGACGGCGGCGGCGTCCGCACCGGGTCGGACGTCACCAGCGCCGGTGCGCGGGTGACGGGCACCATCCCCGTCGACGCGCTCGGCGGAGCGTCCGAGATCGTCATCACCGCGGGCTCGGGCGGCAGCAACCAGGCCGGCGGCCGGGGGCTCGGCAACGGCGGGGCTCCGGGCACTCCGGGCTACATCGGCTCCGGAGGAGGGGGCGGGGCCAGCGGGATCACCGCCGCGGGCTCCCTGCTCGTCATCGCGGGCGGCGGCGGCGGTAGCGCAGCCGGCTTCACCTCGAACGACGTCACCCGGTCCGCCCGCGTCGGGCCGAACGCGGGGTCCGGCGGTCCCGTCGGCGGCTCCGGCTACGACAGCGCCGTCTCGCGCGCGGACAGCAGCACCGGCTCCACCGAGCAGGCTCCGAGCACCGGCGGAAGCCAGACCGGGCCGGGGCAGCCCGGTGTGACGACGGTGAACGTGACCGAGTCGGTTCTCGGCAGCCCGGGCTCCGGGCGCGACGGCGGTGCCGGCGCACCGAGGACGAACGCGAGCCGCCAGGTGACCTACGCATCCGGTGGCGGTGGCGGCGGCTACTTCGGCGGTGCCGGCGGCGGCACCTCCCTGTGGGTGCGCGGTGGCGGCTCCTACGCGGCCAACGCGTCGACGGGCGCAGGAGGCAGCAGCTTCGCCGCGTCCGGCGTGACCGTCGAGAACTCCGACGTCGACACCCGTTCGCAGACGATGGGCTACGTGGAGGTCGCCTTCTTCGTCTGCGAGTAGCGCCTGCCCGAAGGCCAGACGAGCCTCCGTGGTCGTCCGCTCCGGCGCGCGACCACGGAGGCTCGTCGTCGTCACCGTCCGCTCCACGTCGTCCCCGTCCTCCTGATGTCCCATCACCATATCAGTATGGGAAGGAAGACACCAGCCCTCACTCCTCCTGCGGCTCCGCGCCGTCGTGCTGCAGGCGCACCAGGACGCGGCGGAGGTGCATCGCCGCGAGGACGCCGGGCCCGAGGGTCCGGGAGGTCGCGGCGGTCCGCTCGTCGACGACCTGCACGAGGTGCCGGATCGCGCGGGCCGCGCCCCCGATCGCCCGGTGCGCGGCGGGGGAGCCGGCGTCATCGCGGTCGATCGCGTCGGCGACCGCCCGGCAGGCCTCGCTCAGCGGCGGGCCGAGGGCCGGATCGAACGGGAGCGCGCCCGGCCGCTCCCAGATGGTGTCCGCGAGGGCGCCGCTCAGATCGCGGACGTGGAAGAGGATCGCGTCGAGCGTCTCGAGGCGGAGGTGGTCGGGTCGGGAGTCGCGCCGGTGCAGCAGCGCGCGCGGGTTGCCCTTGCGGCTCTCGTCCGCGTCCGCGAGGGCCGCGCGGACCTCCTCCGCCGTCCGGGCCAGCTCCTCGCCGTTGCGCGCCCACGCCTCGTGCTCGGGTGGCCACGTCTCCTCGAGCGCGGCGGCCAGCTGGCGCAGGTGCTCCGCGAGCTCGCGCTGGAACGCGTCGACCCGGGCGGAGGCCGCCTCGACGGTGAGCCCGGGGGCGACGACCACGTTCACCAGCAGCCCCACCACCACGCCCACCGCCATCTGCACGAGGTAGCCGAGGGAGTAGTCCTCGGCGTCGGCCCCGCCGATGATCAGCACGAAGAGGGCCGCCATCGGCACGTACTCGCGGCCTGCGCCGAACCACCCCGTCCCCGAGAGAACCACGCCGATCCCGACGACGAGCGGGATCGTCCACCAGGTCGGGCCGACGGTGACCACCACGAGGGCGGCGAGCCCGATCCCCGCCGCCAGGCCGAGCAGGGTCTGCAGTCCGGTGCGGACCGAGCCCATCAGGGTCGGGTACATGCTGACCAGGGCGCCGAGCGGCGCGTAGTACGGGTACTGCTCCGCGACTCCGGGAGCGAGCGGCGCGACGGCCCAGGCGATGCCGACCGCCAGCGCCGTCTTGAGAGCGAGCATCAGGCGCGAGCCGGTGACCGCCTCCCGCCAGGCGAGGGCGGCGCGGGACGTCCGGGTGCGGGGCATCCCGGCACCCTAGGCGAGGGGCGCGGACCGTCTCTCCCCTCTTGACAGCGGCGGCGGAGGCGCGAGCGGCGGTGGAAGAAAGAGGACGGCGGCTCGGGACGGCGGTGCTGATCACGACTCACGACGAACGTCCGATCCGGCCCACGTCGCCTGCGCCGTTCCACGGGGCGCCGCGGATCCTTCCTCCGTGACGAAAGCGACCGCGCGGACCGCAGGCGCCGTGAAGTGATGCCACCCCCGCTCACGGGGGCCGTTGAGTTTGCGCAGACGCCCTGTTACCGTGAACAAACCGTGCAGCTGGCGGCGTCGGAGGCCTCGAGGTGGAGGTCGCGCCGGATCCTGCGAGTCACGGCGAGCTCTTCTCCGAGGTCCACCGGGCCTCTCCCCTTGGCGCCCTCCGGCGCCTCTCCGCAGCCCCCCCGCCCCCGGGGGCGGGGGGGCTGCGGAGAGGCGCCGGAGGGCGCCAAGGGGACCGGCCCGGCCGACCTCGCAGAACAGCCCGGCGCGACTCGCCAGATC
>NZ_PSVD01000016.1:0-74739 GCF_002932035.1 Rathayibacter sp. AY1F6 | reverse complement strand
CCCCGCCCGGCCGTGACCGGCAGCGCGGCACCGGCGCCCAAGCCCGCCGTCCCCGAGGCTCCGGCCCCCTCCGGGCCGCCGGGGGCCACGACCGGGGGCTCCGCGCCGGGCCCGATCGGCAGCGGCCCGGCCCTGCCCTCCGTCCCGGTCCCGACCCCCGCACCGAGCACTCCGGTCCCGGTTCCTGTTCCGACCGTGACTCCCCCACCGGACACTCCGGCTCCGGCAGCGACGCACGTACCGAGCACTCCGGCGCCGGTCCCTACAGAGGCGCCGAGCACCTCCGCTCCGGTCTCGACTCCCGCACCGGTCACGACCCCCACTCCGGCCGCACCTCCCGCTCCGGCCGCACCGGCCCTCGCGCTCGACACCGACGGCCGGCTGCTGCCCGATGCCCGGGGCACCGCCGCGCCCGGCGCCGAGGTGCTCCTCGAGGACGCCTCCGACGGACACCGTGTGGGCTCCGCCACCGCCGACGCCGACGGCTCCTGGACCGCGCCGGCGCTCCCCCTCCCCGCGGGCAGGACCACGGTGCTGGCGCGCACCGCCGCAGGAGTCAGCGCCCCCGAGACGGTCGACCTGCGCGCTCCGGTGCTCCTCGCCCGGGCCGCGTCGAGCGGGGGCGCGGTCGGCGTGCTCGTGCTCGCCGATCCCGACGCGGACGGCCTCGACCTCCTGGTCGACGGCGGGCAGGTGCGGTTCCTCGTTCCCGGAGCCCCCGTCCTCGCCGCGACGCTGGAGGTCGGTCCCGGGAGGCACACGATCGGCGTCCGCTACTCCTCCCCGGACGGGCGGACGGGACCCGTCGCCGTCGTGTCCGTCGACGCGGGCTGAGGCGCGCGGACCGCCCCGTGCCCCACCGTTATCCTGGGCGGATGCAGCCCGAACCCGCCGCGTCCGCGACTCCCCGGCCCGCCTCCGCGAGCACCCGTCCGACGGGCAGCGACGCCGCGTGGTCCGGCGCCCGGCCCGCGGGAAACCACTGGACCCTGACCTTCGCCTGCCCCGACCAGCCGGGCATCGTGCACGCCGTGTCCGGTGCCGTCGTCCAGGCCCGCGGCAACATCACCGAGAGCCAGCAGTTCTCGAGCGCCGACACCGGCCGCTTCTTCATGCGCCTGCAGGTGGAGTCGCCGATCAGCCGCGAGGAGTTCGCCGCCGCCCTGCTGCCGATCACCGAGCACTACGGGATGACCTGGCGCCTCGACGTCGTCGGCCGGCCGCTGCGCACCCTCGTCCTCGCCTCCACGGCCGCGCACTGCGTCAACGACCTGCTCTTCCGCCAGCGCGCCGGGCAGCTCGCGGTGGACATCCCGATGATCCTGTCCAACCACGGCAGCCTGCGCGACCTCGCCGAGTTCTACGGCGTGCCCTTCGAGTCGCGCCCCGTGGTCTCGCCGGAGTCGAAGCGCGGGTTCGAGGAGCGCGTGCTGGAGGTCGTCGAGGAGCACGACGTCGAGCTCGTGGTCCTGGCGCGCTACATGCAGATCCTCTCCCCCGAGCTCTGCGCGCGACTGGCCGGTCGCGCCATCAACATCCACCACTCGTTCCTGCCGGGCTTCAAGGGCGCGAACCCGTACAAGCAGGCGCACGCCCGCGGCGTCAAGCTGATCGGGGCGACCGCGCACTTCGTGACCAGCGACCTCGACGAGGGGCCGATCATCGAGCAGAACGTGGTGCGCGTGGACCACTCGCACTCGGTCGCCCAGCTCGTGGCCATCGGGCAGGACGAGGAGAGCCGCACGCTCACGCAGGCGGTCAAGTGGTTCGCGGAGGACCGGGTGCTCCTCGACGGGGCCCGCACCATCATCTTCCGCTGACCTCCGGCGGCTAGCATGGTCGGCGTGAATCGAGCAGGAGCGGACACCGCGGGCACCGACATCAGGATCGGCCCGAACGCGATCCTCCGGTTCCTCCTGGAGCTCGTCGCGCTGGCGACCTTCGCCCTCTGGGGCTTCGCGTCGTGGGACCTGCCGTGGAACATCGTCCTCGGCATCGGCGCTCCGGTGGTCGCCGCGCTGATCTGGGCGCTCTTCCTCTCGCCGCGCGCGGTCCTCGCGATCGACGTCTACGGCCGCTCGCTGATCGAGCTGCTCGTGATGGGCGCCGCCGCGCTGGCGTGGCTGGACCTCGGCCAGCCGGTCGTCGCGATCGTCTTCGGCGTCCTCGCCGTCGTCTCCGGCGTCATCGCGGGACGCCGCTCCCTCTGATCCTGACGGCGGCCGCTCAGGCCGAGGGGGCGCTCGCTCGGAGCCGTCCACCGCTGTCCCCGAGGGTGCACCGCGGTCCCCGTGCGCTCGCCGCCGCCTCGGACCGGGACCGAACGCGTCGTCCCGGCTCGCAGCGGCAGGTCGCCACCGCGCTCTCCCGTCGATGCACCTCAGGGGATGCGCGACCGCAGCGGGACCCCGGGCCGATCGCGCCGCCGGGCCCCCAGTCGGAGGTGTTCCGCCCCGCCTGATCGTCGATCTCTCCCCGACCCGCTCCCGCCTCCCCTCTCGAGCCGTTCCCCCACGCAGCCGGGCCGGTCCTGCTCCCGGCACGCACCACGAGCCGCCCCGTCTCCGCCTCCCCGGCCCGGGAACGGCGAACGGCCGCCCCCGCCGCTCCTGGAGGAGCAGGGGGACGGCCGTTCGCGGCGGTCGCGGAGGACTACTCCGCGGCGCCCGCCTCACGCTGCGCCAGGGCGCGGCGTCGGAGGCCGGTGATCACAGCACCTGCACCGAGGAGAGCGAGGGCGGCGGCTCCGAGGAGACCGCCGTCGAAGCCCGTCGACGGGAGGCCGCCGGCGCCGTGGCCGGGCGCGCCCGGTCCGGCGGTCGGCGTGGAGGTGGGCTCCCCCGGTCCGGCGGTGGGGCCGGCCGTCGGCGTCGCGGTCGGCTCCGGGGTGCCCGTGGGCTTCGGAGTCGCGGTCGGCGTCGGGGTGGGGGTGACCGCCTCGGTGACGTCGACGCTCACGAGCGTCGCGAGTCCCGAGTCGGTGTAGGCGACACGGCCGAGGTAGCGGGCCGGGCCCGCCAGGTTCGACCAGGAGACCGCGTACGCGATCGGCTCGCCCTGCACGGCGTCGACCACGGCGGGGTCGGTGCTCAGCGAGCCGAGACCGTTCTCCGGAGTGATGACGAAGCTGCGGAAGTCGAACGTGACGGTCGAGGATCCCGGAGCGGTTGAGTAGACATCGGCCTGGACCGTGTACTCGCCCGGAGCGGGGTCGGCGATGTCGACGCGCTCGTCGGCCGAGCCGGTCGCCGAGGTGAAGACCTTGTCGGTGCTCTCGCTGGTGACGGTGAGGTCGAGGTCGGCCGCGTCGTCGAGCGAGTCGAGGTCGAAGCGGGCGAACTCGGCGCCCTCCGGCACCACGACGGTGGTCGTCAGCGACTTCCCCGTGGGGAGCGTCGCCGAGTGGCCGTCGGCGGCGGTGGCGTCCTCGGCGAGGACACCCTCGGCGAGACCGCTCGCGGTGAGCGGCAGCGCGCCGGTGATGCCGGGCGTGACCGTCACCGTGCCGGTGCCGGTCGAGCCGGTGCCGGAGACCTCGTAGGGCGCGTCCAGCAGGACGGGGCGCACCGCGATCGGGCTGCGGACGTCGTGCTCCGCGCTCGCCCAGGTCAGGTAGCCGGTGGCGAACTGGTTGAGCGCCGCCGAGCCGGTGGTGAAGGAGACCGTGTACTCCGCCGTCTGGCCCGCACCCGTGAAGGAGAGGGTCGAGGGCGAGACGACGGTGTCGATCCCGGCGAGGCCGTCGACCGAGGCGGTGTAGGTGCCCGCGCCGGTCGAGGTGACCGTGCGGGTCACAGTCTGCGTGCCCGCGAGGGCGCCGATCGCGATCGAGGCCTGGTTGAGGTCGGACGGGTCGATCGCGGCGATCGGGTCGATCACCGGGTTCGAGGTGAAGACGTAGCCCGCACCCTTGAGGAACGCGATCCAGTCCTCCGTGCCGCTCTGGTAGAGCAGTCCGGGATCGAGGAACGCGGCCGGGTCGACGTGTCCCGCGCCCTGGGCGAAGACGTCCTCGGACGCGGCGCCCGACTGGTCGACGCTGTCGTAGGCGGAGGTCATCATGGCCGACTTCACCGCGGACGGGGAGGCCTTCGGGGTCGCGCCGAGGATCAGCGCGCCGAGGCCCGCCACGTGCGGCGACGACATCGAGGTGCCGGACTCGAACGCGAAGGCGGGGTCGTCGCCCTCGGCGTTGAAGCTGTCGGCGAGGATCGCGACGCCGGGCGCCGTGAGGTCGGGCTTCAGCACGTCGGCGCCGTCCGCCTCAGCGGGTCCGCGCGACGAGAAGCCGGCGACCTGCGGGACGGGGATGGAGGCTCCGGACGAGTTGCCCTCGGAGAGGGTCACGGTCGCACCGGCGGTGCCGGCGTAGGTCGTGATCGCCTGGTAGGCCTGCGAGTCGATCTGGATGCTCGGGACCGAGTGGTCGTCGACGTGCAGGGCGTTCGGGGTCGGGTTGAGCAGCAGCATGCCGATGCCGCCGGCCCGCTCGACCTCGGCCGACTTGGAGACGCGCGCGGTGACGCCCGCGGTGCAGGCGACGATCGTGCCCTTCACCTTGTCGGGGTCGAGGGTGCCGGTCTCGCAGATGGCGGGGTTCTCGGCGCCCGAGCGGACGACGTCGGCGCTGTTCACCAGCGGTCCGGTGACGTCCTCGTGGACCGAAATGGATCCTCCGACGAACTTCTGGCCGTCGCCGAGAGCGGCGGTCGCGGTGTAGGTCGGGATGGAGGACGCGGCGACCGTGGTGTACCAGGGCGACGCGTGGTCGAGCGTGGAGGCGCCCGCACCCGAGTTGCCGGCCGAGGCCGCGACGAAGACGCCGGCGGCGGCGGCGTTGAGGAACGCCTCGTCGATCGCGGTCAGGGTCGAGGTGGCCGAGCCGCCGCCGATCGAGAAGTTGATGACGTCGACGCCGTCCTTGGTCGCGGCGTCGATGGCCGCGAGGATGCCCGCTCCGGAGCAGAAGTCGTCGTCGTCGGTGCCCTCGTCGGGTCCGTTCCAGCAGACCTTGTACGCGGCGACCTTGGCGGCCGGGGCGACTCCGGAGATCTTCCCGTAGTCGTAGCCGTCGACGCTCGCCTCGACGCCGTTGTTGCCGGCTGCCGTGCTCGCGGTGTGCGAGCCGTGTCCGTCGGCGTCGCGCGGGGAGCGGTACTCGGGGTTGTCCGTCGAGCCGACCTCCTCGTCCGCGAGGAACCAGCGTGCGCCGATGAGCTTCTGGTTGCACTCGTCGCCGTCCCACTGCTCGGAGGCGGGGAGCCCCGGCGAGCAGGAGCCGACGAAGGTGCCGCCGTCCGACTTCACGAAGGAGGTGGTGGTGCCGTCCGTGTAGGGGGCCGCTCCGGGCGAGGTCGCCAGGGGCGCGCCTGCGAAGGAGGGGTTCTCGGGCGCGATGCCGGAGTCGATGACGCCGACGACGACGCCCTCGCCCGCCTTGTCGATGCCGCCCAGCTTCTGCCAGACGCCGTTCTCGCCCTCGAGGCCGAGGAAGTCGGTGGAGCGCTGCTGTCCGGTGTCGGGCACGGGGGTACCGGCGGCGGCCGCGGCGAGCGGCGAGGCCTGCGCGGCGCGGTCGACCTTCAGGTTCTCGACCTTGCGGACCTGGGCGACGTCGCGGCGGCTCGCGAGCTCGCCCGCCTGCTCGCCCGAGAGGGTCGCGGAGAAGCCGTTGAGGGCGACGGTGTAGTGGTAGCCGATGGCGGCGTCGACCGCGGAGGCGACGTCCTCCTGGCGCTGCTCGAGGTGGGCGGAGTAGTCCTCCACCGGAGCCGAGGCGGCCTGCAGCTGCGCACCGTCGACGGGCGCCGTGCGGGCGAAGCGGGCATCGCTGCCCTGGTAGGTGGCCGCGGAGGGCTCGACGAGGGTGACGACGTAGTCGCCGTCGTCGAAGCTCTGGCCGACGGAGAGCCCGCCGACGAGCGAGGCACTGCCGGCGAGAGGGGCGGCACTGGCGCCGGTGGTGGCGAAGGCCGCGGTCGCGGCGACTCCGAGGACGGCGAGGCCCGCGAGGATGCGCCTCTCAGCGCGGCGGACGGGTGGTCGGTGGGACAGGTGGATCGGCAATCGATGTCCTTACTCACATTCGCTGGGAACCGGATCGGTTTCCACACAGAAACGACCCTACGAACTCGATTGCCCAGCTTTGTTACGAACAGGTAACGAAGTTGACGCTGAAGGGGGCCGATCCGTTGGCACTCCCCCTCCCCGAGTGCTAATTTAATCGCGTTGAGCCGGGTCGGCTCAACTCTTGGAACTCTTCGTTGCACGACTGAATGGAGTGATCTCATGGCTGTCACCTACGACCCCGTCCGCGAGCTGGACCGCCTCGCCACCGCCCTCCTCGGCTCCGGTCAGGGGCCCCGCCGGATGCCGATCGACCTGTACCGGGACGGCGACCACTACGTCCTCACCGCCGACCTCCCCGGCATCGACCCGGGGTCCGTCGACGTCGACGTGGACGGGCAGCTCCTCACCATCCGTGCCCAGCGCACCGTCGCGAGCGGCGACGACGCCACCTGGATCACCCGGGAGCGCCAGTCGGCGACCTTCGTCCGCCAGCTGAGCCTCGGCCAGGGCGTCGACACCGAGCGCATCGCCGCGTCCTACGACAACGGCGTGCTCTCGGTGACCATCCCGGTCAGCGAGAAGGCGCGTCCCCGCCGCATCGAGGTCGTCTCGACCGCCCGCCCCGAGCAGGTGCGGATCGGCGAGGCGGCCGCCGAATAGGACGACGAGCGAGGGCCCGTCCGCGATCGTGCGGGCGGGCCCTCCGCCTGTCCGCACGCCCTACGCTGGCCGGATGCGCGCCTCCTCCTCCGACACCGCTGTCGGCGTCCTGCTCCCCCGCGATCTCCCCGCCTCCGAGGTGCTCGGCTACGCCCGCCGCGCCGAGGAGCTCGGCTTCGACGAGCTCTGGGTGGTCGAGGACCTCGGCTTCCGCGGCGGCATCGCCCAGGCCGGCGCGGTGCTCGCCGCCACCGAGCGGATCGTCGTCGGCATCGGCATCCTGCCCGCCGCCGTCCGCACGGCGGCCTTCACCGCGATGGAGCTCGGCACTCTCGCCGAACTGTTCCCCGGCCGCGTCCACGCCGGCATCGGGCACGGGATGCCGCACTGGATGCGCGGCCTCGGCGTCTGGCCGCGCAGCCCGCTCACCCTGCTCGAGGAGCAGTTCGACGCGATCCGCTCGCTGCTCTCCGGCGAGCGCACCGACCGCTCCGGCCGCTACGTGCACGTGGACGGCCTCGTCCTGGAGTCGCCGCCCGCCGTCGTGCCGCCGCTGCTGGCCGGCGTCCGCGGACCGAAGTCGCTGGCGCTCGCGGGCCGGATCGCCGACGGGGTCGTCCTGGCCGAGCCCGTCACTCCGGAGTACCTCGCGGCGGCCCGCAGCCACCTCGGCGGCACCGGACGGATCGTCGCCTACAACGTGGCAGCCGTGGACGACGACGCGGCCGCCGCGCGCGACGCGGTCCGGCCGGGACTCGAGTGGATCGGCGAGCCGGACTGGGCGCCGCACATCGAGCCGCTCCCCTTCGCGGAGGACTTCGCCCGCCTGCGGGCCGAGAGCGCCGACCGCGCCGCCTTCGTCCGCGACCTGCCCGACGCCTGGGTCGACCAGCTGGCCGTCGTGGGCACCCCCGAGGACACTCGTCGCCGCATCGGCCTGCTGCACGAGGCCGGTGCGTCGAGCGTCGTGCTGATGCCGTCGGGGCCCGATCCGCTCCACGCGATGGAGGACCTCGCCCGGGCACTCTGAGGCGCTCGGCCCGGGCGCGTCCCACCGGGCCCGGAGACGCGTCCGGCCCGCAGGATCCGAGGATCGTGCGGGCCGGACGCGTCTGCCGAAGCCGGAGATCAGGCCGACATGCGGGCCTTCAGGTTCTCGTCGAGGGTCGCGAGGAACTCCTCGGTCGTCTGCCAGCCCTGCTCGGGTCCGACGAGCAGGGCGAGGTCCTTCGTCATCTTCCCGGACTCGACCGTCTTGATGACCACGTCCTCCAGGGTGAGCGAGAAGTCGATGAGCTCCTGGTTGCCGTCGAGCTTGCCGCGGTGCGCGAGACCGCGCGTCCAGGCGTAGATCGAGGCGATCGGGTTCGTCGAGGTGGGCTTGCCGGCCTGGTGCTGGCGGTAGTGGCGCGTGACGGTGCCGTGCGCCGCCTCCGCCTCGACGACGCTGCCGTCGGGCGTGGAGAGCACGGAGGTCATCAGGCCCAGCGAGCCGAAGCCCTGCGCGACGGTGTCGGACTGGACGTCGCCGTCGTAGTTCTTGCAGGCCCAGACGTAGCCGCCCTCCCACTTCATGGCCGAGGCGACCATGTCGTCGATGAGGCGGTGCTCGTAGGTGAGGCCCGCGGCGTCGAAGCGCTCCTTGAACTCGGTCTCGAAGATCTCCTCGAAGATGTCCTTGAAGCGGCCGTCGTAGGCCTTGAGGATCGTGTTCTTGGTGGAGAGGTAGACCGGGTAGTTGCGCGAGAGGCCGTAGTTCAGCGACGAGCGGGCGAAGTCGCGGATCGACGCGTCCTGGTTGTACTGGACCTGCGCGATGCCGTCGTCCGGGGCCTTGTAGACCTCGAACCTCATCGGCTCGGAGCCGTCCTCGGGCGTGAACTCGACGGTCAGCGTGCCCTTGCCCTTGAAGACGAAGTCGGTGGCGCGGTACTGGTCGCCGAACGCGTGGCGGCCGATGATGATCGGCTTGTTCCAGCCGGGGACCAGGCGCGGGATGTTCGAGATGATGATCGGCTCGCGGAAGATCACGCCGCCGAGGATGTTGCGGATCGTGCCGTTGGGTGACTTCCACATCTTCTTGAGGCCGAACTCCTCGACGCGGGCCTCGTCGGGGGTGATGGTCGCGCACTTCACGCCGACGCCGTGCTTCTGGATGGCGTGCGCCGCGTCGATCGTGACCTGGTCGTCCGTCTCGTCGCGGTACTCGATGCCGAGGTCGTAGTACTCGAGGTTCACGTCGAGGTACGGGTGGATGAGGGTGTCCTTGATCTTCTGCCAGATGATGCGCGTCATCTCGTCGCCGTCGAGCTCGACGACCGTTCCCTCAACCTTGATCTTGGACATTGCTCTCCCATGGTGTCGATGACCCCGCACCTGTGCGGGACGGGCGGCTCTGCACCGCTCCGGATGGCCTCCGCCAGCCTACCCGAGGCCCGAACTGTCTCGATGTCGAGACAGTTCTCGATCGTCCGCGCCGGGGCCGGCGCACGTCGCCCGACAGGAGGATGCCCGCCGTCCTGCGCCGCCGGTACAGTGACGGCATGAGTGACCTCCGCCTGGAAGAGCTGTCCGCCTCGAACATCTCCGCCGTGAACGGCCTGAGCCTCAAACCCGGCCAGGAGCAGTTCATCGCGCCGGTCTCCTACTCCGCCGCCGCCGCGGTGATCGACCCGGGCGCCTCCTGGCAGCGGGCCGTGATGGACGGCGACGAGCTGGTCGGCTTCATCCACGCGCACTTCGACCCGGAGGCGGCGGAGGAGTTCCGCAGCTGCATCTGGCGCATCAACATCGACGCGGCGAAGCAGGGCCGCGGCGTCGGCACCTTCGCCGTCCGCGCCACCGCCGACGAGGCGCGCGCCCGCGGCTTCGACACGCTCACGGTGATCTGGGAGTCCGGCGAGGACGGCCCGGAGCAGTTCTTCCGCTGGATCGGCTTCGAGGTCGTCGGCGAGACGCAGTACGGCGAGAACATCGGGGCGCTGACGCTCTGAGCGCGGCGCCGGAGGCAGCGGAGCCGGCCGACTTCGTCTCCGCCGTCCTCGAGGTGGTCGCCTCCATCCCGCCCGGCCGCGTGATGGCCTACGGCGAGATCGCCGCGGTCCTCGGCACGCGTGCGGCACGCGCGGTCGGCACGGTGATGGCCCGCTACGGCTCCGACACCGCCTGGTGGCGCGTCGTCCGCGCGGGAGGAGCGCCCCCGGTCGGCCACGAGGAGCGCGCCCGCCGGGAGTACGAGCGCGAGGGCACGCCCCTCGTCGTCACGCCGGGCGGCTGGCGCGTCGACGTGCGCAGCGCCCGCTGGCGCCCCTGAGCCGGGAGCGGCTCCGGGACGTGAGTCGCGAGCGGCAGCCGATCAGACGAGCGAGTCCCGCCAGGCCGCGTGCAGGGTGGCGAAGCGGCCCTCGCCGGCGATGAGCGCCTCCGGAGTGCCGTCCTCGACGATGCGGCCGTGCTCCATCACCAGCACCCGGTCGGCGATCGCGACCGTCGAGAGGCGGTGCGCGATGATGACCGCCGTGCGGTCCGCCAGGAGCGTCTGCAGGCCCTGCTGCACCAGGCGCTCGCTCGGGATGTCGAGGGAGGAGGTCGCCTCGTCCAGGATCAGCACCGCCGGGTCGGCCAGGAACGCGCGGGCGAACGAGATCAGCTGGCGCTGACCGGCCGAGACGCGGCCGCCGCGCTTGTTCACGTCGGTGTCGTAGCCGTCCGGCAGCGCCTGGATGAACTCGTGCGCGCCGACCGCCTGCGCGGCCCGGACGATCTCGTCGTAGGACGCGGTCGGCCGCCCGATCGCGATGTTGTCGGCGACGGATCCGGAGAAGAGGTACGCCTCCTGGGTGACCATCACGATCGCGCGCCGCAGGTCCTTCGGGTGCAGCTGCCGCAGGTCCACGCCGTCGAGGGTCACCACGCCGTCGCTCGGGTCGTAGAAGCGCGAGATCAGCTTGGCGAGCGTCGTCTTGCCGGCGCCCGTGGACCCGACGAGGGCGATGGTCTGCCCTGCGGGGATGTCGAGGTCGAAGCGCGGCAGCACCTCGCGGTCGGCGGTGTAGGCGAAGCGGACGCCCTCGAAGCCGAGGCGGCCCCGCGCCTGGCGCAGGTCGACCGGGCGGGCCGGATCCGGGACGCTCGGCTCCTCGGCCAGCACGCCCGAGATCTTCTCGAGCGCGGCGGCCGCCGACTGGTAGGAGTTGTAGAACATCGCCATCTCCTGCACCGGGTCGAAGAAGCGCCGGGTGTAGAGCAGGACCGCCAGCAGCGCGCCGATCTCGAGCCCGCCGTCGAGCACGCGGACGCCGCCGATGAACAGCACCACGGCGACGGTGACGTTGCCGATCAGCACGAGCCCGGGGTCGAAGGTGCCGAACACCCCGAAGACGCGCTTGTAGGCGAGCCGGTACTGCTCGACGACCCCGCCGAACACGGACTCGTTGCGCTTCTGCGTGCGGAAGGTCTGCACGGCGCGGATGCCGGTCATCGACTCCACGAACTGCACGATCAGTCGCGACGAGGCGACGCGGGTGCCGCGGAACAGCGCCTGCGACCGCTTCTGGAACCAGCGGGTGAGCAGCGCGAGCGGCACCAGGGCGCAGGCGAGCACGATGCCGCTCACGCCGTCCAGGGAGACGAGGGCGATCGCGACGAAGCCCATGTAGAGCGCACCCTGCACCAGCTGGTTGATGCCGGAGTCGAGCAGCTCGCGGATGGAGTCGAGGTCGCTGGTCTGGCGCGAGATGATCCGGCCGGAGGTGTAGTTCTCGTGGAACTCCAGGCTCAGCTTCTGGGTGTGCAGGAAGACCCGCTTGCGCAGGTCGATCAGGATCGCCTGGCTCACCCTCGCGGAGAGCACGGTGTACCAGGCGACCAGGAGCGCGCCGACGAGTCCGGTGAGGATGTAGGCGCCGACCGTGACCGCCAGCGGGACCGCGTTCCCCGCGAGGACCGCGGGCAGACCGTTGTCGATGCCCGCCGCGATCAGCGCCGGTCCCGCGACCTGGGCAGCGGTCGCGACGACGACCACGACCGCGGTGAGCACCAGCCGCAGCCGGAGCGGCCGCAGCAGGGAGCCGAGCAGCCGCAGCGAGCGCCGGCGCAGGGCCGCCGACTCCGCTCTGCTGAGGTCGTCGCGCTCCTCGGAGGATCCGAGCGTGCTCATGATCGCGTCTCCTGGTGGGTCGTCGTGGGGCGGGAGCCGATGCGCTCGGTTCCGGCGGGCCGGGTCAGCTCGTCCTCCTCGAGGCTCGAGATGACGAAGCGGTAGTGCGGGCTGCTCGCGAGCAGCTCGCTGTGGGTGCCGACCGCGGTGATGCGGCCCTCCTCCATCAGTGCCACGCGATCGGCGAGCGCCACCGTCGAGGGGCGGTGGGCGACGATGATCGCCGTGGTGTCGCCGAGCACGCGGCGCAGCCCTGCCTCGACGCGCGCCTCCGTGTCGACGTCGAGCGCCGAGAGCGGGTCGTCGAGGACAAGCACCGCCGGACGAGCGGCCACCGCGCGGGCGAGGGCCAGGCGCTGGCGCTGGCCGCCGGAGAGGCTCATCCCCTCCTCGCCCACCTTGGTGTCCAGGCCCTCGGGAAGGCGGTGGACGAAGTCGGCCTGCGCGATCTCGAGGGCCTCGAGCAGCTCCTCCTCGGTCGCGTCGGGTCGGCCGAGGAGGACGTTCTCGCGCACGCTGGTGGAGAAGAGCGTCGCGTCCTCGAACGCCATGCCGATGTGCATGCGCAGCTCGTCGCGGCGGAGCCGGCGGATGTCGACGCCGTCGAGCTCGATGGCTCCGCCGGTCACGTCGTAGAGGCGCGGGAGCAGCGCGGTGAGCGTCGTCTTCCCGGAGCCGGTGATGCCGACCAGCGCCATCGTCTCGCCCGGCTCGACCTCGAGGTCGACGCCGTCGAGGAGGTCGCGGTAGCGCTCGGGGGCGTCCTGGTACCGGAAGTGGACGTCGCGGAAGCGCACCCGGCCGCGCGGCTCGAGGATCGTCTCGGGGTCCTCCGGGTCGGTGATGGTGTTCCGGCTGTCCATCACCTCGAAGTAGCGGTCGACCGCCGTGCGGGTGTCGAAGGTCATCGAGAGGAGGAAGCCGATCGACTCGACCGGCCAGCGCAGCACGGTCGCGGTGGCGAAGAAGGCGAACAGCTCGCCGACGCTCAGCTGACCGGCCGCGGCGAGCCAGACCCCGCCGAGCAGGCAGAGCGCGAACGCGATGTCCGGCACCAGCAGGAGGACGAGCCAGATCCCGGCGATGGCACGGGCTTTGTCGATCTCGGTGCCGCGGAGCTTCTCGGCCTGGCCGGCGAAGTTCTCCAGCGCGTGCTGGTGGCGGCCGAAGGCCTTCAGGACGCGGATGCCGTGCACCGACTGCTCGACGGTCGTGGCGAGGTCGCCCGCCTGGTCCTGGCTGCGGCGCGCGATGCTCGAGTAGCGCTTCTCGAACGCGAACCCGTAGATCCAGACCGGGATCGAGCACACGACGAAGAGCACGCCGAGGATCGGGTTCCAGTAGACGAGGACGCCGAAGCCGACGACGATCGTCAGCGCGTTGACCACGAGCAGGACGAAGCCGAAGGCGATCCAGCGGCGGATGAGGCTGAGGTCGCTCATCGCCCGCGACAGGAGCTGCCCGCTCTGCCAGCGGTCGTGGAACGAGACGGGGAGGTCCTGCAGGCGGCTGTAGAGCGCCGAGCGCATGCGCGCCTCGATCCGCGTGCTGGGGGTGAGGACCATCCGGCGGCGCAGCGCGATGGCACCGGCCTCGACGACGCCGAGCACGAGGATGACGGCGACCGGGCCGATCAGCGGCCCGAGGTCGCCGGAGCCGGCGGAGGCCGCTCCGTCCCCCAGCGGCCCGTCGACGAGCTGCTGCAGGACGATCGGGATGACCAGCGACACCAGGCTCGCCACGAGCGCGACCGCGATGCCGCCGACCAGCCGGGGCAGGGAGTCGCCGACGAAGGGGACGAGGCGCAGCAGGGTCTGCAGCGTGCTCGGGCGCTTCTGCGCGGGGGCGCCGGGAGACGGGAGGGCGGGAGCGGACACGGCGGAGGGCTTTCGCGACGAGGGCGGGGCCTCCCCGCCCACCCGGCAGGGGAGGCGGGAGGTGCCACCGGGCCGAAGAGCTCCGGGCAGCCTTGAAGGCTATACCCGGGCTATGTGCTCCGTCCAGCGGCCGCCGCGATCCGGCGGTTCCCCCGCCTCCGCCGTCAGCGGACGCGGACCGAGAGGCAGGTGACGCAGCCCTCGAGCTTCTCGAACTCCGAGATGTCCACGGTCAGGACGCGGTAGCCCAGGCTCTTCAGCAGCTCGGCGCTCCGGGGAGCGGAGGCGGCCATCAGGAGTGTGTCGTCGTCGAGGACGACCACGTGGGCGCCCGCCTCCTCGGGCATCGGCAGGAAGAAGGGGAACAGGCGCGGCTCGTCGACGACCGGCTCCCAGCCGATGACCGTGCCGTCGGGCAGCGCGGTCACGGCGCTCTTGAGGTGCAGCACCTTGGTCAGCGGGACCGCGACGACGTCGTACCCGCGGGGGCGGAGGATCGCGCGCAGCTGGGCTACCCCCGCCGCGTCGGTCCGGCCTCCGCGGCCGACGTAGACCGTCGATCCCACCTTGAGGACGTCGCCGCCGTCGAGCGTGCCCGGCTCCTCGATGCGGTCGACCGTCAGGCCGAGGGCGCGGACGGCCTCCTCGGCGCCCGCCGTCTCTCCGCGGCGGGACTCCGCTCCGGACCGGGCGATCACGGCGTGGTCGCCGAAGACGACGACCGCGTCCTCGAGGAAGACGGAGTCGGCGAGTCCGGGCGCCGGTGCGGCCTCGACCGTCTCCCAGCCGGCCCGCTCGAGCAGGTCGACGTACGCCTCCCACTGCTGTTGGGCGCGCTGCTGGTCGACGGGGACGCGCTCGAGGTGGGTGAGCTCGCCCGCCGAGAGGTCGGCGGCCGGGGCCCGGACGATCGCGATGCGGCGGTCGGTGACGACGGCGGCCGGAGCGCCCGTGATGCGGAGGCGGTTCCAGAGCGTGTGGCCGACGCTCGCCGCCGAGACGGTGAACGCGAGCAGGAAGACGAGGTTGAGTCCGGCGAAGGTCTGGAAGATGGAGGCCCAGACGGCGCCCGTGACGGCCTCGCCGGTGGCGCTGGCTTGGACGAGCGTGCCGAACACGGCTCCGACCACGCCCGCGACGAGTCCCGCGAGGGCGGCGCTCCAGGTGCGTCCGAGCATCCCCGCGACGGCGAGGACGAGGACGACCACGAAGCCGAGCACGCTCGAGAGCAGGAAGTAGGCGTTGACCTGCGGGATGGAGCCGGGCTGCAGCTGGTTGCCGATGAAGAAGGCCAGCAGGTTGGCGAGGTGCGCCACGAGCGCGGTCGCCGCGGCGGCGAGCAGCGCGACGAGGATCCGGCGGCCCGTCCCGGGCGCGCGGTCCCGGTTCGGGGCGGTGGTGGTCGCTGCGGTCGGGGTGTCGGGAGTGGACGCGGGCGTCGAGTCGGAAGGCACCCGGCGACCCTACGCGCCCCCGCCCGCGCCTCGCCTGTCGATCCCCTAGCAGCCCCCTAAGAGCCACTCACCGCACCGCAGAGCGGTTTCAGCGGGAATCGCGTGCCAAGCGATTCCCGTGACCGGCGACGCCCCCACTCCATGGAAAGCCTCACGTCGTGGCACCGACCACGCCCCGCCGCGCGAGGAGCGGCCGGGAAACCGCCCACCGCAAGGCAGAGCCGACTCAGCGGGAATCGCGTGCCAAGCGATTCCCGCGGTCGGCGACGCTACCCGCTCTACGGAACGCACCCCGTCGCGAAGCCGACCGCGCCCCGCCGCGCAGGGAGCGGCGGGGAAGACGAGCACCGCAAGGCAGAGCCGGTTCAGCGGGGATCGCGTGCCAAGCGATTCCCGCGACCGGCGACGCTCCCCGCTCCACGGAACGCACAGCGTCGCCGAGCCGACCGCGCCCCGCCGCGCAGGGAGCGGCGGGGAAGACAAGCACCTGAGTGACGGGCGCGGAGCGCCCGTCACTCAGTGGAAGAAGTGCCGCTCCCCCGTCGTGTACATCGTGACGCCGGCGCGGGCGGCCGCGTCGATGACCTCGGCGTCGCGGACGGAGCCGCCGGGCTGGACGACGGCCTTCACGCCGGCGGCGAGGAGCACCTCGAGGCCGTCGGCGAAGGGGAAGAACGCGTCGGAGGCGGCGACGGTGCCGGGGGCGCGGTCGCCGGCGCGGGTGACGGCGAGGTGGCAGGAGTCGACGCGGTTGACCTGACCCATGCCGACGCCGACGGAGGCGCCGCCCTTGGCGAGGAGGATCGCGTTCGACTTGACGGCGCGGCAGGCCTTCCACGCGAACTCGAGGTCGAGCATCGTGTCGGCGTCGGCGGGCTCGCCGGCGACGAGCTGCCAGCCGGAGCTGACCTCGCCGGGGCCGCCGATGAAGCGGTCCGGCTCCTGCAGCAGCAGGCCGCCGGAGATCTGCTTGAACTCGCGCTCCACGGGGGCGTAGAAGTCGGGGAGCTGCAGCAGGCGCAGGTTCTTCTTGGTCTTCAGCACCTCGAGCGCCTCGGGCTCGAAGCCGGGGGCGACGAGCACCTCGGTGAAGATCTCCTTCACCGTCTCGGCCATGGCGAGGGTGACGGGCCGGTTCGCGGCGATGACGCCGCCGAAGGCCGACACCGGGTCGCACTCGTGGGCGCGGCGGTGGGCGGAGGCGATGGGGTCGATCGCCTTCGAGCTCGCGATCGCGATGCCGCACGGGTTCGCGTGCTTGATGATCGCGACGGCGGGCAGTACGAAGTCGTACGCCGCGCGGACGGCCGCGTCGGCGTCGACGTAGTTGTTGTAGGACATCTCCTTGCCGTGCAGCTGCGTCGCCTGCGCGATGCCGGTGCCGTCGGGCGAGACGTAGAGGGCCGCCTTCTGGTGCGAGTTCTCGCCGTAGCGGAGGACCTGCTGCAGGGTCCCGCGGATCTCGACCGAGCCCTCGACGCCCTCGGCCGCCTCCTGCCCGGCGAACCAGGCGGCGACGGCGGAGTCGTAGGAGGCGGTGTGCGCGAAGGCGCGGGCCGCCAGGGTGCGGCGCGCGGCGAGCGTCGTGCCGCCGTCGGCGAGGGCGGTCGCGATCCCGGAGTAGTCGGCCGGATCGACGACGATCGCGACGTTCGCGTGGTTCTTCGCGGAGGCGCGGACGAGGGCCGGGCCCCCGATGTCGATGTTCTCGACCACGGTCGCCGCGTCGGCGCCGCCGGCGACGGTCTCGCGGAACGGGTACAGGTTCACCACGACCAGCTCGAACGCGGCGATGTCGAGCTGCTCCAGCTGCTCGCGGTGCGAGGCGAGCCTCAGGTCGGCGAGGATGCCCGCGTGCACGGCCGGGTGCAGCGTCTTCACGCGGCCGTCGAGCGACTCCGGAAACCCGGTGACGGCCGAGACGTCGGTGACCTCGTGGCCGGCGCCGCGGAGGGTCGCTGCGGTCGAGCCGGTGGAGACGAGCTCGACGCCGGCCGCGGCGAGCGCCGCTCCGAGCTCGAGCAGGCCGGTCTTGTCGCTGACCGAGATCAGCGCCCGGCGGACGGGGACCCGGTCGCGGTCGTCGTAGCTGCTGGGGTCGTGGGCGGTGATGCTCATGCGCGGGCGAGCTCCTCGAGGTCGACGGTTCCGTGGGCGATGTCGAGCACCGTCTGCACCAGCAGGCGACGCTCGATGGTCTTGATGCGCTCGTGCAGCGCGTCCTCGCTCTCGCCGGGGAGCACGGCGAGGCTCTCCTGGGCGATGACGGGTCCCGTGTCGACGCCGGTGTCGATCACGTGCACGGTGACGCCGGTCTCGGTCGCGCCGGCGGCGAGGGCGTCGCGGACGGCGTGGGCGCCGGGGAAGAGGGGCAGCAGGGCGGGGTGCGTGTTGATCATCCGCGGGCTGAGCGCGTCCACCACCACGGGCGGCAGGATGCGCATGAAGCCCGCGCAGACGACGAGGTCGGGCTCCCACTCCCGGATGCGCCGGAGCAGGGCGGCGCCCCACTCGTCGCGCGAGGAGAAGCCGCGCGGCGCGACCGTGAAGGCGGGGACTCCGCGCTCCTCGGCGTGGCGGAAGCCCTCGGCGTCGGTGTCGCTGCCGACCGCGACGATGCGGGCGGGGAAGCCCTCGTCGCCGGTGGCGTCCAGCAGGGCGCGGAGGTTCGATCCGCCGCCGGAGAGGAGCACGACCAACTTCAGCACTGCGCAAGTCTAGGGGGACGCCTCCGCCGGCGTCAGCCGCGTCGGCTGCGGCCCGCGGCGAGGCCCAGGCCCGCGGCCAGCGCGAGCTCGAGGGCGGCGACCGCCCCGACGACGAGCGGGTCCGGGCCCACCTGGGCGAGCCGCCCGGGCCCGGCGGCGCCCGCCGAGAACCAGGCGAGGAGCCCGAGCAGCAGGCCGCCGACCACGCCGATCCCGCCGGCCGCGGCGGCGCCCCAGCGCAGCAGCGAGCGTCCGTCGAGCGCCTCGATCACGCCGCGCCGCAGCCGCCATCCCGCGGCGAACCCGGCGAGCAGCGGCACGAGCAGTCCGAGGAATCCGAAGGCCGAGTCCCCTGCGGGCAGTGCGGCGAGGACCGGGATCGACGGGATCGGTCCGAGCAGCGTCCCGGCCGCGCTCACGGAGGAGCCGGTGCCCAGGGCGAAGCCCGGGCCGATCAGCCAGCTCGCCGCCCAGATCACCAGGTTCGGGAGGAACGCGAGCTGCCCGAGAGTGAGGGCCAGGCCGCCGAGCGCCTCGGCGCCCAGGCTCTCGTAGAGCGCTACGACCGAGGTGTAGTGCACGACCAGCAGCACGGCGATGAGCACCGCCGCGACGCCGACCACGCCCGCCGCGGCGAGCGCTCCCCCGCGCAGCGACGCGAGGACGAGCCCGGGCCCCGGCGCGGGGACGCGGTCGAGCGCGGAGGCGGCCAGCTCGCCGAGGGGGTCGGCCTCGTCGCTGCGGGCGGAGTGGAGCGCTGCTCCGACGAGCACCCCCAGCGCGAAGACGAGCGGCGGCAGCAGCGTCCCCTGCAGGGGATCGACGGTGGCGGCCGGGTCCGCGGATCCGAGCGAGACCAGGAGCGCGATCGCCAGGTAGGTCGCGATCGCGACGAGGACGCCGATGGCCCGGAACGGCGACTCCTGGGCGCGGCGGCCGGTGCGCGCGCCGAGCAGCACGGTGAGGAGTGCGAACGCCAACGGAGCGATCGTCACCGGGAAGGCGTCCGCGCCTCCGGGCAGCGCCACGGCGAGGGCGGAGTCGGGGGCCAGCGCCGCCTGCAGGTCGGCCCCGTGGCCGAGCAGCCAGGCGTCGGCGGCGACCCGCCAGAACACGCCGAAGTCGACCGTCGTGTCGTACTGCACGGCCCAGAGGACGGTCAGCGGGACGAGCGGGATCGCGATCCCGATCAGCGCCGACAGCGCGGCGTCGAAGGCGGCGAGGAGGGCGACGGTGATCCGGTTCATGGGCCTGACGAGCCTAGCGGCGGCGCGCTCGGAGGAGGGTCAGGGGCGCGCCGCCCGGCCCTCTAGTGTCGGAGCCATGACGGGGACCTCGGACGCACGGACGGAGCGCGGCCTGGACCGCCTCGTGAACTTCTCCGACGCCGTCGTCGCCATCGCCATCACGTTCCTCGTCCTCCCCCTGGTCGACGTGGTCGAGGAGGGCCGCGCGGCCGATCTGGGGTCCCTCCTCACAGGTCACTACGGCACCCTCTCCGCCTTCTTCATCACGTTCGCCGTGATCGGGCGGCTGTGGGCGGTCCACCACTCCGTCTTCGAGGGCGTGGCCCGGTACTCGCCCGCGCTCGTCGTCGCGAACTTCGTCTGGCTGGCCGCGGTCGTGCTGCTCCCCTTCGCGGCGAACCTGATCTCGAACGTGCTCGACACCGACGGCAGCGTCATCGCGCTCTACATCGGCACGATGATCGCGGCGAGCGCGGCGACCCTCGCGATGCAGCTCATCGTGCGCCGCGACCCGGATCTCCTGGCCCTGGGGGCGGAACCGCGGCGCTCCCTCTCGAGGTCGCTGATCGTGATCAGCGTCCTCCTCGCGGCCCTCGTGCTCGCCGTCGCCGTGCCGGCCGTCAACATGTTCGCGCTCCTGCTGCTCCTGCTCTCGGGTCCGATCGAGCGCCTGGTGCACCGCGGTCGCCCCGGAGGACGAGCGGCCCACCGCCGGACGGAGCGCGGGCTCGACCGGCTCGTCAACTTCTCGGACGCGACCGCCGCCATCGCCATCACCGTCCTCGTCCTGCCGCTGGTGCAGCTGGCTCCAGAGGTCGCCCGGGAGGGCGGCGGAGTCCCGGCGCTGCTCGCGGAGCACCTGGACTCGGTCCTCGCCTTCGCGCTCTCCTTCGCGGTCATCGCCGTCTTCTGGATCCCCCACCACCGCGTCTTCGAGATCGCCGGGGACTACGACGGCGCCCTGGTGTGGCTGGACCTGCTCTGGCTGGCCGCGCTGGCGTTCTTCCCGTTCTCGACGAGCGCGCTGGCGCTGTTCCCGGACTCCCGGGCGACGTTCGGGCTCTACATCGGCACGATGGCCGCGATGAGCGGGGCGCTGGTCCTGATCGAGCTGCGCCTCTCCCGGCACCCGGAGCTCAGGCGGCCCGGCACAGGGCCCCTGCCGCTCGCGCCCGCCCTGCTGCCTCTCGCGCTGCTCCTCGTCGCACTGGCGCTGGCGCTGCTGGTCCCGTCGGTCGGGCTCTGGTGGCTGCTTCTGCTCCTTCTGCAGCGGCCCGTCCGGGCACTGCTCGCGCGGCGCTGATCCTCAAGCCCCGGGCGTCCAGCCCAGCTGAGGGGCGATGCGCTCGGCGACGGCGCGCAGGATGCGCCGGTGCGACTCCACCCCGCCGACCGCCGGGAGCGTCACCGTGAGCGCGTCCGCCTCCGCGAGCGCCGGATCCGCGGCGAGCGATGCGACGATCCGCTCCGGGCTCCCGACGTGGAGGGGGCTGAAGCGCATCGGGGCGGCGATGATCGACCGGTCGGCCGTGCGGGGGCGGCCCTCGTCGTCCATCCGCGCGAGGTAGCCCTCGATGAAGGGGCGGTGCGCCTCCTCGTCGGCGGCGTCGAGCAGCGGCAGCACGATCCGGCCCGCCGTCACCCTCGACGTGCGCCCCGGGTGCGCTGCGGCGAAGGCCTCGCGGTAGGCGCGGATCTGCACCGCCTGCTGCTCGGCGAACGGCAGGCCCGTCTCCTCCGTGTTGAGCGTGGACACCTGCAGGTGCATGCCCTGCTCGCCTGCCCGGACCGCGGAGGACACCGTTCCCGCCCCGTACCAGAGCCGGTCGGCGAGGCCGGGCGCGTGCGGCTGCTGAACCAGCGGAGCGCCGACCGGGACCGACATCAGGGCCGACTCCGCGACGCCGAGCACGGCGCCCGAGAGCGCCTCGCGGAGTCGCGCGATGCGCTCCTGCGCCTCCTCGCGGAAGTCGCGCTCGGCCTGCCCGAATACCCCGTCGAAGACGGAGGCGAGATGCGCGAAGCCGCTGCTGACGCCGAGGTCGAGGCGTCCGCCCGAGAGCAGGTCCACGGTCGCGGCGTCCTCGGCGAGGCGCACGGGCGACTCGTAGCGGGCGCCGATGACCGCGGTCCCGAGGCGGAGGCGGCGGGTCCGTTGGGAGGCGGCCGCGAAGAAGGTCATCGGAGACGCGAGGTAGCGCTCGAAGTGCCGCACGCGGACCCAGCCGGTGCCGTAGCCGAGCTCCTCGGCGAGCTCGAGCAGAGCGAGCCCGTCCTCGAGGCTCCGCGCGGCGTCGCCGGGCTGCTCGGGGCCCTCCGGGTACGGCACGAAGGTCAGCAGGTCGAGTCCGAGGCGGCGGGTCACTCTGCGACGCTACTCCGGCCGGACCCGCCCCGACGACGGAACGGACGGCGCCGCCCGCCGGAGCAGGGGCACCGTCCGTTCCGACGGTGGTGCGGGGAGGACGGGCGCTAGAGCGCCGCGTAGACCTCGCGGAGCAGGGCGGCCGTCTCGGACGGCGTCTTGCCGACCTTCACGCCCGCGGCCTCGAGGGCCTCCTTCTTGGCCTGCGCGGTCCCGGCGGAGCCGGAGACGATGGCGCCGGCGTGGCCCATCGTCTTGCCCTCGGGGGCGGTGAAGCCCGCGACGTAGCCGACGACGGGCTTCGTGACGTTCGCCTTGATGAAGTCCGCGGCGCGCTCCTCGGCGTCGCCGCCGATCTCGCCGATCATCACGATCGCCTTCGTCTCGGGGTCGGCCTCGAACGCGGCGAGCGCGTCGATGTGCGTCGTGCCGATGATCGGGTCGCCGCCGATGCCGATGGCGGTCGAGAAGCCGAGGTCGCGCAGCTCGTACATCATCTGGTAGGTCAGGGTGCCCGACTTCGAGACGAGGCCGATCGGGCCCTTGCCGGTGATCGTCGCGGGGGTGATGCCCACGAGCGACTCGCCCGGCGTGATGATGCCGGGGCAGTTGGGGCCGATGATCCGCGTCTTGTTCCCCTTCTCCTGCGCGTACGCCCAGAACTCCGCGGAGTCCTGCACCGGGATGCCCTCGGTGATGACGACGAGGAGGCCGATCTCGGCGTCGATCGCCTCGATGACGGCGTCCTTCGAGAAGGCGGGCGGCACGAACGCGATGGAGACGTCGGCGCCGGTGGCCTCCATCGCCTCCTTCACGGTGCCGAAGACGGGGAGCTCGACGTCGCCGTGGGTGACGGTCGTGCCGGCCTTGCGGGCGTTGACGCCGCCGACCACGTTCGTGCCGGCCTTGAGCATCAGCGCGGTGTGCTTGGTGCCCTCGCCGCCGGTGATGCCCTGGACGATGACCTTGGAGTCCTTGGTGAGGAAGATCGACATGCTTGTTCTCTGATTCCTTGAGTCGTCGGGTCCGTTACGCGGCGGCGAGTTCGGCGGCCTTGTCGGCGCCCTCGTCCATGGTCGCGGCGAGCGTGATGAGCGGGTTGGCGGCGGCCTGGAGGATCGCGCGGCCCTCCTCGACCTTGTTGCCGTCGAGGCGGACGACGAGCGGCTTCGTGGCCGAGTCGCCGAGGATCTCGAGCGCCTGGAGGATGCCGTTGGCTACCGCGTCGCACGCGGTGATGCCGCCGAAGACGTTGACGAAGACGCTCTTGACCTGCTCGTCGCCGAGGATCACGTCGAGGCCGTTCGCCATCACCTGGGCGGAGGCTCCGCCGCCGATGTCGAGGAAGTTGGCCGGCTTCACGCCGTTGTGCCTCTCTCCGGCGTAGGCGACGACGTCGAGGGTCGACATGACCAGGCCCGCGCCGTTGCCGATGATGCCGACCTCGCCGTCGAGCTTCACGTAGTTGAGGTCGTTCTCCTTGGCCTTCGCCTCGAGCGGGTCGGCGGCGTCCTTGTCCTCGAGCGCGGCGTGGTCCGCGTGGCGGAAGCCGGCGTTCTCGTCGAGCGAGACCTTGCCGTCGAGCGCGACGATGTCGCCCTCCTCGGTGAGCACGAGCGGGTTCACCTCGACGAGCGTGGCGTCCTCGCCGGTGTAGACGTCGTAGAGCTTCACCAGGACGGGCGCGACCTTGGCGATCAGCTCCTCCGGGAACTTCGCCGCGCGGGCGATCTCCTCGGCCTTGGCCTGGTCGATGCCCCGGCCGGGGACGACCTCGACGCGCGCGAGGGCGTCGGGGCGCTCGACGGCGAGCTGCTCGATCTCCATGCCGCCCTCGTAGGAGGTGAGCGAGAGGTAGGAGCGGTTGGCCCGGTCCAGCAGCACCGAGAAGTAGAACTCGCGGTCGATGCGCGCACCGCCGGCGACCATGACGCGCTTGACGACGTGGCCCTTGATGTCGAGGCCGAGGATCGACTGCGCCGCGGCGAACGCGTCCTCGGGGGTCTTCGCGACCTTCACGCCGCCCGCCTTGCCGCGGCCGCCGATCTTGACCTGCGCCTTGACGACGGTGACGCCGCCCAGCTTCTCCGCCGCGGCGCGCACCTCCTCCGGCGTGTCGGCGACGATGCCCGGGAGCACGGGGACGCCGTACTTCTCGAACAGATCACGGGCCTGGTATTCGAAGAGATCCACGCTGCATTCCCATTCCGCGCCGAGCGCGCTTGCGTTTCGAGTTCGAGGTGGCCCGGACGACGCCGGAGTCTCGGCACTGTCCCTGGGCCGCGCCGAGTCTACTCCGCACCCGCCGGGGGCTTCCCGTGCGGTCGCTCCGCGCCCGCCGGACGCCCGCCGGGGGCACCGGCTCCTATTCCGCCCGCCGCTCCCGCGTAGCGTGGAGCCATGTCGTCGGCCTCCCGCACCCCGGACGTCTTCCGCGAGGGCGTGTTCCTGCTGGCGGGCGCGCGCGCGATCCTCCTCCAGATCGCGCACCCGGCGGTCGGGCAGGGCGTCGCCGACCACTCCGACTTCGTGCACCGGGCCGTGAACCGCCTGCACGGGACGCTCTCCTACCTCTACGTCCTGCACTACGGCACTCCCGAGGACGTGCGCGCCGTCCGCCGCCGCGTGAACAGGGCGCACGTGCCCGTGCGCGGCCCCGGCTATACGGCCTTCGACCCGGAGCTGCAGCGCTGGGTCGCGGCGACGCTCACCCAGTCGATGCTGCAGCTCTACGAGGGCGCCTTCGGTGCGCTGAGCGAGGAGGAGGCGGACGACATCGTGCGCCGCTCCGTCGTCGTCGGCGCGGCCCTGCAGATGCCCGCGGACCTCTGGCCCGACTCCCGCACCGCGTTCGACGCCTACTGGGAGCGGGAGCTGGAGCGCCTCGAGGTCACGCCCGCGGCCCGCCGGGTCGCCCACGACCTGCTGGGCCCGAGCATCGCCGCCTGGTACCTGCGCCCGCTCGGCCCCTACCTCCGCCTGATCACCGCCGGTCTGCTCCCGGCGGCGCTCCGCGAGCCCTTCGGCTTCCACTGGACCGCACGGCAGGAGGCGCGGTTCGAGCGGGCGCTCTCGCGCACCTTCGCCGCCTACCGCCTGCTTCCCGCGATCGTGAGGACGGCGCCCAGCCGCTACTACCTCGCCCGGGTCCGACGCGACGCTCAGAAGCCGGCCACGACCTCCCAGCCCGCGTAGGCGGCGAGCTCCAGCCCGAGCGCCTGCGCGGCCGCACGCGCCTCGTCGATCCCGCGCTCGTCGCGCACGTCGACGGTGACCGGCACGCTGTCGCCGAACCCCGCGATCTCGACCCGCGCGCTCGTCGGACCGCTGTAGAGCGGGACGTGCGCGTCCGCGGTCCGCGCGCCGACCACTCGCGAGCCGGTCGCCTCTGCGATCACCGCGAGGGCGAACGGAGCCGTCACCACCGCATCCGTGTAGAGCGTCGCCTCGCCGCGCATCGCGCCTCCCGTCGTCCGACCCGCGGAACCGGGCCGCAGCAGTCCGACTGTAGGCAGCCGCCCGCGCCTCCCGCACCCCCTTCCGCTCGGCGCCGGGATGCGCACTCCCCGCCCGTCCGTGCTGAACATCCGGTGCGGATCGCTCGACGCGGCCGCCCGGCGGATCTACGGTGAAGCACCCGGCATCCGCCGCGGCGGTCAACGACGACTGGAGCCTTGATGAGCATCACCGAACCCCGCACGGCCGAGGCCCCCGCCGCTCCCCCGCCCGCCGCCGGCTTCGGCACCCTCTCCGTCGCGGCCATCCTGGCGGAGGCGGCGCGGCGCACCCCTGACACGATCGCCATCCGCGTCGGCGAGCAGGCCGTCGACTACGCGACCCTCTGGCGGCAGACCCGTGCCTACGCCGGAGCCCTGCGCGCCCAGGGGATCGGACCGGGCGACCGCGTGGCCCTGCTCGTCCCGAACGTCCCCGACTTCCCCCGCGGCTACTTCGCCGTCCTCGCGCTCGGCGCCGTGGTGGTCCCCGTGCACGCCCTGCTCAAGCACGACGAGATCGCCTACGTCCTGCGCGACTCCGGAGCCGTCGCGCTCGTGTGCGCCGCTCCGCTGCTCGCCGAGGGGGCCGCCGGAGCGGACCTCGCCGACGTTCCCGTGCTGAGCGTGATGGTGCCCGACGGCACCGCCTCGCCCCTTCCGCGCCTGGAGGACCTCGCCGCGGAGGCGACTCCGATCGACGGCTACGTGCCCCGCTCCCCCTCCGACACGGCGACGATCCTCTACACCAGCGGCACCACCGGCCGCCCGAAGGGGGCGGAGGGGACGCACTTCGCGATCGTGTCGCAGTCGGACGTGCTGCTGATGAACACGTTCGACCTGCACCGCGGCGACGTGGTGCTCGGGGCGCTGCCGCTCTTCCACACCTTCGGGCAGGTCTGCGCGATGAACACGGCCTTCCGCACCGCCGCGACGGTCGTCCTGGTGCCGAAGTTCGACGGCGACGCCGCGCTCGAGGCGATGATCGCCCACGGCTGCACGGTCTTCGAGGGCGTGCCCACGATGTACGTCGCCCTGCTCGACGCCGCGACCCGGCGCGAGGACCGGCCGCCGCTGCGCTACGCGGTCTCGGGAGGCGCCGCCCTGCCCGTCGCCGTGATCGAGCGCTTCCGCGAGGTGTTCGGCGTCGAGATCTACGAGGGCTACGGGCTCACCGAGACCTCCCCGGTCGCCACCTTCAACCACGTCGGAGTCCCGCCGCGGCCGGGCACGGTCGGCACGCCGATCTGGGGCGTCGAGGTCGAGGTCGCCCGCCCCGACGTGACCGACCGCGTCGAGCTGCTCCCCCGGGGCGAGCTCGGCGAGATCGTGGTGCGCGGGCACAACCTGATGAAGGGGTACCTCGGCAACCCGGCGGCGACCGCGGAGGCGGTGATTGACGGCTGGTTCCGCACCGGCGACCTGGGCACGAAGGACGAGGATGACTACATCCGCATCCTCGACCGCACGAAGGACATGATCATCCGCAACGGCTACAACGTGTACCCGCGCGAGGTCGAGGAGGTGCTGATCGGGCACCCGGCCGTGCAGAACGCGGCGGTCTTCGGGATCCCGGACGAGCGCCACGGCCAGGAGGTGATGGCCGCGGTGATCCTCGCCCCGTCGGCGACCGCCACCGCGGAGGAGCTGATCGCCTACGCGAACGAGCATCTCGCCGCCTTCAAGTTCCCCCGCCGCGTCGAGTTCGTCGACGCCCTTCCGCTCGGGCCCAGCGGCAAGATCCTCAAGCGGGAGCTCGTCGCGCGCTACGCCGGCTGACCCCTTCCGCGAGATGCCACTCGGGTGAGCCCGCCACGGCGTGCCTCCCACTCGAGTGGAATCTCGCGGAAGGCGACCAGAGGGCACACGGGAAGGGACGGACGTCAGCCGAGCAGGGACCAGACGGTCCCGGCGAGGACGGTGCCGACCGCGGCGCCCGCGAAGACCTGAGCGGGGGTGTGCGCACCGAGGCGCACCCTCGACCAGAGCACCCAGAGGACGATGGGCACGCTGATCAGCAGGGAGAGCGGTCCGTAGGCGATCAGCACGACGACGGCGCAGGTGGCGACCACCGCCGCGTGCCCGGACAGCTTCCAGACCAGGTTGACCACGCCGACGGCGAGCACCACGGCCACCGTCACCACACCGAACGTGGTCACCGCGGCAGGAGCGCCGAGCACGGCGAGCAGTACCAGGCCGGCCGCGATCGACACCAGCGCCAGCGCGATCGGCAGCGCCCGCTCGCGCCGGTCGGGCACGTGATGGTCGCCGTGGATCCGGCCGGTGCGCATCAGCAGGCGGATGACGAGGTAGGGCACCACGCCGACGAAGAGCGCCGCGAGCGCTCCCCACGCGACGCCGAGCAGGGGCGGATCCGCGACGCGCGCGCCGACCACGACCGGCACGAGCACCGCGAGGACCGCAGGGGAGAACGCCTCCGTCGCGAGCCGCGCGGCCGCCGATCCGGCCGCCACCGGACTAGATCTTCTCGATCGGCGCGACCTTGATCAGCAGCTTCTTCGCGCCCACCTGGTCGAAGAGCACGTGCGCGACGCGCTTCGAGCCCTCACCCGTCACCGCGTTCACGCGCCCCTCGCCGAAGTCGGTGTGCCGGATGCGGTCGCCCGCGATCAGCTCGAGGTCGCCGTTGTCGCGCACCATGCCGGTGATCCGGTTCGGGAACTCGCCCTTGGCCTTCGGCGCCGCGGCGAGCGCCTCCCGGAACTCGGTGTTCGATCGCGACTTGCCGAAGCCGGGCCGCTGAGCGTTCAGGGCCCGGGGCTGCGTGCCGCCGCGTGAGGTCGCCGCGCCGGGCGACTGGCGCCACTGGATCAGCTCTCCCGGGATCTCCTGCAGGAACCGGCTCGGCATCGCGACCGACGTCTCGCCGTACTGCGCGCGGGTCATCGCGAGCGAGAGGTAGAGGCGCTTGCGGGCCCGGGTGATCCCCACGTAGAACAGCCGCCGCTCCTCGGCCGGGCCGCCGGGCTCGTTCGCCGAGATGCGGTGCGGGAGCAGGTCCTCCTCGATGCCGGTGAGGAACACGGCGTCGTACTCGAGGCCCTTCGCCGTGTGCAGCGTCATCAGCGAGACGGTGCCGGAGTCGTCGTCGAGGTCGTCGGCCGCGGCGACCAGCGAGACCTCGGTGAGGAAGTCCACGAGCCCGCCGTCCGGGTTGTTGCGCGCGAACTCCTTGGTGACGGCGATGAGCTCGTCGACGTTCTCGGCGCGGGCCTCGTCCTGCGGGTCGCGGCTGGCGCGGAGCATGTCGAGGTAGCCGCTGCGGGTGAGGAGCGCCGTCAGGACCTCGTGCACCTTCGCCTCGCCGCCCTCCCGTGCGGGGTCGAGCATCAGCGCGCACTCGTCGAGGAGGGTCGCGAGGTCGACGATCGCCTTCGTCACCTTCGGGCCCATCCCGAGCGAGCCGGCGTTGCGCATCGCCTCCCGCAGGGTCACCGCGTTGGTGTCGGCGAACGACTGCAGCTGCGCCTCCGTCGCGGGGCCGATGCCCCGCTTCGGAGTGTTCATGATGCGCCGCAGCGCCAGCACGTCGGCCGGATTCGCCACCGTGATCAGGTACGCCAGTGCGTCCTTGATCTCGGCGCGCTCGTAGAACTTCGTGCCGCCCAGGATCCGGTAGGGCAGCGCGGAGCGGATGAAGATCTCCTCCAGCGCGCGGGTCTGCGCGTTGGTGCGGTAGAAGACCGCGATCTCGTCGTAGCCGGTGCCCGCCGCGTGCAGGCGGGCGATCTCGTCGACCACGAACTGCGCCTCGTCGTGACCCGAGTACCCGGTGTAGCCGACGATCTTCTCCCCGTCGCCGCTGGAGGACCAGAGGTTCTTCGCGCGACGGTCGAAGTTGTTCGAGATGACGGCGTTGGCCGCCGAGAGGATGTTCTGCGTCGAGCGGTAGTTCTGCTCGAGCAGGATCACGCGGCAGCCCGGGAAGTCGCGCTCGAACTCGACGATGTTGCGGATGTCGGCGCCGCGGAACGCGTAGATGGACTGGTCCGAATCGCCGACGACGGTGAGCGAGGCCCCCGGGATGGAGCCGTCGGCCGTGACCGGTCCGCGGTAGGGGCGGTCGAACTGCGCCGCGGCCATCGTCGCCGGCGGCACGGGCCGGGTCAGCTCGTGGATCAGCGAGTACTGGGCGTGGTTCGTGTCCTGGTACTCGTCGACCAGCACGTGGCGGAAGCGCCGCTGGTACTTCGCGGCGACGTGCGGGAAGGCGCGGAAGAGGTAGACGGTCTGCGCGATCAGGTCGTCGAAGTCGAACGCGTTCGCCCCCTCGAGCGCCCGCGAGTAGGCCCGGAAGACCTGGAGGAACATCTCCTCGTTCGGGTCGCTGAGGTTCGCGGTGCGGGCGTAGGAGTCGACGTCGGCGAGCTCGTTCTTGAGCTTGGAGATCTTCGCGGAGGCGCTCGCGACGGTGATCCCGAGCGAGTCGGCCTCGAGGTCCTTCACGATGCGCTTGAGCAGGGCGCGCTGATCGCCCGAGTCGTAGATCGTGAACGACTTGGTCATGCCGAAGTTCTCGGCCTCGCGGCGCAGGATCCGCACGCACGCGGAGTGGAACGTCGAGATCCACATCCCCTCGGCGCTCTGCCCCACCAGCTTCTCGACGCGCTCGCGCATCTCGGCCGCGGCCTTGTTGGTGAACGTGATCGCGAGGATCTGGCTCGGCCAGGCCTCGCCGTTGCCCAGGAGGCTCGCGATGCGCCGGGTGAGGACGCTGGTCTTGCCCGAGCCCGCACCCGCGACGATGAGCAGCGCGTCTCCGCGGTACTCGACCGCCTCGCGCTGCTGGGGGTTCAGCCCCGCGACGAGCTGCTCGTGCGCCGGGTCGGTGCGGGGCGCGTCCCCGGGGCCGCCGGGGGGACCGACGATGACCGGGGTGGCGCGGGAGCCGCTCGGATCGAAGAGGAAAATCATGTCCCTCCGAGTGTAGATCGCCCCTCCGACACCGGGAGCGGTCAGGCGGTCCGCTGACGCGGCGCGGGCGAGGTGAGCGCCCCACCGACGTCCAGTCCGCGCCACGCGAGGGAGAAGCCGAGCACGGCGAGCGCCGACGTCGACACCGCCAGGAGCTGCAGGAGCGCGAAGGCGGTGAGGTCCTTCGTGTCGTCGGGGTAGTACTGGATGCCCTGGACGGCGAGAGCCGCGAGCAGCACCACCACGATCACCGAGCACACCAGGAGCAGCCGGTTCACCCCGCGCCGCGCGGGCCTCTTCGGCGCTCGGCCCACCTGGGCCCTGGTGGTCAGCCACGCGCAGGCGGCGGAGGCGGAGGCGAGCGCGACGAGGTCGGCCCCGAGGACGTCGCTCGCCCGGTGCCAGGAGGCGGCCATCGTCAGGTTGCCGACCAGCACCACGACCGCGCCGCCCAGCGCGAGCACGACGGTCCGCGCGCGCCCGGGGACGACCATCGCCAGGGCGAAGACCACCGAGACGGCCGCCGCGGTGTGCCCGCTCGGGAAGCTGCCGCCGGTGTACCAGGAGTCGGTGTCGACCAGCTCGGGCCGCTCGAGGACCACGTTCTTGAGCAGCTGGGTGAGCCCGGCCGTGACGACGATCGAGCCGACGGAGGCGACGGCCAGCGCCGGGCGTCTCCGGATCAGCGCGATCGCCGCGACGAGCAGGGCGCCGACGACCATGGAGAGCGGGGTGACGTCCGCGAGCGCCCCCGCGGCGGCGCCGGTGGCCCGGCCGAAGACGAGGTCGGCGCCCCGGAGCCCCGAGTTCTCGACGCCCTGGCCCTGAGGGGTGAGCACGGCGAGCCAGTAGACGACGGCGACGCCGATCACGGCGAGGACGGCGGTGGTGATCCAGCGGCGGGTGATGCGCTCTCGGGTGGACACGGGGCCTCCTCTCGAGGGTCGGGCGGGCGGTGGTGAGCCGATGATGCCAGCGCAGCCTCCGCGTCCGCTCGGCACGCGCCGGACGAGAACCCGATCGGCGGACCGGTCAGCCGCGGAGCAGGCGCTCCTGCTCGGCCGCCCGCGCCTCGATCGCCAGATCGGGCTGGTCGGCGAAGACGCCGTCCACTCCCGAGCGGAGGATCATCGCGAACTCCTCCTGCCAGCCGCCGTACTCCGCCGGGTCCTTCCCGCGGCGGTGCACCTTCTCGAGGAACCGGTTCTCGGCGCGCAGCGTCCAGCAGTAGACCTCGAGCCCGGCCGCGTGGGCGTCCTCGACGAGCGGACCGGTCCCCGTCGCCCGGCCGGCCGCGTCCCGCGAGAAGAGCATGCTCTTGTCGACGCTGATCCCGTCGACGGCTCCGGCGAGGTTCCGCAGTCCCGCCGGCGTGGTGAAGGCGGAGTAGGGGGCCGCGTCGGCGCCGTGGGCGGCCACGAGGTCGGGCGGGGCGCCGCGCGACTCGAGCAGGTAGATCCGGCGGGTGCCGACTCCGCTCACCGCGAGCCGCTCCAGCACGGTCTTCTCGAAGCTCTCGATCGTGAGCCGCGGGTCGCGCGGACCCCAGCCCGCGGCGGCGAGCTCCTCGCGCAGCAGCACGTCCAGCGGCAGCCCTATCCCGGCGAAGTACGTCGCGTGCTTGATCTCGGCGACGAGCCCCGGCGGAGCGAGCGGATCGTCCTCCGCCGCCCGGTCCAGCAGCGCCAGCAGCTCGCTGAAGCGCAGCAGCGGGAACTGGCCGTCGAACGTGGCGCTGGAGCTGCGCACCGCCGGCAGCCGCTCGCGGGCCCGCAGCTCCGACAGCTCGTCCCAGGTGAAGTCCTCGGTGAACCAGCCGGTGATCTCGCGGCCGTCGATCCGCTTGGTGGTGCGGCGCGCAGCGAACTCCGGGCGCTTCTCGACGTCCGTCGTGCCGGAGATCTCGTTCTCGTGGCGGAGGACGAGCACGCCGTCGCGGGTCGCCACCAGATCGGGCTCGAGCGCATCGGCGCCCAGCGCGATCGCCAGCTCATAGGCGGAGCGGGTGTGCTCCGGTCGGTAGCCGCTCGCTCCGCGGTGGCCGATGACGAGCGGTGACTGACGCGCGGGCATGCCGCGATCCTACGGGCGGCACTGCGCGGCACGCAGCGGAGTCGAGGTCCGCTCGAAGAGAACAGCCAGACTCTGAGAGGTGCTCTCAGATATGGTGGTGTCCATCGTCGCAGTCCTCTCGGATCCGCGGCGCACCCCGCACCCACAGCGACTCAGATCCGCGAGTTCCCTCGGAGACCAGCGCACCTGAGAGAAGAGGAACCATGGCAAGCAACAATCCGGCCTTCGGACGCCCGGAGTTCAGCAACCGCGGCTACGCCGGCCGCGTGCAGGACCTCCCGGACGTCTCCCCCGGCACACTCGACCAGATGTACTCCCGTCCGGCCGCCGGCTCCGTCGAGACCGACCGGATGACCGTCGAGGACACCCTCGCCAAGACCGCCCTCGCCTTCGTCGTGCTCCTCGCGGGTGCGGCCGTCGGCTGGTTCGTCCCGGACCTGATGCTCCCCGCCGTGCTCGTCGCGCTGGTGCTGGGCATCGTCAACGCCTTCAAGAAGCAGCCGTCGCCGGCCCTGATCCTCGGCTACGCCGCGACCCAGGGCATCGCGGTCGGTGCGATCTCGAAGTTCTTCGAGAGCGCGTACGCCGGAGCGGTCGTCCAGGCCCTCATGGCGACCGTCATCGTGATCGGCGTCACCCTGGCGCTGTTCATGAACGGCAAGATCCGCACCTCGCCGAAGCTCAACAAGATCTTCTTCATCGGCATGATCAGCTACGCGGTGTTCTCGCTGGTGAACCTGGGCCTCGGTCTCTTCGGCGTCGGCGGCGGCTTCGGTCTCCGCACCGGCTTCATCGGCATCGTGATCGGCCTCATCGCCGTCGCGCTCGCCACGTACTCGCTCGTGATGGACTTCGAGTTCATCCAGCAGGGCGTGCGCAACCGCCTCCCCCGCATCTACGGCTGGACCGGCGCCTACGGCATCCTGGTCACCGTCGTCTGGATGTACCTGGAGATCCTGCGCCTCGTCGCGATCTTCCGCGAGTAGCACGGCGCACCACGTCCGACGGGCGCTCGACCTCCGGGTCGGGCGCCCGTCGTCGTTCCCGGCCCCAGCGCCGTTCCCGGTGCACTGCCGGGAGCGCCTGGCACGATGGAGGGATGAGCGCCGCAGACTCCCGGATCGTCGGCCTCGACGTCGCACGCGGCCTGGCCGTCCTCGGCATGTTCGCCGCCCACCTCGCCCCGGTCGAGAGCGAGATGCTCTGGAACGGCCGCAGCTCCGTCCTCTTCGCCGTGCTGGCGGGAGTGTCGATCGGGCTGATGACGGGCGGAGCACAGCGCTCCTCGCGGCCCTGGCACGACACGGGATCGATCCTGCTCCGCGGGCTGTACCTGCTCGTCATCGGCGTCGCCCTCACCCTGCTCGGGACGCCGATCGCGGTGATCCTGCCGCACTACGGGGTGATGTTCCTCGTCGCGGCGCTGCTGCTCTTCCTGCCGCGGGCGGTCCTCGCTGTGCTGGTCGCGGCCGCGGCGATCGCCGGGCCCCTCGCGGTCGACGCGCTGACCAGCGCCGGCGGCTCCTGGCTCTCGACCCTGTCGCCCGACGAGGCGCTCCTGGCCGCGCAGCCCCTCATCTGGTTCACCCAGTACTACCCGGTGCCGTCGTGGCTGGCGTACGTGGTGCTCGGCCTCCTGATCGCGCGCTGCGACGTCCGGTCCGCGACCACCCAGCGCTGGGTCGTCGTCGGCGGCGCCGTCTCGGCCGTGCTCGGCTACGGCGGCGGGCTGCTGCTCGGGGGTCCGGAGGCGGTGGAGGCGCACGCCAGCACCACTGCCGAGCTGCTCGGGGCGGGCGGGGTCGCCTGCGTCGTCCTCGGCGCGCTGACGGCTCTTCTGCAGCGGCTGCCGCTCCTGGCGCGGGCGGCGACTCCGATCGCGGCCGTCGGTGCGATGCCGCTGACGATCTACTCGCTGCAGCTCGTGGCGCTGGCGGTGTACCTGGTCCCGTACGAGCCGTTCGACTTCGAGGCGTGGCGCAGCTGGACGCTGCTCGGCGTCTTCGTGGTCGGCTCGATCGTCGCCGCTCTCCTCTGGAGGCGGCTCGTGGGGCAGGGCCCGCTGGAGTGGCTGCTCGCGCGCGCGTCGCTGCGGCCTCGGGGTCCGCGCGCGGCGCTGGGTTAGGGTGGCCGGATGATCACGCGTCGCGAGGCCGCTCAGCGCCTCGACATCCCCCTCGAGATGGCGACGCGGCACGGCATCCCCACCCGTCTGTCGGAGGAGGAGCTCGCCGCCCTCGAGCAGGATCCGCCCGCCTGGCTCGTCCAGTCGCGCGCGAACCGCACCGGCAGGCGTCCCGTGTGGGTGACCCTCGACTGCGCCGTCTGCGGCCGCTCCGAGGCCGCCCGCCCGAAGAAGTGGTGGCCCGAGTTCACGTTCCTCGTCTGCGAGGACCACTCCCCCGCCTCCTGGCCGCACCACCCCGAGGG
This sequence comes from Rathayibacter sp. AY1F6, assembly GCF_002932035.1. NCBI lineage: Bacteria > Bacillati > Actinomycetota > Actinomycetes > Micrococcales > Microbacteriaceae > Rathayibacter > Rathayibacter sp. AY1F6. The sequence continues at coordinate 40,269 of NZ_PSVD01000016.1, read as the reverse complement.
CCACCGCCGCGACGAGTACGACGGCATCGGCACCCGCTTCATCGGCGTGCTCGACACCCCCGCCTGACCCGCGCTCGCGCGCCTGCCGCCTCCGCCTGCACCACGGCCCCCGGACCAGCGCAGACCCGCGTTCCCCGACCACCCGGCAGAAGCCCGCCTCTCGATCGGCACCCCCGGAACGTCCCCGCAGGGCCTCGAACCCCTGACCGCCACTCGGTATGCCTCGCCAGGCACCGGTCACCCCTCACCGATCCCCCGGCCGCACCGCGGCCACCCGTTCCCTGAACAGCCACCCGAGCTCGTTCCCCGACCTGCACCCGGGAACGGCCCCGCAGGGGCTCGTTCCCCTCTACCTGCACCCAGGAACGGCCCCGCAGGGGCTCGTTCCGCACCCGCTCCCCTCAACAAGAAACGGCCCCCTTCGAAGGGAGCCGTTCCTGACGTTCCGCGGGTTTCCGCGCGGTCAGCTGCAAGGCGGAGAAGGGCGCGATACCGGAGGTATCGCAACCGCCGACAACGCCGCAGATGACCGTGCGGAGACCCGCGGAATCACTCCCACTCGATGGTGCCGGGGGGCTTGGACGTCACATCCAGCACCACCCGGTTCACGCCGCTCACCTCGTTGGTGATGCGGTTGGAGATTCTGGCGAGGAGGTCGTAGGGCAGGCGGGTCCAGTCGGCGGTCATCGCGTCTTCCGAGGAGACGGGGCGCAGGACGATGGGGTGGCCGTAGGTGCGGCCGTCGCCCTGGACTCCGACGGAGCGGACGTCGGCGAGGAGGACGACGGGGCACTGCCAGATCTCGGTGTCGAGGCCGGCGGCGGTGAGCTCGGCGCGGACGATGGCGTCGGCGTCCTGGAGGAGGTCGAGCCGCTCCTGGGTGACCTCGCCGACGATGCGGATGCCGAGGCCGGGTCCGGGGAAGGGCTGGCGGCCGACGATGACCTCGGGGAGGCCGAGCTCGCGGCCGATCGCGCGGACCTCGTCCTTGAAGAGGGTGCGGAGCGGCTCGACGAGTGCGAACTGCAGGTCCTCGGGGAGTCCGCCGACGTTGTGGTGGGACTTGATGTTGGCGGTGCCGGTGCCGCCGCCGGATTCGACGACGTCGGGGTAGAGCGTGCCCTGGACGAGGAAGTCGATCGTCTCGCCCTCGCCCTGCGCTTCGAGCACGAGCGCTTCGGCGGCGGCCTCGAAGGTGCGGATGAACTCGCGGCCGATGATCTTGCGCTTCTGCTCCGGGTCGCTGACGCCGGCGAGCGCGTCGAGGAACTGCTCGCGCGCGTCGACGGTGACCAGGCGGACGCCGGTCGCGGCGACGTAGTCCTCCTCGACCTGGCGGCGCTCGTCCTTGCGGAGGAGTCCGTGGTCGACGAAGACGCAGGTGAGCTGGTCGCCGATGGCACGGTGCACGATCGCAGCGGCGACGGCGGAGTCGACTCCGCCGGACAGGCCGCAGATGACGCGTCCGGTGCCGACCTGCTCGCGGATCACGGCGACCTGGTCGTCGATCACGTTGGAGGAGTTCCAGTCGGCCGGGATGCCCGCGGCGCGGTGGAGGAAGTTCTCGATGACGGCCTGGCCGTAGGCGGAGTGCTTGACCTCCGGGTGCCACTGCACGCCGTAGAGGCGGCGCTCGTCGTTGCCGAAGGCGGCGACCGGGGTGGAGCTCGTGGAGGCGAGGACCTCGAAGCCCTCGGGCGCCTGTGCGACCGAGTCGCCGTGGCTCATCCACACCGTCTGGTCGGCGGGCTGCTCGCCGAGGAGCACGCCACCGTCGGTCGAGAGGGCGGCGTCCGTCGCTCCGTACTCGCGCAGCCCCGTGTTGGCGACCTCGCCGCCGAGCGTCTTCGCCATCACCTGGAAGCCGTAGCAGATGCCCAGGACCGGGATCCCGAGGTCGAAGATCGCGGGGTCGAGCTGCGGGGCGCCCTCCTCGTACACGCTGGAGGGGCCGCCCGAGAGGATGATGCCGACGGGCGACTTCGCGGCGATCTCGGCGGCCGTGGCGTTGGAGGGCACGATCTCGGAGTAGACGTTCGCCTCGCGGACCCGGCGGGCGATCAGCTGCGCGTACTGCGCGCCGAAGTCGACGACGAGGACGGGCTGCGCGGCCAGGTGCGGCTGGGGAGCGGTGGGCTGCTCGCTAATGGGGGGCCTCCACGGAGTCGGTCGGGGTCTTCGGGTCGGTGCCGGCGGTCCGGCGCTCGAGGTACTGCTCGACCTCGCGGGCGATGCGGGTCTCGACGAAGAAGGAGAGGGTGGGCACCACGCCGCCGAGCGCGATGAGCACGAAGCGCGTGAACGGCCAGCGCATGAGGCTCCACAGGCGGAAGTCGGCGAAGAGGTAGACGACGTAGAACCAGCCGTGCGCGATCAGGATGCCGGTGGACAGGTTCGCGCCGGTGCCGCTCGACGTGAACTCGCCTCCGGGCACCTCGTACATCGGGGCGAAGTGCAGGACGCCCTGCTGGCCGAAGGCGAACAGCTCGAGGTGGAAGACGTACTTGAGCAGCATCTCCGCGCAGAGCAGGAGCAGCATCACGCCGGTGATGATCGAGGTCACCCGGTAGAAGCGCAGCGCGCTCCGGATCGCAGGGAACTGCGCGGGCTTGGGCTCGAGGGGCATGACGACCAGTTTACGGTGCGGGGGCGGGGGCCTCGGCCCGGTCGCCCAGGTCGGCGCGGGCGCGCTCCTCGGCGTCGAGCGCCTCCTCGGCCTCGCGCTCCCACGCGTCCTTGACGAGGCGGAACCAGAGGTAGAGGGCGAAGCCGGCGAAGACGACCCACTCGATCGCGTAGAAGACGTTGAGCCAGTTCAGCGAGACGTCGCTCACGCGCGCCGGGGAGTCGATGGCCTCGAGGCCGGCGACCGGCTCGTCGACGACGACGTAGCCCTGGTAGACGTCCTGGGGCGGGTCCGGCCAGCGGTTGATCAGCGCGGGGACGGAGAGCGCGGTGAGGGTGGCGGGGTCCAGGCCCTCCGCCGGCGCCTCCGCGGCCTCGTTGGCCACGAGGCGGCCGATGAAGGAGGAGGGCGCCTGCTCGCTCCCGCTGTTCAGCGCGTCCGCGACGGACTGCGCCTGCGCCTCGTCCTGCGTCCAGCCGTAGGCGAGCACCAGGTCGGCGTCGGCGGTGCGGGTGCGGGCGATGACCCACCAGCCCGGCTGCTCGCCGTTCAGGCGGCCGCCGAGGATCTCGGCACCGCCCGGCACGAAGACGGACGAGCCCTCCACACGCTGTCCGTCGGCGGTCGCCGTGATCGAGCGGGAGGGGGTCGCGACCTCGGCGAGCGGGAGCGTCGTCTCCGACACTCCGGAGTCGGGCGCGGCGGCTTCGACCGCGCGGCCGACCTGCCACTGCCCGAGCGCGGCGAAGAGCCCGGCGATCAGGAGTGCGAGCGCCAGCGCGGCGATCCAGCGCGGGCGCCGGGCCACCTGCCCGACCGTGCTCTGCGTCATTCGTCCCTCGTCCGCCCTCGATCCGTGCGGTGTCCCGCGGGCCGGATCGAGCCTAACCCGTGAGTGTGGGAGCTCCGTGGGATCAGTAGTCGGGCTCCCTCGGGCGGCGGGGCCGGGCGTCGTCGGCGCCGTCGGACTGCTGCATCGCCTGGTCGATGAGCGCCTGGCGCATCGGATCGGGGAACTCGTCGTCGAGCTCGTCCGGCTCCGCGGGGCGCCTCGGAGGAGCGGGAACCTCCTCCGCGGAGACGGCGGGCGCGGCCATCGCCGCCTCCACGAGCGCGAAGTCCTCCTCGTCCATGGCCGTGGCCGCTGCGGGTGCCGGGCGGTGCCGCCGCCGCGAGAGGAACGCGCCGATGCTCTCGGAGCGCGAGGCGAGGATCGGCCCGACGATCGCCATGATCAGCACGTAGAGGCCGGCGAAGGGCTGGATCCGCTCGTCGAGCCCCGCCGAGAGCGAGAGCGTCGCCAGGATGAGCGCGAACTCGCCGCGGTTGTGCAGGATGAACGCCGCGTTCAGGCCCGCGCGCGGTCCGAGCTTGTTGAGCCACGCGACGAACTGCCCCGCGCCGAGGTTCAGGACGATGGTCATCACCGCGGCGATCAGCACCGGGACCACGACGCTCGGGAACGCGCCGGGATCCAGTCCGAGACCGAAGTTGACGAAGAAGAAGGCTCCGAACACGTCGCGCAGCGGGATCGCGATGTGCTCGACCCTCGACCGGAACCGCGTCGCTCCGATGACCAGTCCGATCAGGAACGCGCCGATGGCGTCCGTCACTCCGAGGACCTCGCCGATGCCGCCGAACAGGATGGCGAGACCGAAGAACAGGATCGTGAACAGCTCGTCGTCGCGGGTGCGGAAGAAGCGGGAGACGACCTTCCCGCCCCAGCGGGCGATCGCGAACATCACCACGAGGAACGCGAACGCGATGACGAGCTTGAGCACCACCGGCCACGGCTCCGTCTCGCCCGAGAGCACGACGGACACGATCGCCAGGTAGACCGCGATGAAGATGTCCTCGACGACCGTGACGCCCAGGATCATCGGCGTCTCGGGGTTCGCCAGGCGCTTGAGCTCGATCAGCAGCTTGGTGACGATCGCGCTCGAGCTCGTCGCCGTGATGCCGGCGATGATCAGCGCCTCGCGGCTCCCCCAGCCCAGCGCGAAGCCGAAGCCGAGGCCGACGGCCATGTTGACCGCGATGTAGGAGCCGCCGGAGAGGATCAGGCGGCCGGCGTTCCCGAAGAACTCGTCCTGGTCGAACTCCAGGCCGAGGTTGAACAGCAGGAGTATCAGCCCGAAGACCGCGGTCAGCTCGATGTAGCTCGACTCGAAGTCGAGCGGGAAGAGGTGGAAGTTCGGGCTCGCGAGGAGCCCGACGACCATGTAGATCGGGATGGCCGGGAGCCCGATCGTCCTCCCCAGCCGGCCGAGGACGTAGGCGACGACGAACAGGACGCCGAGGACGATGAGGTCTTCGCCGTGGTGCATCCTCAGGCTCCGGGCGGGGCGTCGACCGTCTTGGCGAAGCTGCCGGTGCGGAAGAACGCGAACGCCTTGGCGACCTTCTCGGGGCTGCCGGCGACCACGAGGGTGTCGCCGGGGAAGACGCGGAAGTCGGGGGCCGGCGCCGGGTTGGCGGCGTCGCCCCGGACCACGGCGACGACGGTCAGCCCGACGATCCCTCGGTCGGCGGGCTTGCCGAGCTGCTGTCCGGCGATGTGGTCGTCGTAGTCGACGGTGAACCAGTCGATCGAGAGGCCCGGGATCTGGTCGAGCGCGGTCAGCGACTCCGTGATCTGCGTGCCGCCGAGCAGCTCGGCGAGGGTGTGCGCCTCGTCGTCGCTCAGGCGGAGGGACACCTTGGCGCCGTCCTGGTCGCCCTCGGCGAACGTGATCAGGTCGCTGTGGCCGGAGCGGTGGGCGATGACCCCGACCTTGCCGCCGTCGGCCGTCAGGAACGTGTGCAGAACGCCGACACCGGGCAGTTTGACCCTGCGGACCTCGACCATGCGTGCTCCCTCCGCGCCGTGCGGCGCTCCCACTCGGGACTTCCAGCTTAGGCGCGTGCGGAGCCCTCCTGCCGAGGGAACCCCGACCCGTCGAGGGATCCCGCGGTTCCCGGCCGGCTCGGCGGTCCTGCGTTCCCTCGCTGCCCACAGGTGGTGGGGGGAGTCTCCACAGGAGGAGCGGAGGGAGGGAAAGGGGGCGGAAGCGTGCAGTGGGGATCTGTCGAGACGGGGCGTGCCGCCGGTCGGACGAGTCCGTGCGGCTGCGCCGCGGTACGCGCCGACCGGCGAGTGGGCGGGGGCCTCCGCGGACGAGCGGCAGCAGGCGCGGATCGACGCCGTAGCCGCGACCTGGAGCGCGCCCTTCGTCCTCCGCGAGTCGGCGGCGGCGGCGGTCCGGGACTCCCCTTAGTCGAGCCTCTTGCGGAGACCGTGCATGTCGAGGGGCGACGGACCCGGGCAGCCGGACGTGGAACGGCGTCGCGGAGCGCGCGTCCGCCCTCACCCGCACTGATCGACGGACTCGCCGTCTCGGATCTCGCGCAGACCGCCGTCGATCCGAACCGACCCGGCGTTCCTCGGGGGCCGCTCGCCCGAGCACGTGCTTCTCGCCCAGAAGCGCCGGGAAGACCGTATTCGCGCGCGCGGGTCCGCAGTGTCGTCCGCCGGGCTGGCGCGAGGCCTACGACGCCAGCACGTCCGGCCGGCCCGCGCCGGCGTCCGCCGCGTCCAGGGACTCCCGGGCCGTCGAGGGAGCCCGCTGTTCGCGGTGGCCTCGACGGTCAGGATCGCCTCGGTCGGTGAGCGTCAGCTGGGCTGGTACGGCGCGACGACGACCTCGACCCGCTGGAACTCCTTGAGGTCGGAGTAGCCGGTCGTCGCCATCGAGCGGCGCAGGGCGCCGATGAGGTTCGCCGTGCCGTCGGCGCCGGTGGCCGGGCCGTAGAGGACCTGCTCGAGGGTGCCGACGGTGCCGACCTCGACGCGGCGGCCGCGCGGCAGCTGCGGGTGGTGCGCCTCCGCGCCCCAGTGCCAGCCCCCGCCGGGAGCGTCGGTCGCGCGGGCCAGCGCCGAGCCGAGCATCACGGCGTCCGCGCCCACCGCGACGGCCTTCACGATGTCGCCGGAGGTGCCGAGGCCGCCGTCCGCGATGACGTGCACGTAGCGTCCGCCCGACTCGTCGAGGTAGTCGCGGCGAGCGCCGGCGACATCGGCGACCGCGGTCGCCATCGGAGCCTGGATGCCGAGCGTCGTGCGGGTGGTGGAGGCGGCACCGCCGCCGAACCCGACGAGGACGCCCGCGGCGCCCGTGCGCATGAGGTGCAGGGCCGCGGTGTAGGTGGAGGCGCCGCCGACGATGACGGGCACGTCGAGCTCGTAGATGAACTTCTTGAGGTTCAGCGGCTCGGTGTCGCGCGAGACGTGCTCGGCCGAGACGGTCGTGCCGCGGATGACGAACACGTCGACCCCGGCGTCGACGACGGTCTGGTACAGCTCCGCGGTCCGCTGGGGCGACAGGGCCCCGGCGACGGTGACGCCCGCGGCGCGGATCTCGGCCAGGCGCGCGGTCACCAGCTCAGGGCGGATCGGAGCGGAGTAGATCTCCTGCATCCGCTGCGTCGCGGTCTCGGCCGGTAGCCGGCGGATCTCCTCGAGCAGCGGCTCCGGGTCCTCGTACCGCGTCCACAGACCCTCGAGGTCGAGGACGCCCAGCGCCCCCAGATGCCCGAGCCGGATCGCCGTCGCCGGCGACACCACCGAGTCCATCGGCGCGGCGAGGATCGGCGTCGCGAACTGGTACGCGTCGATCGACCACTTCACCGACACGACCTCGGGGTCGCGCGTCCGGCGGCTCGGGACGACGGCGATGTCGTCGAAGGCATACGCGCGGCGGGCGCGCTTGGCGCGCCCGATCTCGATCTCCATGACGCTGAGTTTACTGTGGCTCGCTCCTCGCTCCGCTCGCTCCTCGCTCCGCTCGTCGCTCGCCCGCGGTCGGCCCGAGCGGATGGTCGCGGTCCGCGGAGCGGGTCGCGTCCGCGCTACGACGATCCGCTCGCACGCGGATCGCCGGTTACCGCTGAGCGGCGTCAGCCGTGGCTCGCTCCTCGCTCCGCTCGCCGCTCGCCCGCGGTCGGCCCGAATGGGCGGTCGCGATCTGCAGAGCGTCCTACGTCCGCGCTACGCCGATCCGCTGGAACGCGGATCGCCGGTCACCGCTGAGCGGTGTCAGCTGTGGCTCGCTCCTCGCTCCGCTCGCCCGCGGTCGGCCCGAGCGGGCGGTCGCGTTCCGCAGAGCGTCCCGCGTCCGCGCTACGCCGATCCGCTCGCACGCGGATCGCCGGCTACCGCTGAGCGGTGTCAGCCGTGGCTCACGACCGCCCGCTCGCCGCTCGCCCGCGGTAGGCCCTAGCGGATGGTCACGTTCCGAAGAGCGGGTCGCGTCCGCGCTACGACGATCCGCTGGAACGCGGATCACCGGCTACCGCTCCTACCGGGCTCCACACCAGTCCGGGATCGACGCGAGCGGGCGCACACCACCAGCAGGTGAAGCCTGCGCGGCCGCCACCACGATTCGCTGCAACGCGGGAAGCCCGTCCCCACTCCGTCGCGCTCGCAAACGGTGCACAACCACTCCCCCGCATCAACAAAGGCGGATGCCCTCCCCCCGCAGTCGCGGCGGCGCCCCGCGCCGCTCGCGCTGCGTCCCCCGCCCCTCAGCCGAGGACCGGCGCTCGTCTCCCGGAGGGAGGCGGCGGATCGGGATCGCGGCCCCTCCGGCGTGGTGGGCGTATGGGCCGCAGGCCCATCGGGCAGAGGGGCCGCGATCCCGATCCGCCGCCGGCCCCCACCAGACCCCTCAGCGCCGGTAGTTCGGCGCCTCCACCACCATCTGCACATCGTGCGGGTGCGACTCCTTCAGCCCGGCCGCCGTGATGCGCACGAACTTCCCGCGCTCCTTCAGCTCGGGGATGGTGCGCGCTCCGACGTAGAACATCGACTGGCGGAGCCCGCCGGCGAGCTGGTACGCCACGTTGGCGAGCGGGCCGCGATAGGGCACCTGGCCCTCGATGCCCTCGGCGATCAGCTTGTCGTCGGTGGGCACGTCGGACTGGAAGTAGCGGTCCTTCGAGTAGGAGGTCCGCTCGCCGCGGGTCTGCAGGGCGCCGAGGGAGCCCATGCCGCGGTAGGTCTTGAACTGCTTGCCGTTCTGGAACACGAGGTCGCCGGGGCTCTCCTCGCAGCCCGCGAGGAGCGAGCCGAGCATCACGGTGTCGGCGCCGGCGACGAGCGCCTTGGCGATGTCGCCGGAGTACTGGAGGCCGCCGTCGGCGATCACCGGCACGCCGGACTCGCGCGCGGCGAGGGACGCCTCGTAGACCGCGGTGACCTGCGGGACTCCGACGCCGGCGACGACGCGGGTGGTGCAGATCGAGCCGGGGCCGACGCCGACCTTGATGGCGTCGGCGCCCGCGTCGACGAGGGCCTGCGCCCCGGAGCGGGTCGCGACGTTGCCGCCGATGACGTCGACGCCGGCGAACGCGGAGTCGGACTTCAGGCGGCGGATGATGTCGAGCACGCCGGCGGAGTCGCCGTTGGCGGTGTCGACGACGATCACGTCGACGCCCGCGTCGAGCAGGGCGGTGGCGCGCTGCCAGGCGTCGCCGAAGAAGCCGATCGCGGCGCCGACCCGGAGGCGGCCCTCGTCGTCCTTCGTGGCGTTGGGGTACTGCTCCGACTTGTCGAAGTCCTTGACCGTGATGAGGCCGGCGAGCTTGCCCTGCGCGTCGACGAGCGGCAGCTTCTCGATCTTGTGCTGCGCGAAGAGGGCGATGACCTCGCTGTCGGGGATGCCGACGCGGCCCGTGATCAGGCCGGTGCTGGTCATCACGTCGCGGACGAGCGTGGTCGCCTTCTCGAACGGCGAGACGAAGCGCATGTCGCGGTTGGTGATGATGCCCACGAGCACGCCGGTGGAGTCGACGACGGGGAGGCCGCTGATCCGGTACTGGCCGCAGAGGTCGTCGACCTGGGCGACGGTGGCGTCCGGGGTGGTGGTGACGGGGTTCGAGACCATGCCCGACTCGCTCCGCTTCACCTTGTCGACCTGGTCGGCCTGGTCGGCGATGGAGAGGTTGCGGTGCAGGACGCCGAGGCCGCCCTGGCGGGCCATCGCGATCGCCATGCGCGCCTCGGTGACGGTGTCCATCGCCGCGGAGAGCAACGGGGTCGCCACGCTGATGCGCTTGGTGAGACGGGAGGCCGTGTCGGCCTCGCTCGGGATGACGTCGGTGTGCCCCGGGAGGAGCATGACGTCGTCGTAGGTGAGTCCGAGGAATCCGAAGGGATCCGGCTGGTCCATCAATGCCCCTTAGCAGGTCGAGTGCGGGAGCCCGGAGAGGACGGGAGGAGTCCGCTCACGAGCGCCACGGTTGTTCGATCTTAAGCGCCGTGAGGCTCGCGGTATTCCTCGACGGCGCGGCCGCCGGGCCGCGGATGGGCGCTGGAGCGCTCTCCTCTCCCTCATAATGTCGTCACGCGTAAGTGCGGACGGTGAAACACCGCCGACACATGCGGAACGTATGGTCAACCAACGTTGTTTGACGACGGCGATTCGGGCGTGCCCGGAGACCCCATCCGTCTGTGCACCCTGACGAGAGGTAGACGTCTTGCTCACAGCCAGCCGTTCGATGCGCCGCCAGCGCTCGACGACCCTGCATCCGACGGACCGGGAGGCGCCCCGTGGATAGGAGACGCCCGAGGCTCCGAGACCGGCTCCTGGCCCTGGGTCTGCTCGCCGCGACCCTCACCGGGATCGCCGCGGCGGCCCCCGCCGCACTCGCCGCCACCACCGCCGACCAGTCGATCATCGCCTGGGTCCGCGTGCAGGGGACGAACGAGAACCTGACGGGGGTGACCGTCGAGATCGGCGGCGACGCCTCCGCGACCGTGACCACCGGCGAGGACGGCCGGGCCACGTTCCCCCTCGACGCCGCGGGCACCTACACGGTGACCGTCGACGAGGAGTCCCTGCCCGCCGACAAGGGCTACCCCGCCGCAGGTCAGAACCCGAAGCAGGTGAAGATCGTCGCCTCGCAGAACCAGATCGTCAACTTCATCGTCTCGACGGCCAACCCGAAGGGCTCCGGAGCGACCGTCCCGGTCCCGACGGACTCCGCGGCTCCGACGAGCCCCGCGACCGAGGGCACGACCGGCAACGACGCGACGAACCCCGACGGCACGTCCAATGCGGTGAACCAGCCGGTGTCGGCCGACACGTTCTGGATCATCTTCTGGCCGAAGGTCGTCACCGGCCTGATCTTCGGGCTCCTGATCGCCCTCGCGGCGATCGGCGCCTCGCTGATCTACGGCGTGACCGGCCTGAACAACTTCGCCCACGGCGAGCTGGTCACCTTCGGCGCGCTGATGGCGTACCTCTTCTCCGGGGTCTTCGGACTCCCGGCGCTGCTGGCCATCCCGATCGCGGTGATCCTCGGCGGGGCCTTCGGCTTCGTCCAGGACGGACTGCTCTGGAAGCCGCTGCGGAAGAAGGGCATCCAGCTCATCCCGCTGATGATCGTGACGATCGGCCTCTCGCTGGCCCTGCGCTACGTGTTCGTCTTCTTCTTCGGAGCCGACCGCCTCTCGCTCCCCAACAGCACCGCTCCGTTCTTCACGGTGCCGGAGCTCGGGATCAGCCTGAAGTTCACCGACATCGTCGGCGCCGTCGTCGGCGTCGTCTGCATCGTCGCCGTGGCCTACGTCCTCACGAAGACGAAGATCGGCAAGGCGATGCGGGCGGTCTCGGACAACCGGGCCCTCGCCTCCGCCTCGGGCATCAACGTCGAGCGCGTCATCCGCGTCGTCTGGGTGATGTCGGGCGCTCTCGCCGCGCTGGCGGGCGTCTACATCGGCTACTACCAGTCGCTGCGCTGGGACACGGGAGCGTCGATCCTGCTGCTGATCTTCGCGGCGATCACGCTCGGCGGACTCGGCTCCGCCTACGGCGCGCTGGTCGGCTCGCTCATCATCGGACTGATGATGAACATCTCGACGATCTGGATCCCGGAGAACCTCAAGTACGTGGCTCCGCTCGTTCTCATGATCATCATCCTCCTGGTCAGGCCGCAGGGAATCCTGGGCCGCAAGGAACGGATCGGCTAGGACACCATGAACCTCAACTTCATCTGGCTGGCGATCGGGCAGATCGTCGATCCCACTGTCGCCGCGTACGCGCTGGCGACCATCGGCCTGGTCATCCACTTCGGATTCACGGGGCTGCTCAACTTCGGACAGGCCGGCTTCATGGCAGTGGGCGGCTACGCCTTCGCCATCACCTCGGTCAAGTTCGAATGGCCCGTCTGGGGCTCCTTCCTCGCGACGATCGTCGCGGCGACCGTCTTCGCGCTCATCCTGGGCATCCCGACGCTCCGGCTGCGGGCCGACTACCTCTCGATCGTGACGATCGCGGCGGCGGAGATCATCCGGCTCTCGGTCAAGACCCCCGAGTTCTCGGCGATCACCGGCGGCTCGGAGGGCATCAACGGCGCGGCGAAGGCGTTCAACGACCTCAACCCGCTCCCCGAGGGCCGCTGGGGCATCGGCGTCCTCACCTACAGCCAGGACCAGTGGTGGGTGCGGATCGTCGGCTGGGGCCTCGTGCTCCTGGCCTGCCTCCTGGTGTTCCTCCTGATGCGCAGCCCCTGGGGCCGCGTCATCAAGGGCATCCGCGAGGACGAGGACGCCGTGCGCTCGCTCGGCAAGAACGTCTTCTCGTACAAGATCCAGGCGCTCATCCTGGGCGGCGTGCTCGGAGGCCTCGCAGGAGCGCTGTTCATCCTCCCCCGCTCGCTCCAGCCCGACAACTACGGCACCCAGCTCACGTTCTTCCTCTACACGATCATGCTGCTGGGCGGCGCCGCGACGGTCTTCGGACCCGTCGTCGGCTCGATCATCTTCTGGGTCGTCCTCGGTCTGACCGACGGACTGCTCACGCTCGGGATCGACACCGGGGTCCTCAACAACGACCTCATCCGCCTCACCACCGTGCAGACCGGGCCCATCCGGTTCATCGTGGTGGGGGTAGCCCTCATGCTCCTGGTGATCTTCAGACCCCAGGGGATCTTCGGCAAGAAGAAGGATCTGCACTTTGCCTAAGACGCCGGTCTCGGACATCACCGAGGAAGCAATCGTCCCCGGGGTCAGGAAGAAGGACCCCATCGTCGTCGCCGACAACGTCAGCCGCCGCTTCGGCGGCCTGACCGCGGTCGACGTCGAGCACCTCGAGATCCCCCGCGGATCCATCACCGCCCTGATCGGCCCGAACGGGGCCGGAAAGACCACGTTCTTCAACCTGCTGACGGGCTTCGACAAGCCCAACACCGGCAAGTGGAACTTCAAGGGCAAGAACCTCGCCAACGTCCCGGCCTACCGGGTGTCGCGGATGGGCATGGTGCGCACGTTCCAGCTCACCAAGGCGCTCGGCGGCATGACGGTGCTCGAGAACATGCTGCTCGGCGCGAAGGGGCAGAAGGGCGAGAACATCTTCACCTCGCTCATCCGCCCGCTGTGGTCGAAGGAGGAGGACTCGATCGAGCAGCGCGCGATCCGCCTGCTCGAGAAGTTCAAGCTGGACACCAAGCGGGACGACTACGCGTCGAGCCTGTCGGGCGGCCAGAAGAAGCTGCTCGAGATGGCGCGGGCGCTGATGTCGGAGCCCGAGCTCGTCATGCTCGACGAGCCGATGGCCGGGGTGAACCCGGCGCTGACGCAGTCGCTCCTGGGTCACATCGTGAACCTGAAGGACGAGGGCATGACCGTGCTCTTCGTCGAGCACGACATGCACATGGTCAACACGATCGCCGACTGGGTGATCGTGATGGCCGAGGGCAAGGTCGTCGCCGAGGGCCCGCCCTCGACCGTGATGAACGACCCGGCCGTCATCGACGCGTACCTGGGCGCGCACCACGACACCGACCTGGGCACGATCGAGGGCCAGCTCGAGATCGCCGAGGAGATGGACTCCGACCTCGTCCGCGAGGACGTGGAGCGGCAGGCGGAGCAGGCCGGCGTCCCGACGCCCGGCCACGACGCTCCGGCCGCCGGAACGGCGTCCCCGTCGGCCTCCGCGCCGACGAGCGTCGCCCCGACGACCGACGCCCCGGCCGTCGAATTCGAGAAGGACGAGAGATGACCGCCGACACGACGACTCCGAACACCCTCGAGACGCACGATCTGCACGCGGGCTACGTGCCGGGGGTCAACATCCTCAACGGCTCGAACGTCTACGTGAAGCGCGGCGAGCTCGTCGGGATCATCGGCCCGAACGGTGCAGGCAAGTCGACGCTGCTGAAGGCGATGTTCGGCCTGGTCAACATCCGCCAGGGCACCGTCCTGCTGAACGGCGAGGACATCACCGGCCTCAAGGCCGACAAGCTGGTGTCCAAGGGCGTGGGCTTCGTGCCGCAGAACAACAACGTCTTCCCGTCGCTCACCATCGAGGAGAACCTCGAGATGGGCATGTACCAGAAGCCGAAGCTGTACAAGGAGCGGCTCGAGTTCGTCACCGAGCTCTTCCCGGAGCTCAGCAAGCGGCTCAAGCAGCGCTCGGGGTCGCTCTCGGGCGGTGAGCGCCAGATGGTGGCGATGTCGCGGGCTCTGATGATGGACCCGTCGATGCTGCTGCTCGACGAGCCCAGCGCCGGCCTGTCCCCGATGCGGCAGGACGAGACCTTCGTCAACGTGCAGCGGATCAACCGCGCGGGCGTCTCGATCATGATCGTCGAGCAGAACGCGCGGCGGGCGCTGCAGATCTGCGACCGCGGCTACGTCCTCGACCAGGGCCGCGACGCCTACGAGGGCGCGGGCCGGGAGCTGATGAACGATCCGAAGGTCATCGAGCTCTACCTGGGCACGCTCGCGACGACCAACGAGGTCACCACGAGCACCCCGACCGTCGGCGGCTGACCCCCGCTGCGAAGGGCCCGTCGTCTCCGGACGGCGGGCCCTTCATCGTTGCCGGGGCGCGGAGCGGGCGCGAGCGGGCCGAGGGGCCGGTGCGGCTCCGGGGCGGAGGCGGGGCCGCTCGCGCAGGGCGCCCGGCGGCTCGGAGACCACTCCGAGCAGGGCGCCGGGCGGCTCGGAGACCACTCCGAGCAGGGCGGGAAGGCAGGCGGCTCGGTGCCCGGAGACGCGCCGGCAAGGGGTGCCGCAGAAGGGAGGCGGGGGGGCCGCTCTCCCGGCGCGGACAGGCCTTCACCGGTCTCTCCGCGATGCCCGCCGAACCCCCGGGAAGTCGGCGGAACGGCGGGCCGGACCCTCGGTCTCCTGTCCGCGGGACGAGGGCAGGACAGCGAGAGTCTCTCCGCACCAGCGACACCCACGAGGGGGACAGGATATCGCCCTGCCTGCCGTAGTTTTGGGTACACGGGACAGCCCTGCAGGGGGACGTCCCGCTCCCCTCTCCCCCGGTAGGGACCGCGATCGGCCGCCGATCTCCTCCCCTCCCCGCAGCGCCTCGAGCGCCGCGTCGTCCGCCTCGAAGGAGCCGACCATGAAGAGATACACCCCCGCCCCTGTGGAACTCGGAGCCGGCTTCGGCACCGGTGCGATCGGCGACTACGAGCGCTGGCGCGTCGTCGGCGTCTACGCCCAGGTCGTCATCGCCGAGACCACCGGCGGCAAGCGCCGCAACTACAGCCGTTCCTTCGTCACGTACCGCCTGGCGCAGGAGGCGGAGCTGCTCCGCGCCTCCTAGGCCCTCCGCACTCCACGAGCGCGCGTCCTCCCACTGGAGGGCGCGCGCTTCTGCGTTCCCGCTCGACGTCGTCGCTCCCGCCCGCGGTTCGGCAGGGCGCCCCCTCGAGGCCGGGAGAGGCGCTCGGAGGCGCGTACAGGCCGTCAGAGCCGCTCCTCCTCCCGGGTGGCTCCTCGACGCCACGCCGGGCCCTGGACGCCGCGGAGCCGTCCGCCCGCACCCGACAGCGGCCACCCTCCCGGACGACCGCCGCGCCTCGCTGCGTCCGCACGACCGGCGCGTCTCCTGCTCTCCGCTCCGGGAACGGCGGAGGGGCCCGGTCCGAAGACCGAGCCCCTCAGGGATGCGGCAGGAGCCGCGTCACCGCGTCGTCAGTTCAGCGAACCCTCGACGGTCTCCTCGAAGGAGGTGGTGTTGCCCGTGCCGTACTTGTAGATCGAGACCGAGGCCTCGCTGGTGTCGCCGTTCTCGTCGAACGAGATCGGGCCGGAGAGGCCGTCGTAGTCGACGTCCTCGCCGTCGGCGATGAGCTTCGCGCAGTCGGCGAAGGTCGTGCACTTGGTGCCGCCCTCCGAGACCGACATGAGGTTGTCGCGGATGGTCGCACCGTCCGTCGCCTTGCCCTGGAGCGCGGCGAGAGCGGTCAGGACCGTGGCGTCGTACGACTCCGGCGCGTAGCTGAACACGGTCAGCGCGTCGTTGCCCTGCGACTCGACGAGCGACTGCAGCTTGCCCTGGAAGTCCTCGGACGCCTGGACGCCCGGGTTGGTGAACTGGGCGCCGGCGATGTCGACGTTGGTGTCGGACTCGCCGATGACGCCGTAGTTGCCGTCCGTGCCGTAGAGCTTCGAGAAGTCGAAGCCCTTGGCCGAGAGCTGCTCCGCGATGGTCTTGATCTCGTCGAACGAGATGACGACCAGCGCGTCGGGGTTCGGGGCGAGGACCGAGGTCAGCGCCGAGTTGAAGTCGGTCGAGGCCGGCTCGAAGATCTCCTCCGCCGCGACGGATGCTCCGCCCGCCTCGAGGGTCTCCTTGATGTTCTTCTCGAGGCCGGTGCCGTACGCGTCGTTCATGTACAGGATCGAGACGTTGGTCTTGCCGTCGCCGAGGATCTTGTTGCCGAGGATGCGGCCCTGGAGCACGTCCGAGGGAGCGGTGCGCCAGTAGTAGCCGTCGTCGTCGTAGGTCGTGAAGTCCGGCGAGGTGTTGGCCGGCGAGATCTGGACGACGCCCGCCTGGGTCACCTGGTCGATGAAGGTCTTCGAGACGCCCGAGGACGCCGCGCCGATGATGGCGGAGACGTTGTCGGCGATGAGGGACGTGGCCGACTGCGTCGCGATGTCGGTCGTGGTGTCGCCCGAGTCCTTCTGCTCCACGTCGATCGTGATGCCGGCCTTGGCGTCGTTGATGTCGACGACCGCCTGGTCGACGCCCGCGATCTCGGGCGGGCCGAGGACGGCGAGGGTGCCGGTCTGCGGGAGGATCGTGCCGATCTTGAGGGACAGGTCGCCCGAGCCGCTGTCGCCGCTCGATCCGCTGTCGCCGCCGCCGGCGCAGCCGGCGAGGACGAGAGCGCTGGCGCCCAGAATGGCGACGCCGCCGAGGGTTGCCCGGAGGGACCGCGCGCGGGCCGAGCCGGCCTTCGCGTAAACGCCCATGTTGCTCCTTGAGAGGTGTGTGTCAGTGGGAGCGGCGCCGGTGGCAACCGCTCGGCCAACCTAACCTTCGAAGCAGCCGTGAACAATACAGGGGTGTTACCAATACGTTTCGCGACCGGATCGTTACCATTCCGCTGTCGCGCCGCGCCAGGACGACGCGTTCCGCAGATCAGACGGAGGATCGGCGCCGTCTGCGCTCCGCGGCGACGAGGTCGCCTGAGAAGATCGCCAGGGCGGCCCACACCAGCGCGAAGCCGATCCAGCGCTCGAGCGGCATCTCCTCGTGCAGGACGAAGGCCCCGACGAGGAACTGCAGGAACGGCGTCAGGTACTGCACGAAGCCGACGATCGACAGCGGGAGGCGCCGGGCGGCGCCCGCGAACAGGAGCAGCGGGACGGCCGTGACGATCCCGGCCGAGGCGAGGATGAGGGCGTGCCCCGTCCCCTCTGTCGTCAGGGTCAGCCCCACCGTGGAGCCGACGACCGCCAGCTGCACCACGGCGAGCGGCGTCAGCCAGAGCGTCTCGAGCGTCAGCCCGCCGACCGCGTCCACCGTGCCGCCGACGCGGCTCTTCACCAGGCCGTAGAGGCCGAACGAGAAGGCGAGGGCGAGCGAGATCCACGGGAAGGATCCGTAGCCCACCGCGATGACCAGCACCGCGACCGCGCTGACGCCCATCGCGGCCCACTGCGGGGGCCGGAGGCGCTCGCGCAGCACCAGGACGCCCAGCAGCACCGTGACCAGCGGGTTCATGAAGTAGCCCAGGGCCGCCTCGATGACGTGGCCCGTGGTCGTGGCGATCACGTAGACCTGCCAGTTGACGTAGATGAGCACGCCCGCGATCGCCATCACGCCGAGAAGGCGGGGGCGGCGCAGCAGCGCGCCGAAGGAGCGCCAGCCGCGGAGGACCGTGAGCAGGATCACGCAGAAGACGAGCGAGAAGAGCACCCGGAACGCGACGATCTCGAACGGCGAGGCCGGCGCCATCGCGATGAAGTAGAGGGGCATCGCACCCCAGAGCAGGTAGGCGGAGAACGCGAACAGCAGCCCCGTGCCGGACATCCCGCCCGGGCGTACCGCCGCTCCGAGCGCCTCCACTCCTTCGCCGACGGGCACGTCCGAAGGGGACGGCGAGACGGACTCGGCAGGGGTGCGGGAGCTGGTCACTCCCCCGATGCTACGCAGGCGCGGGGTGGGAGGACGGCCCCGCAGCGGGCGGATCAGGCCACTGGTCGCGAGGAGGACCGGGAACGACGGAAGGGCCCGCCGACCGAGGTCGACGGGCCCTTCCGAGGGATGCTGCCTAGCGGACGACGACCGCGAGGACGTCGCGAGCGGAGAGGACCAGCAGGTCCTCGCCACCGAACTTGACCTCGGTTCCGCCGTACTTGGAGTAGATCACCTTGTCGCCGACGGCGACGTCGAGCGGCACGCGGTTGCCGTTGTCGTCGATGCGACCGGGTCCGACGGCGACGACCTCGCCCTCCTGCGGCTTCTCCTTGGCGGTATCGGGAATGACGAGACCGGAAGCGGTCACCTGCTCCGCCTCGACCTGCTTGATGACGATGCGATCTTCGAGCGGCTTGATGGACACCGACACGGTTGACCTCTTTCTTGACGACGATGTGGGCGGAACGCGGTTCTGGCACACACGCTCCGAGAGTGCTAGATCCATCGTAGGGGCTCCGCTGGCACTCGTGCAATCAGAGTGCCAAGCAGGGCGGCGGACCCGCGGGGAGGCCGTGGCCTACCATGGCCGGATGCGACGCGACGAGCTGGTCGAGCTCCTCTCCCCCGAGGGCCTCCGGCTCCTCGACTCCCTCGACGGCTACCGGTCCGACGACCTGGTGCGGGCCGTGGCACGCCTCCGGGCCGCCGGCCACTCCCCCGTCCTCGTCGCCGCGGTGCTCACCCAGGCGAGGCTCCGGCAGAAGGCGGAGGCGAAGTTCGGCGAGTTCGCCCGCTCGATGCTCTTCACGGACGCGGGACTCGAGCAGGCGACGCGGCTGCGCGTCGCCGCCCTGCACGCCGGCCGGTTCGCCGCGGCGGGAGCGGCGCGCGTCGCCGACCTCGGCAGCGGGATCGGCGGCGACGCCCTCGCGATGGCCGCGATCGACCTGGCGGTCACCGCCGTCGAGGCCGACGAGGTCACCGCGACCCTGGCCAGCTTCAACCTCGCCCCGTTCCCCGCGGCGAGCGCCGTGCACTCGACGGCCGAGGCCTTCGACCTCGACGGCTTCGACGCCGTCTACCTGGACCCGGCACGCCGCACGGCCGGCCACCGCGAGACCCGCCGGCTCGACGATCCGGACGACTACTCCCCCTCCCTCGACTTCGCGTTCGGCCTGGCCGAGCACCGTCCCGTGGGCGTGAAGGTGGGTCCCGGCTTCGACCGCGAGCGCCTGCCGCGGGACGCCGAGGCGCAGTGGGTCTCGGTCGACGGGGAGCTGGTCGAGACCGGGCTCTGGTTCGGTTCTCTGGCGCGCCCGGGCGTGCGCCGCTCCGCTCTGCTGCTCGGCGCGTCCGGCTCCTCCGAGCTCACCGCGGCGGGCGACAGCGAGGACGAGGAGGTCGGCCCCCTCGGCGCGTTCGTGCACGAGCCGGACGGCTCCGCGATCCGCGCGCGCCTCCTGGGCGAGCTCGCGCGCTCCAGCGGCTCGCGGATGCTCTCGCCCGGCATCGCCTACCTGACGGGCGACGATGCGGCCGCCTCGCCCTTCCTCCGCAGCTTCCGGGTCCTCGCCGAGCTGCCGCTGGACGAGCGCACGCTGGCGAAGGAGCTGCGCACCCGCGGCATCGGCGTGCTCGAGATCAAGAAGCGCGGGGTGGACGTCGACCCCGCCCGCTTCCGCAAGCGGCTGGGCCTCTCCGGCACCGGCAGCGCGGTGCTGATCCTGACGCGGATCGCCGGGCGCCACCGCGCGCTGCTCGCAGAGCGCGTCGAGCGGCCCGCGCCGGCTCAGTAGCCGGAGGTGCCGGCGGCGAGGGCGACCACGACGAAGACGAGGAAGACCGCCAGGTAGATCAGCGAGACGGCGATGCCGGCGAACCCGGTGATGATCGCGGTCAGCGCGAAGCCGCGTGCGGCCGGCTCGCGCCGGCGTCCGAGGAAGCCGAGCACGACGGCCGGAGCCGACAGCAGGAAGCCGAAGCCGGCGGCGAAGAGCGTGATGACCAGGCCGACGATGCCGAGGATCATCCCGACGAGGCTCAGCGTGCGGGGGACGACGGGCGCCGGTGCGGCCGCGTAGGCGGCGGGGTGGCCGGGCGCGGTGTCGTCGGTCACGGTGTCCTCCTGGTGGTGCGGGCGCCCCCGAGCCTCGGAGGCGTGTCGATCAGTACCCGGTCGAGGGCATGGTCGCCGCGATCGAGAAGAGCGCGACGAACGAGATGATGGTGATGATGATCGCGACGAAGCCGATGATGACGGCGGCGAGGGCGAGGCCGCGGCCCTTCTCCCCCGTGCGCTTGATCTGCGACAGGGCGATGAAGCCCAGCACGATGCCCACGATGGAGACGAAGAACGAGGCGATGAAGCCGATGATCGCCAGGATGTTGTAGCGGTCGGACGCGGGCGTGTACGGAGTGGTCATGGAATCCCCCAGGGTCAGGAACGAGCGGATGCGGCCAAGAGTGGCAGTGGCACGATCCGCCTGTCAAAAAGCTGGACGGCGCTTGCGCGGCCCGGCCGCCGCCCGGTAGAGGCCTCAGCGGACCTGGATCTCGGTGACCGGGAGGGTCGAGTCGGCCCCGAAGCCGAGCCCCGACGGCGGATGCCCCGCCTCGATCAGCTGCGCCGCCAGTGCGGCGATCATCGCGCCGTTGTCGGTGCAGAGCGAGAGCGCCGGGATCCGGAGGGTCACTCCCGCGGCCGCGCACCGCTCCTCCGCCAGCGCGCGCACCCGGGCGTTGGCGACCACGCCGCCGCCGAGCAGGAGGCGCGGCACGCCCCGGTCGCGGCAGGCGGCGAGCGCCTTCGTGAGCAGGACGTCGGCGACCGCCTCGCGGAAGCTCGCCGCGACGTCGGCCACGGGCACCTCCTCCCCCGCGTCCTGGCGCTTCTCGACCCAGCGGGCGACCGCGGTCTTCAGCCCTGAGAACGAGAAGTCGTAGCGGTGGCGCTCGAGGTCCTTCGGCAGGCTGAGCCCGCGGGGGAAGCGGATCGCCTTCGGGTCCCCGTCCGCCGCCACCCGGTCGATCTGCGGTCCGCCCGGATAGGGCAGGCCCAGGACTCGCGCCACCTTGTCGAAGGCCTCGCCGGCGGCGTCGTCGATGGTCTCGCCGAGCAGCTCGACGTCCGACACCAGATCGCGCACGTGCAGGAGCGAGGTGTGCCCGCCCGAGACCAGCAGCGCGATCGTCGGCACCTCGACGGGGCTGCCCTCGCTGCCGTCTGCACGGAGGACATCGGCTCCCACGTGGCCGACGAGGTGGTTCACGGCGTAGAGCGGCAGGCCGAGCGAGACGGCGAGCGCCTTCGCCGCTCCGACGCCGACCATGAGGGCGCCCGAGAGTCCCGGTCCGCTGGTGACCGCGATCGCGTCCAGGTCGCCGAGCGCGACACCGGCCTCGGAGAGCGCCGCGTGCAGGGCGGGCTCGAGCGCCTCCAGGTGCGCCCGGGCGGCCACCTCGGGCACGACGCCGCCGTAGCGGGCGTGCTCCTCCATCGAGGAGGCGATGGTGTTCGAGAGCAGCGTCGTGCCGCGGACGATGCCGATCCCCGTCTCGTCGCAGCTGGTCTCGATGCCGAGGACGAGGGGTCCGGTGCTCACGGGGTCTCCTGGGTCGGGGTCGGCGGCAGGCGCATCACGATCGCGTCCACTCCGTCGGGCTGGTAGTAGGCGGGGCGGACGCCGATCTCCTCGAAGCCCTCCGAGCGGTAGAGGGTCTGCGCGGCGGGGTTGTCGGCGCGGACCTCGAGGAAGACCTCGCGGGCGCCGCGTTCGCCGGCCGCCTCGAGGAGCGCGCGCAGCAGTCGGCGGCCGAGGCCGGTGCGGCGGACCCGGGCGACGACCGCGATCGTCTGCACGTCGCCCTCGTGGGCGCCGACGGGGCAGAGGAGCCCGGCGTAGCCGACCACCTCGCCGTCCTGCTCGGCGACCAGGTACCGGGTGTGACGGCTCCGGATCTCCTCCGCCATCATCCCGCGCGACCAGGCGTCGCCGGCGAACTCGGACTCCTCGATCGCCATGACAGCGTCGAGGTCGTCCGCCTGCGCGTCGCGGAGCACGGCCTCGCTCATGCGGTCACCCGCTTGGGGCCGGCGGACAGCGTGACGTCGGGCGAGCGGAGGTAGAGGGGCTCGTCCGCGGCGCCGGGCCGACCGGCCGCGCGCAGGCGGGCGGCCACGACTCCGAGCTCGCCGGCGGAGACCGTCTCGGCCTCCAGGCGCGGGAGCTCCGGATGCGGGAGGGCCGGCGGCTTGTCCAGGCCCGGGCCGGCGAGACGGACGGGGAGGCCCTGGTCGTCGAGCCCGTCGTAGGCGCTCCAGTACAGCTCTCGGCGGCGGGCGTCGGTGACGACGAGGAAGCCCGCGGCGCGCCCGTGCCGCAGCGCGGCGAGCGCGATCGCGTCGTGCGAGACCACGGGGAGGGTGGGGACGCCGCGGCCGAGCGCGAAGGCCCGGGCGGCGGCGATCCCGACCCGGAGGCCGGTGAAGGGGCCGGGGCCCATGCCCACGGCGACCGCCTCGATGCCCCCGGGAGCCACGTCGGCCGCCTCGAGCGCCTCCTGGATCAGCCGGCCGACCACCTCCGCGTGGCGCATGGTGTCGGTCTCGGTGCGCTCCGAGCGCACGGCGCCCGCGGAGTCGACGACGGCGACGGAGGTTCCGGAGGAGGTGTCGATCGCGAGGAGCACGCGTCCAGGGTACCCGCGGGCTCAGCTCCAGCCGGTGCCGCGGAAGCGGACGGTCCGCGGCTCGATCGGCTCCTCGCCCTCCTCGGCGTCGGAGCCGGCGGTCGGCCGCTCGATGACCACGTCGAGCCAGGACTCCGCGACGCCGTCCAGCATCCCGGCGCCCCACTCCACGACGACCACCGAGCGCGCCGGATCGAGGTCGAGGTCGTCGAGCTCGACCGGCGAGCCCACGCGGTAGGCGTCGACGTGCACGAGCGGCGGCCCGTCGTGCAGCGGCGGGTGCGTCCGCGCGATCACGAAGGTGGGGCTCGTCACGGGACCCCGCACGTCGAGGCCCTCGCCGAGCCCGCGCGTGAAGGTCGTCTTGCCCGCGCCGAGCGGCCCGGTCAGCACCAGCAGGTCGCCGGCGCGCAGCACTCGGCCGAGCTCGCGGCCGAGCTCCGCCATGGCCTCCGGATCGGCGACCTCGACGACGCGGTCCGCGAACCAGGAGCGCTCAGGCACGGCCGTCCGCCGCGCTCAGCAGCCGCCGCTGGACCCGCGGCCCGAGCCGGGTGACCAGCTCGTAGTTGATGGTGCCGCACCACCGCGCCCACTCGTCTACCGAGGGGACGCCGGTCGTCGGGTCGCCCCAGAGCGTCACCGGGTCGCCCGTCGCGACGCTCGCATCCCCCACGTCGACGACGAACTGGTCCATCGCGACCCGCCCGGCGATCCGGTGGCGGCGGCCGCCGATCGAGACCTCCGCGACGCCGGAGGCGCTCCGCGGGATGCCGTCCGCGTAGCCGAACGGCACGAGCGCGAGGGTCGTCCCGCCCTCGGCCCGCCAGGTGTAGTCGTAGCTCACGCCGGTCCCGTGGGGCACCCGGCGGACGCCGGCGACGCGGCCCTGCAGCGTCATCGCCGGGACGAGCCCGATCTGGAGCGAGGTCTCGTCCTCGAACGGCGAGAGTCCGTAGAGGGCGATGCCGCTGCGCACCATGTCGAGGCGGGCCTCCGGGAGGCGCAGCGCCGCCGCCGTCGCCGCGAGGTGCAGGACCGGCGCCTGCACCCCGTGCGCCGCCAGCACGGCCTCGGCGCGGCGGAGGAGCGCGAGCTGGGCGAGGTCGTCCTCGCGCGAGGTGTTGGACAGGTGCGAGAACAGCCCGGTGAGGTGGACGGTGCCGCGAGCGCTGTGACGGGCGAGCGCCTCCGCCAGGTGCGGCCACTCCTCCTCCGCGGCGCCGTTGCGACTGAGGCCCGTGTCGACCTTGAGCTGCACGGCCGCGCGCACGCCGCGGTCCTCCGCCGACTGCGCGAGCGTGTCGAGCTGGTCGACCGAGGAGACGGCGACGTCGATCGAGTGCTCGAGCGCCGCGTCGAAGTCCTCGCCGGGGTCGTGCAGCCAGCAGAGGATCGGAGCGACGACGCCTGCCTCGCGCAGGGCCACGGCCTCCCGCAGCTCCGCGGTGCCGAGGGCGTCCGCGCCGCCGTCGAGCGCCGCCTGCGCCGCGGCCAGGGCGCCGTGCCCGTAGCCGTTGGCCTTGACGACGGCCATGAGCCGGCGAGCGCCGGTGAGCTCGCGCAGACGCGCGGCGTTCGCCGCCATCGCGTCGACGTCGATCACCGCCTCGCGGTACGACGCAGGGACGCTCACGACTCGGCCACCACGAACGCGCAGGCCACGCCCGCGTCGTGCGTCATCGAGAGGTGCACGCGCGTGATCCCCCGCGCCTCCGCGGCCGCCCGGGCCGGGCCGTGCAGCGCGAAGGACGGATTCCCGTGCTCGTCCCGCTCGACGACCATGTCGTGCCAGCGGGCGCCCACGGAGTCGCCGAGCGCCTTGATCAGCGCCTCCTTGGCGGCGAAGCGGCCCGCCAGCGAGGCGACGGGGAGCGAGCGTTCGCTCTCGGCGAACAGCCGGTCGCGGAGCCGGGGCGTGCGCGTCAGCGAGCGCTCGAAGCGCGCGAGGTCCACGACGTCCACCCCGATCCCCACGATCACGGCTCGATCACTCGACCGTGACCGACTTGGCGAGATTGCGCGGCTGGTCGACGTCGAGGCCCTTGGCGGCGGCGAGCTCCATCGCGAACATCTGCAGCGGGGTGACAGCGAGCAGCGGCTCGAACAGCGGGTCGGCGAGCGGGATCGGCACGACCTCGTCGGCGATCTGGATCGCGGCCGTGTCGCCCTGCTCCGCGATCGCGATGACGCGGGCGCCGCGAGCCTTGATCTCCTGGATGTTCGAGATCACCTTGCGCTGGAGCTCGTACGACTCGCTCGGGCTCGGCACGATCACGAAGACGACCTGGCCCGGCTCGATCAGTGCGATCGGGCCGTGCTTGAGCTCGCCCGCCGCGAAGCCCTCGGCGTGGATGTAGGCGAGCTCCTTGAGCTTCAGCGCACCCTCGAGCGCCACCGGGTAGCCGACGTGGCGACCGAGGAACAGCACCGCCCGGGTGTCGGCCATCCAGCCGGCCAGCTGGGCGATGTCGTCGGAGGCGTCGAGCACGCGGGAGAGCTTCTCCGGGATCGCGGCGAGCTGGGCCGCCTGCGAGGCGACGAGCTCGGTGGAGGCGGCTCCGCGCACCGCGGCGAG
This sequence comes from Rathayibacter sp. AY1F6, assembly GCF_002932035.1. Lineage (NCBI taxonomy): Bacteria > Bacillati > Actinomycetota > Actinomycetes > Micrococcales > Microbacteriaceae > Rathayibacter > Rathayibacter sp. AY1F6. Next base: position 14,945 of record NZ_PSVD01000016.1, on the reverse strand, counting down.
GTGCAGCCCGAAAAGGTAGAGCGCCGCGATCTGGGCGACGAAGGCCTTGGTCGAGGCGACCGCCACCTCCGGTCCCGCGTGCGTGTAGAGCACGGCGTCCGACTCGCGTGGGATCGTCGCGCCCTGGGTGTTGCAGACCGAGAGCGTCTTGGCGCCGTGCTCGCGGGCGTACTTGACCGCCATCAGCGTGTCCATCGTCTCGCCGGACTGGCTGATCGAGACGACGAGGGTGCGCGGGGTGAGCACCGGGTCGCGGTAGCGGAACTCGTGGCTGAGCTCGACCTCGACGGGGACGCGCGCCCATTTCTCGATCGCGTACTTGGCGACCATGCCCGAGTAGGCGGCCGTGCCGCAGGCGATGATCGTGATGCGGTCGATCTCCGTCAGCACCGGACCGAGCGCGTCGAGCTCCGGCAGCGTGATCGCGCCCTCGTGGATGCGGCCGCGGAGCGTGTTCGCGACGGCCTCGGGACCCTCGGTGATCTCCTTGGCCATGAAGCTCGACCAGCCGCCCTTCTCGGACGCCGACGCGTCCCAGGCGATCTCGAACGGCTCGGTCTCGACGGGGTTGCCGAAGAAGTCGGTCACCGTGACGAGCTCCGGGGTGATCGTGACGATCTGGTCCTGGCCGATGGCGACCGCGCGGCGGGTGAACTCGACGAACGCCGCGACGTCGGAGCCGAGGAAGTTCTCCCCGTCGCCCAGGCCGATCACGAGCGGCGAGTTGCGGCGCGCGCCGACGACCACGCCGGGCTGGTCCTGGTGCAGGGCGAGCAGGGTGAACGCGCCCTCGAGGTGCGCGACGACGGCCTGGAAGGCGAGCACGAGGTCGCCGGTGCGGCGGTACTCGCGGGCGATCAGGTGCGCGGCCACCTCGGTGTCGGTCTCGCTCTCGAAGACGGCGCCCTCGGCGAGCAGCTGCTCCTTGAGCGGCTGGAAGTTCTCGATGATGCCGTTGTGGATGACGGCGAGCCTGCCCTCGTCCGCGAGGTGGGGGTGGGCGTTGCGGTCGGTCGGGCCGCCGTGCGTCGCCCAGCGGGTGTGGCCGATGCCCGTGGTGCCCTCGGCCAGCGGGTGCGCTTCGAGGTCGTCGACGAGGACGCTGAGCTTGCCCGAGCGCTTGCGGCTGTCGAGCTGCCCGTCGGCGTCGATCACGGCCACGCCGGCCGAGTCGTAGCCGCGGTACTCCAGACGCTTCAGGCCCCCGAGCAGCACGGCCAGGCTGTCGCGCTCACCGACGTATCCAACGATTCCACACATGCGCTCGATTCTAAGCGGCGCGGAGGCGCCTCCCGCGGCGTCGGGCACCCGGCGGGGCGGACGCTAGGATCGGTCCCCATGCCGTCGTCTCCTCGCGATCCCGCGCGCGACGCGCACCCCTCCCCCTTCGTCGAGATCGTCCGCTCCGACTGGGCCGAGCTCGCCCGCACCACGGAGCTGCCGCTGTCGGAGACCGAGGTCGTGCAGCTGCGGGGGCTGGGCGACCGGCTGAGCCTCACCGAGGTCGCGGAGGTCTACCTGCCGCTCTCGCGCCTGCTGAGCCTGTACGCCGGTGGCGCGCGGCACCTGCACCGCGCGACGAGCACGTTCCTCGGGGAGCGCGCGCAGCCGACTCCGTTCGTGATCGGCGTCGCGGGGTCGGTCGCGGTGGGCAAGTCGACGATCGCGCGCCTGCTTCGGGAGCTGCTCGCCCGCTGGGAGGACACGCCCCGCGTCGAGCTGGTGACCACCGACGGCTTTCTGCTGCCCAACCGCGAGCTGGAGCGCCGCGGTCTGATGAGCCGCAAGGGCTTCCCCGAGTCGTACGACCGGCGAGCGCTGCTGCGCTTCGTCTCGGAGGTGAAGGGCGGGGCCGCGGAGGTGCGCGCGCCGTTCTACTCGCACCTGTCCTACGACATCGTCCCCGACGCCGAGATCGTCGTGCGGCGGCCGGACGTGCTGATCGTCGAGGGCCTGAACGTGCTGCAGCCGCCGGTGCCCGGTCACGGCCTGGCGGTGAGCGACCTGTTCGACTTCACCGTCTACGTCGACGCCCGGACCAGCGACATCGCGCGCTGGTACGAGGAGCGCTTCCTCACCCTGCAGCAGGGCGCGTTCGCGAATCCGAACTCCTACTTCCACCGCTACGCGGCGCTCAGTCCGGACGAGGCCCGTGAGCGCGCGCGGAGCATCTGGGCCGCGATCAACGAGCCGAACCTGCTGCAGAACGTGCGCCCCACCCGCTCCCGCGCGAGCCTGGTCCTCCGCAAGCAGGCCGATCACACGGTCTCCTCGGTCCTCCTCCGCAAGATCTGACCGCGCCCCCGGTCGCTGTTCGCCGCCGCGCGCACCGCGCAGCCACCGACCTCGAACCCCTTCACCGCACGATCGGCGCAGGCTCGCCACCACCCACGAGCCGTCAGCGTGAATCGCGTGCCAAGCGATTCCCGCGCGGCGACCGCGACACGCTCCGCCCGCGCAACCCCCTCGCGAAGCCGACCGCGAGGGGCCGCGCAAGTAGCAGCCCACCAACGAACACAGCCGTCAGCGAGAATCGCGTGCCAAGCGATTCACGCGCGGCGACCGCGACCCGCTCAACCCAGCGCGACCACCTCCACAAGCCGACCGCGAAGGGCCGCGCAGGGAGCGGCCCCGCAACGAACACAGCCGTCGCGGGAATCGCGTGCCAAGCGATTCACCCGCGGCGAACGCGCCCCGCTCCACCCATCGCAACCACCTCGCGAAGCCGACCGCGAGGGGCCGCGCAGGGAGCGGCCCCGCAACGAACACAGCCGCGTGCCAAGCGATTCACCCGCGGCGAACGCGCCCCGCTCCACCCATCGCAACCACCTCGCGAAGCCAACCGCGAGGGGCCGCGCAGGGAGCGGCCCCGCAACAAACACAGCCGCGTGCCAAGCGATTCACCCGCGGCGAACGCCCCCCGCTCCACCCATCGCGACCACCTCCCCAAGCCGACCGCGAGGAGCCGCGCAGGGAGCGGCCCAACCCACGAGCCGTCGTGGGAATCGCGTGCCAAGCGATTCCCGCGCGGCGAACGCACCCCGCTCCACCCATCGCGACCACCTCTCCAGGCCGACCGCGAGGAGCCGCGCAGGGAGCGGCTCCTTAAGAGCGCAGCCGCTCGAGCACGACCGCGGCGAGCGATTCGGCGAGGCGGTCGGCCGTCTCCTGCGTCTTCGCCTCGACCATGACGCGCACCATCGGCTCGGTGCCGGAGGGGCGCAGGAGCACGCGGCCGTCGCTGCCGAGCTCGGCGGTGGCGTCGGCGACGGCGGAGGCGATGACCTCGTCGTCGCGGACGCCCTCGCGGTCGACGCCGCGCACGTTGAGGAGGGTCTGCGGGAAGACGGACATGACTGCGGCCAGGTCGGCGATCGTGCGTCCGGTCCGGGCCATCTCGGCCGCGAGCTGGAGGCCGGTGAGCACGCCGTCGCCGGTAGTGGCGTAGCGGCTCATGATGACGTGGCCGGACTGCTCCCCGCCGAGCGAGTAGCCGCCGTCGTTCATCGCCTCGAGGACGTAGCGGTCGCCGACCGCGGTCTCGATGACGCGGATGCCGGCGGCGCGCATGGCGAGCTTGAGGCCGAGGTTGCTCATGACGGTGGCCACGAGGACGTCGTCGCGGAGGGCGCCGCGGCGGGCCATGGCTGTCGCGAGGATCGCCATGATCTGGTCGCCGTCGACGATGCGGCCCTCGGCGTCCACTGCGAGGCAGCGGTCGGCGTCGCCGTCGTGGGCGATGCCGATGTCGGCGCCGGCCGCGCGGACGGCGTCGGCGACGTTGTCGAGGTGGGTGGAGCCCACTCCGTCGTTGATGTTGAGGCCGTCGGGGTCGTTGCCGATGACGGTGACGGTCGCTCCGGCGTCGGTGAACACCTGAGGCGAGATGCCGGCGGCAGCGCCGTGCGCGCAGTCGATGACCACGTGCAGGCCGTCGAGACGGGTGCCCTCGAGGGATCCGAGCAGGTGGAGAACATAGCGGTCCTCCGCGTCGGAGAAGCGGGTGATGCGGCCGACGTCGGCTCCGGTCGGCGTGAGCGGGGGGACCCCGAGGGCCGCTTCGATGCGGTTCTCGAGCTCGTCCGGGAGCTTGCGTCCGCCGGCGGCGAAGAACTTGATGCCGTTGTCGGCGGCGGGGTTGTGCGAGGCCGAGATCATCACGCCGAAGTCGGCGTTCTCGTCGGCGATGAGGTAGGCGGTGGCGGGCGTCGGGATGACGCCCGCATCGAGCACGTCGACTCCCGCGCTCGCGAGACCCGCCGCGACCGCGGCTCCGATGAACTGACCGGAGATGCGGGGGTCGCGGGCGAGCACGGCGACGGGCCGACGGCCCTCGGCCCGGGCGGCCGCTCCGAGTACACGGGCGGCCGCCTGGGCGAGGCCGAGAGCCAGGTCGGCCGTGACCTCGCGATTCGCGAGGCCACGGACGCCGTCTGTTCCGAACAGGCGCGGCATGGTGCGCAGTCCCTTCTCGAGCTGCTGGTCGTGCGGCCGTCAGGCCGCGTCGACTAGCGCTTCGAGAACTGGGACGCCTTGCGGGCCTTCTTGAGACCGGCCTTCTTGCGCTCGATGACGCGGGCGTCGCGGGTCAGGAAGCCCGCCTTCTTCAGGATCGCGCGGTTGTTCTCGCGGTCGATCTCGTTGAGTGCACGGGCGATGGCGAGGCGCAGCGCGCCGGCCTGACCGGAGGGGCCGCCGCCGGTGATCTTGGCGACCACGTCGTAGGAGCCGATCAGGTCGAGCACCTTGAAGGGGTCGGTGATCAGCTGCTGGTGCAGCTTGTTGGGGAAGTACTCCGCGAACTCGCGGGCGTTGACGGTCATGCCGCCGTTGCCGGGGACGAGGCGCACGCGGGCGATGGCCTGCTTGCGTCGGCCCACGGCTGCGCCGGAGACGTTGAGGACGGCGCGGGGCGTCGTGGACGCCTCGGTGGCCGGGCTTTCGGTGGAGTAGCTCTCGGGAGCCACGTCGATCTGGTCTGCGATCTTCGCCACGGTGTAGGTGATCCTTTGTCTTCGAAGTCTGGGGTGTCGGGGAGGGCCGGAGCCTACTGGGCGACCTGGGTGAAGGCGTACGCCTGCGGCTGCTGGGCCGCGTGGGGGTGCTCGGATCCCGTGTAGACCTTCAGCTTGCGCAGCTGGGCGCGGCCGAGGGAGTTCTTGGGGAGCATGCCGCGGATGGCCTTCTCGACGGCGCGGACCGGGTTCTTCTCGAGGAGCTCGGCGTACGTGGTGGCCGAGAGGCCGCCCGGGTAGCCGGAGTGGCGGTAGGCCTTCTTCTGGAGGAGCTTCTGGCCGGTGAGGGCGACCTTCTCCGCGTTGACGATGATGACGAAGTCGCCCATGTCCATGTGCGGCGCGAAGGTGGCCTTGTGCTTGCCGCGCAGGAGCGCCGCGGCGTGGGTGGCGAGACGGCCGAGCACGACGTCGGACGCGTCGATGACGATCCAGTCGTGCTGGACGTCAGCCGGCTTCGGAGAAAAAGTGCGAGTCACGTGAGTGCTGCTTTCTGGTCGGAGTGAGGTGTTCGTGGATCCCGCTCCGTGGCCGTTCGACCCTCGAGGGGGACGAACCGATCCGGTGGAGGGCTCAACTTCGGGCGCTCGGCACACGGCCGAAAACACCAAGGGTCGACATTACAGCAAAGCCCTCGTGCGGCCAAGCACGGATCGTGGCGGCAGGGGCTCCGGCAGCGGGAGGTGCGACCCGAGCCGCCACGGGTCGCGGGGCGCGGGCGCGCGCCCTCGCCTCACTCCGAGTCCTCCGGGTCACGCCCCTCGGTCCGCACGGTGCGCTTCGCGCGGGTGAGCAGGGCCCGCTCGGCGAGCGCGTCGTCCTCGGGGTAGTCGACCTCGCGGAGGATGAGGCCGCGTGCCGGCATCACCGCGAACGCGTTGGTCCGTCTGGCGGCGTCCCGGAGCAGCGGGACCGCCCCCGCCTCGAGCTTCCCGGCGCCGACCGCGACGCACGCCCCCACGAGGGCCCGCACCATGCTGTGGCAGAAGGCGTCCGCGCGCAGGTGGGCGTGCAGGACTCCGTCGGCGTCTCGCTCCCAGGTGAAGTCGAGCAGGCTCCGGATGGTGGTGGCCCCTGCGCGGGCACGGCAGAACGACGCGTAGTCGTGCAGGCCCAGGAGCGAGCGGGCCGCGGCCGACATCGCGTCGAGGTCGAGGGAGTCGGTGATCCAGGTGGTGTACGTGCGGTCGAGCGGGTGGCGCATCGAGGAGGCGTCGGCCAGCCGGTACTCGTACCGCCGCCAGCGCGCCGAGAACCTCGCGTCGAACCCCTCCGGCGCCTCCGTCACCCGGTGCACCGAGACGTCGGTGTACTGCCCGAGGATCCCGCGGAGCCGCCGCTCCAGGATCGACGCGGGCGGGAACGGCTCCTCCCCCGGTCGGCGCCGGCCGGTGCTGATGCGGCCCCACTGCTCGGGGGTGAGGTCGACGTGGGCGACCTGGGCGCTGGCGTGCACGCCGACGTCGGTGCGCCCGGCGACCGTCACGGTCGGGTGCTGCTCGGAGCGCAGCACCAGGGCGAGCGACTCCTCGAGCACCCCCTGCACGGTGCGGAGGCCGGGCTGTTTGGCCCACCCGGAGAAGTGCGAGCCGTCGTAGGCCAGGTCGAGGCGGACGCGGTGGAGCATCAGACGAGTGTAGAGCGCGCCGTGGTCGCGGCTCAGGCGACCGCGAGCGGGACGTCGACAGTCGCCAGGGCCGAGACCGCCCAGCCGACCAGCGTCGACTGCTCGCCGACCGAGGAGACGATCCGCGCCTCCCCGCCGCCTGCGAGCACGGCCAGCTCGGAGGGAGCGGAGGCGATGCCCTGCACCCCGTAGGCGGCCGTGCCCAGCGAGACCGGCACGGCGCCGAGCGCCTCGCCCGCACCGGTGAAGGTCTCGACGAGGGGCCCGCGGTGCAGCGTCAGCACGACGACCGGATCGCCGCCGTCGACGGCGTAGGAGCACGTGTCTTCCGCGGCGGTGATCGACACGGTGCCCGCCGTCGAGCCGGCCTCCTGCTCGACGAGGGAGGCGGGGAGAGCGGTCGCGCAGTCCACGCCCTCGCTCGACGGCACGGAGGGCACGGAGGGCACGGTCGGTGCGGCCGACGGTACCGGAGGCGTGCTCGCGAGGCCCGCCGACTCCGGCACGTCGATCACCTCGCCGGAGGCGCAGCCGCTCACTCCGCCCGCGAGTGCCAGGGCGAGGAGCGCCGCAGCAGCCGAGGAGGGCAGTCGCACAGGAGTCCTCCGAGGATCGTCGGGGCGGACCCCGGGAGCGCCGGTCGTGACGCGGCCGCACCCGACGAGCGCACCCGTGCCATCGTAAGCGACGATTCGCGCCACTCGGCCCCGTGGAACGACGAGAGCCCCCCGCCCCGGAGGGGACGGAGGGCTCTCGGCAGAGGGGGCGTGACTACTTGGTCGCGCCGGTCTCCTCGACAGGAGCGTCCTGCGCGGCGTCCTCGACGGGAGCGTCCTGCACGGGCGCCTCCTCGACGGGGGTCTCCTCGGCGGGGGCCTCGTCCACCGGAGCGGACACGGGCGCCGTGGCGGTGCGCGACTTCTTCGCCTTGGGCGTGACGGGCTCGAGGACGAGCTCGATCACGGCCATGGGCGCGTTGTCTCCCTTGCGGGGGCCGATCTTGGTGATGCGGGTGTAGCCGCCCTCGCGCTCGGCGACGAGCGGAGCGATCTCGGTGAAGAGCTCGTGGACGACCGACTTGTCGCCGATCGTCGCGAGGACGCGACGGCGGGCGTGCAGGTCGCCGCGCTTGGCGAAGGTCACCAGGCGCTCGGCGAGCGGACGAAGGCGCTTGGCCTTGGTCTCGGTCGTCTTGATGCTCTTGTGCGTGAACAGGGCCGCGGCCAGGTTCGCCAGCAGCAGGCGCTCGTGTGCGGGTCCGCCTCCGAGGCGGGGGCCCTTGGTGGGCTTGGGCATGGGTTTACTCCAGTACTAAAGGGGTGTCAGCAGGTCGGACGCGAGGAGCCGGGGCTCCGGAGCGGAGGACCTAGATGCTCTCGTCGTCGTAGCTGTAGAAGTGGGCGCCGTCGAACCCGGGGACCGAGTCCTTGAGCGACAGGCCGAGCTCCGTCAGCTTCTCCTTGACCTCATCCACCGACTTCTGACCGAAGTTGCGGATGTTCATGAGCTGCGTCTCCGAGAGGGCGACGAGCTCATTGACGTTGTTGATGCCCTCGCGCTTGAGGCAGTTGTAGCTGCGCACCGAGAGGTCGAGGTCCTCGATGGGCATGGACAGCTCGGTCGAGAGGACCGCGTCGACCGGCGCGGGGCCGATCTCGATGCCCTCGGCCGCGTTGTTCAGCTCGCGGGCGAGACCGAACAGCTCGGTCAGCGTGCGTCCGGCGGAGGCGATGGCGTCGCGCGGCGAGATCGCGGCCTTCGTCTCCACGTCCACGACCAGGCGGTCGAAGTCGGTGCGCTCGCCGGCACGGGTGGCCTCGACGCGGTAGGTGACCTTCAGCACGGGCGAGTAGATCGAGTCGACCGGGATCTGGCCGGCCTCGGAGAACTCGCTGCGGTTCTGGGTCGCCGAGACGTAGCCGCGGCCGCGCTCGATCGTGAGCTCGAGCTCGAACTTCGCCTTGTCGTTCAGCGTGGCGATGACGAGCTCAGGGTTGTGGATCTCGACACCGGCCGGCGCCGAGATGTCCGCGGCGGTGACCTGGCCGGCTCCCTGCTTGCGCAGGTAGGCGGTGATCGGCTCGTCGTGCTCGGAGGAGACGACGAGTCCCTTGATGTTCAGGATGATCTCGGTGACGTCCTCGCGGACGCCCGGAACGGTCGTGAACTCGTGCAGGACTCCGTCGATCCGGATGCTGGTGACAGCGGCGCCGGGGATGGAGGACAGCAGGGTGCGACGCAGCGAGTTGCCGAGCGTGTAGCCGAAGCCGGGCTCGAGGGGCTCGATGACGAAGCGGGAACGGAACTCCGAGATGTTCTCCTCGGTGAGCGTCGGACGCTGTGCGATAAGCACTGATGATTCCTTTCGATCACGTGTCCGCTATATGACACGTGCGTTTGCGAGGTGTGGAGTTGTGAAAGAAATGCGCGATCCGCCGGTCGGCCGCACTCCCCGCCCGGAGGCGGTTCGTGCGGCCGACCGACGGCTGCGAGTGCTGCTTAGACGCGACGACGCTTGGGCGGGCGGCAGCCGTTGTGCGCCTGCGGGGTGACGTCGTTGATCGAGCCGACCTCGAGGCCTGCGGCCTGGAGCGAGCGGATCGCGGTCTCACGACCCGAGCCGGGGCCCTTGACGAAGACGTCCACCTTCTTCATGCCGTGCTCCTGAGCCTGGCGCGCGGCCGACTCGGCGGCGAGCTGGGCGGCGAACGGCGTCGACTTGCGCGAGCCCTTGAAGCCGACTCCACCGGACGAGGCCCAGCTGATGACGGCCCCGGAGGGGTCGGTGATCGAGACGATGGTGTTGTTGAACGTCGACTTGATGTGGGCCTGGCCCACAGCGATGTTCTTCTTCTCCTTGCGGCGCGGCTTGCGCGCGGCCGACTTGGGGGTAGCCAATTCTGTATCTCCTCTAGGTCCGTGTCGCCCGCGTTACTTGCGGCCGGCCTTCTTCTTGCCGGCGACGGTGCGCTTGGGTCCCTTGCGGGTGCGCGCGTTCGTCTTGGTGCGCTGTCCACGGACCGGGAGGCCGCGACGGTGGCGGAGGCCCTCGTACGAGCCGATCTCGACCTTGCGGCGGATGTCGGCGGCGACCTCGCGGCGGAGGTCGCCCTCCACCTTGTAGTTGCCCTCGATGTAGTCGCGGAGCGAGACGAGCTGGTCGTCGCTGAGGTCCTTGACGCGGATGTTGCCGTCGATCCCGGTGTCGCTCAGGGTCTTGAGCGCGCGAGTGCGGCCGACACCGTAGATGTAGGTCAGTGCGACCTCCACGCGCTTCTCGCGCGGGATGTCTACTCCTGCCAGACGTGCCATTGTGGCTTCTCCTGTGAGTGAGTGGAGGTGTGAAGCAGCACCGGTGCCTCGGCCTCCGACCGAAGGTGTCCTCGCCGTCCACCCCGGGGTCGCCGGGGTGCTGCGCGATTTCTGGTGCTGCGGGTGTGTTCAGTTGTGCAGTGGGGGCGGCACGCCGCCCCTGCGCTCCCTCGCGGAAGCAGCGGGACTAGCCCTGGCGCTGCTTGTGGCGGGGGTTGCTGCTGCAGATGACCATCACGTTGCCGTGGCGGCGGATGATCTTGCAGTGGTCGCAGATGCGCTTGACGCTGGGGTTGACCTTCATTGTTCTTGTCCTTGTTTTCGCTGGCGTCGTGCTCCCGGCGGATGCCGGGGCCGTTCCTTACAGGACACGCACGTCGCGAACGTCAGCGGAGCGAACGCCTACTTGTAGCGGTAGACGATCCGGCCGCGGGTCAGGTCGTAGGGGCTCAGCTCCACGATCACCCGGTCCTCGGGGAGGATCCGGATGTAGTGCTGACGCATCTTGCCCGAGATATGGGCGAGAACTTTGTGTCCGTTGGTCAGCTCCACGCGGAACATCGCGTTGGGGAGCGCCTCGACAACCGCACCTTCGATTTCGATGACACCGTCTTTTTTGGCCATAGCCTCACTGTCGTTCGGAAGTAGTGTGTGTACTGGTCGTGCGAATGTTTCCGCGACGAGCCACCACCGGGCGAGAGCCCGGATCGGGGTTCGCGGGCATGCCGGAGCACGCGCAAAACACCAAGGGTCGATGCTACGCGAATCGCGGCCGTTCCGCCACCTCGGGCGTGTCGCCCCCTCCTCCGCCTCCGCGCCCGACGCGCGCCCCCTGCCGGGCCCCGCGTCCGCCGCCGCCTAGGCTGGCTCCGTCGAGCCGGAGGGAGAGCACATGGCGCGCACGACGAGGTCAGCGACCGCGAGGCGGAGCTGGTACTCGCACCCGGTGGTGACGATCCTGGCGGCGATCGCGGTCATCGCCCTGGTGCAGACCTTCTTCGTGAAGGTGTACACGGTGCCGACCGGCTCGATGGAGAACACCCTCCAGGGCGGCGGGTTCTTCGGCGACCGCATCCTGGTCGACCGCACCCTCGCCCTCCAGGGCGGGCCGGAGGAGGGGCAGATCGTCGTCTTCTCGCGCGACGCCGACTGGGGCGCGAGCGACGAGGCCGGCAGCCCCCTCTCCGAGATCGTGAAGACCTTCGGCGACGTCACCAGCATCGGCCCCTCCCACGAGGAGTTCCTCGTCAAGAGGCTGATCGCCGAGGGCGGCCACACCGTCTCCTGCTGCGACGCCGAGGGGCACGTGCTGGTCGACGGGAAGCCGCTGGACGAGTCCTACGTGTTCGAGGACTTCCCCTTCACCCCCGGGACCCTCGACTGCACGACGAGCCCCGCGTCCCTCCGCTGCTTCGACGAGTACACCGTCCCCGAGGGCTCCCTCTTCGTCCTGGGCGACCACCGGTCGAACTCCAACGACTCGCTCGGCGAGTGCCGCGGCGCCGGCGGGCCGATCGACACGTGCGTGAAGACCGTGCCGATCGACAGGGTCACCGGACGCGTCTTCGCCGTGGCCTGGCCGCTCACCCGCTGGCGGCTGTTCTAGCGCTCCACCCGAGCCGCCGCAGACGACGAGGTCCCCCGCCGGAAGCAGGGGACCTCGTCGTCGTTCACCGCCGTGCGGCCACGGGACTAGCCGCGGACGACCGCCACGACCCGGTCGAAGAGCGGGTGCTCGGCCGTGAGGCCGGTGACCTCCGCCACGAACTCCTCCGGGCTGAGCGCGGCCAGCTTCTCGTGGAGCTCCACGCTCTGGGGGTCCTCGGGCACGTCGAAGCGCAGCGCGGCGCCGATCGCGGTGAGCAGGCCCTCCGGCGTGCGCCCGCGCTCGGCGAGCTCGGCCGCCGGTCCGATGAAGCGCTCGTGCCGCGACAGCTTCCGCAGCGGCTGGCGTCCCACCCGGTCGACCGTGTCGGTCAGGTACGGGTTGGCGAAGCGCTTCAGCGTCTTCTCGAGGTAGGCCTGCTGCTCCTCGTCGCTGAAGCCGTGCTTGGCCACGATGAGCTCCTTGGTGTCCTCGAGCGCGGCCTTGACCGCGTCGTGCACCTCGGGCATCCCCAGCGCGTCGGAGAGCTTGTGCGCTCCGGCCGCGAAGCCGGTGTAGGCGGCCGTCGCGTGGCCGGTGTTCACCGTGAAGAGCTTCCGCTCGATGAAGGGCTCGAGGTCGTCGACCCAGGTCGCGCCCGGGATCTCCGGCTCGGTGCCCTCGAACGGAGTGCGGTCGACGACCCACTCGAAGAAGCTCTCCACCGTCACGTCCAGGCCCTGGCCCGGGTCCTGGTTCGGGACGATGCGGTCCACCGCGGTGTCGGCGAAGACGGCGCGGGTGCGCAGGCGCTCCCACTCGTCCGCGCCGAGGTTCGCGGCGACCTCGGTCTGCAGGAGGCGCGTGGCGTTGATCGCGTTCTCGCAGGCCATGACCGCCAGCCGCGGCGCCGACTCGTCGCGGGCCGCGAGGCCCTTCGCGATCACGGGGGCGACGAAGCGCAGGATGTTCGGGCCGACGGCCGTGGTGACGATGTCGGCGGCGGCGATCTCGCGGACGAGCGCCTCCTCGTCGGCGGCCGAGTCGATCGCGCGGAAGCGGTCGACGACGTGCGTGGCCGCCTCCTCCCCCACCTCGTGCACCTCGTAGCTGTCGGCAGCGCCGAGGCGGCCGATCAGCTCGGAGTTGACGTCGGCGAAGACGAGCTCGTAGCCGGCGCCGTGCAGGATCAGGCCGACGAAGCCGCGGCCGATGTTGCCGGCGCCGAAGTGGACGGCGGTGGGCATCAGGAGTTGACCTCGCCCAGCAGGCTGTAGAGCGACTGCGCGTCCGGGGCGTCGAGGAGCTTCTGCACCTCGTCCTCCTCCGAGAAGATGATCGCGATCTTGGAGAGGATCTCGAGGTGCTCGTTGTCGACGCCGGCGATGCCGACGACGAAGCGCACCTCGTTGCCGTCCCAGTCGATCGGCTGCGCATAGCGCACGAACGAGAGGGCGGAGGAGCGGATCTCGTCCTTCGCGTCGTTGGTGCCGTGCGGGATGGCGAGCAGGTTGCCCATGTAGGTCGAGACGGTCGCCTCGCGGGCGAGCATGGCCTCGTAGTAGGCGGGGGTGACCGCGCCGACGCCGACCAGCATGTCGGCGGCCTCCTTGATGGCGGCCTCCTTCGTGGTAGCGGTGCCGGAGGCGTCGATCTGTCCGATGGTGAGCACGTCGCTCATGGGGTGCGTCCTTCCGTGGAGGTGCTGACAGCGAGGGAACCCGCAGGGGCGAGCGGAGCGTGTCCGCCCTGTCGCACCCTACGGGTTCCCTCCGAATGGTTGGCGTACTACTTGCCGTGCTGCTCCGCGACCAGCGAGACGACCTCGTCGTACTTCGGGCTGTTCATGAAGTTGTCCACGGAGACGTGGATCGCGCCCGGGGTGCGCTGGCGGGCGCGCTCCGTGAGCTCGGCCTGGGTGATGACCAGGTCCACGTCGTCCTCGAGAGCGGCGATCGCCTTGTTGGTGACCGTGACGTCCTCGAAGCCCGCCTTCTTCATCTTGTTCCGCAGCACCGAGGCGCCCATCGCGGACGAGCCCATGCCGGCGTCGCAGGCGAAGACGATGTTCCGGACCTGGGTCGCGGTGGCCGTGGCCCCCGCGGTCGAGGCGCCGGCCGAGTCCTGCGGAGCGTTGGCGCCGCGGGCGTTGATGAGCGAGCCGACGGCGCTCTCCTTGCCCTTGTTCGCCTCGTTGGCGGCGACGGCGGCGGCGAGCTTGTCGTCGCCCTCCTGCTCCGCGGCCAGGTCGCGCTTGCGGCCGGACCGGATGATGACCGAGGCCACCAGGAACGACACGGCGGTCGCGAGGATCACCGAGAGGATGACGCCGAGGAAGCTGTCGTTCGCGGTCTGCAGGAGCACCGCGATGATCGAGCCGGGCGAGGCGGGGGCGCGGAGGCCGGAGTTGAACGCGACGTTCGTCGCGACACCGGTCGCACCGCCGAGGATGACGGCCGCGAGCAGCGCCGGCTTCATCAGCACGTACGGGAAGTAGATCTCGTGGATGCCGCCGATGAAGTGGATGATCGCCGCACCGGGAGCGGAGGCGCGGGCCGCGCCGACGCCGAAGAACGCGAAGGCCAGGAGCACGCCCATGCCGGGGCCGGGGTTGGCCTCGAGGAGGAAGAGGTAGGACTTGCCCGCCTCCTCCGCCTGCTGGACGCCCAGCGGCGTGAGGATGCCGTGGTTGATGGCGTTGTTCAGGAAGAGGATCTTCGCCGGCTCGATGAAGAGCGAGGTCAGCGGGAGCAGGCCCGCGTTGACCAGGAACTCCACGCCCGCACCGAGGGCGGTCGAGAGGCCGACCACGAGCGGCGCGACGCCCGCGAAGGCGAGGAGCGCGAGGAGGAGGCCGAGGATTCCGGCGGAGAAGTTGTTGACCAGCATCTCGAAGCCGGGCTTGATCTTGCCGTCCCAGATCGAGTCGACCTTCTTCATGAGCCACGCCGACAGCGGGCCCATGATCATGGCGCCGATGAACATCGGGATGCCGGCGCCGACGATGACGCCCATGGTCGCGATGGTGCCGACCACGCCTCCGCGGGCGCCGTAGACCATGCGGCCGCCGGTGTTCGCGATGAGGAGCGGGAGGAGGTAGGTGATCATCGGGGCGACGAGGCCGGTATTGACGACGTCGGGATCCGTGCTCCAGCCGCCGAACTGCTGGACCCAGGTGGCGTCGATGCCGAGGAGCGGGAGCCATCCGGTCTGGATGAAGAGGGCCGTGATGAAGCCCCAGGCGATGAAGGCCGCGATGTTCGGCATGACCATTCCCGAGAGGAAGGTGCCGAAGCGCTGGACGTGGACGCGCGCTCCACCGCGCGTCGACGTCCAGCGCTTCGGCACCTTCCTCTCGGGAATGGTCATGCCGAACATCGCGGCCTTCATCGCCTGGGGCTTCATC
>NZ_PSVD01000015.1:0-75384 GCF_002932035.1 Rathayibacter sp. AY1F6 | reverse complement strand
GGAGCAGCGGACGGCGTCGCGGTGGCCGACTCGGCCGAGGAGCCGGTGCCGACGGTGAGGCTCAGGCTCGACGCGACGGCCACGACGACGAGCCCGCCGCGGCGCCTCCTTCTTCCGCCCGTCCCCGCGCACGCTGGCGCTCGCCGTCTCCGGCGGGCTCGTCGTCGTGGCCGTCGCGTCGAGCCTGAGCCTCACCGTCGGCACCGGCTCCTCGGCCGAGTCGGCCACCGCGACGCCGTCCGCTGCTCCGACCTCGACCAGCGTCGCCGTGCTCCCCGCGACCACCGCCTCCGCCCGGGTCGTCCTCAGCTCCGTCTCCACCACCTCCGGCACCGTCGCCGGCGGCACGAGCGTGACGCTCGAGGGATCGAACCTGGACTCGGTCGCCACCGTGCGCTTCGGCGAGGCCGAGGGCAGCGTCGCGGTCGACAACCCCGACCAGATCACGGTCACCGCCCCTCCGGCCGACGGAGAGGCAGCGGGCGAGGTCCCGGTCGCCTTCTTCGACGCCGACGGTCAGGCCATCACGTTCGACGCGGTCACCGACTCCGCCGCGGCGGTCACCGTCGACGGGACCCCGGCCGACGCGGTGCAGCCGGCCGTCGACACGTCGGGCGCCGCGGACGGCACGACGGCCGAGGCCTCGACCGACCTCGCCGCCCCGACCGCGGCCGCCACTCCCAGCTTCGCCGCGACCGGCGTGCTCGCCAGCACGAAGGTCGTCGCCTCGGCGATCACCTTCGCCTACACGCCCGACCCGGCGATCGAGGCCGCGAAGGCCCAGGCCGCGCTGGACGCGAGCCGCCTGGCCTCGCAGCTCGACTACCTCTCCACCTACTGGAACGACTACAACTCGGCCCAGTACGGCGTGATCTCGGGCAACGACTGCGTCAACTTCACCTCGCAGTCGCTGATCGCCCGCGGCTGGGAGATGGACGGCGAGTGGAGCTACTCCTCCTCCGGCGGGTACAGCTCCGCCTGGGCGTCGTCGACCGCGTTCAACGCCTACCTCGCCGCGCACCCCGAGCGCGCGACCGCGATCCCCGACTCCGAGCGGAGCCGGGTGAAGCCGGGCGACATCGTCCAGTTCGACTGGGACGGCTCGGGCGACTGGGACCACACGGGCGTCGTGACCAGCGTCGACGGCGACAGGATCCTCTACTCCTCGCACACCGCCGACAACCACGACCAGAGCATCGACGCGGCCTCCGCCGGCCGGATCATGTTCTGGGGCGTCTGACGCTCGACGCACCCGCTCCACGCACGACGACGGGGCCGCCACCGCTGATGCGGTGACGGCCCCGTCGAGGTTCCGGTCAGATCACTTCTTGAAGACGTCCTTGACGTCCTCGCCGACCTTCTTGGTGTGGGCCTTGGTCTGGTCGGCCTGGCCCTCGGCCTCGAGGCGCTCGTTGTCCGTCAGCTTGCCGACGGCCTCCTTGGCCTTGCCGACCAGGTTCTCGGCTGCGTTGCGGATCTTGTCGTCTGCACCCATGAGGGGCTCCTTCTGTTCGGTGTGACCATCCGCCGGCGGGTGCCGGGGAAGCTGCGGGACCGGAGTCAGGCGACCCGGTCCTCCTTGGAGAAGCCGGCCCGGGCGCTCGAGGCGACCTCGAGCAGGACCGGCAGGCGGGCGCCGAGCAGGGCGTCGAGCGCGTCGACCTCCTGGTGCACGGCGTCGACCACGGTGCGGGGCGAGACGCCGCCGCGGGGGAGGACGCGCACCTTCAGCGCGGTCTCGGAGCCGTGGCGGTAGGCCGCGACCGTGACGTCGAGGAGCTCCGTCCGCCCGGCGAGAGCCGTCTCGAGGACGTCCTCCGCGAAGCCGGTCGCGATCTCGATCCCTCCGGCGGGCGCGCCCTCGGCCTCGTCGCGGAGGACGGTGCCGGTGCGGCCGTGACCGTGGGCGAAGGCCATCACCAGCGCGAGGACGATGCCGAGGAGGCAGATCCCGACGACGGCGTAGAGCGGCCAGAGGACGGCGGCATCGCTCCAGGCGGTGCCCTCCTCGGGGGAGAGGCGCGAGACCAGGGCCGCGCCCTCGCCGTCGGCGAAGGAGAGGACGGAGTCGCGGACCGGCTGCGAGACGGCGATCAGGACGGCTCCGGCGCTGACCAGCGCGAGCACGAGGCCCACGACGAGCAGGACGAGCCGGTTGACGAAGCGGTTGCTCGTGGTCATCAGATCCTCCCGGAGGTCGAGACGCGGACGGTGGAGCGCGGGGCGGGCTTCGCGCCGATGCGGGCGAGCTCCTCGTCGACGGCGCTCTGCACGGCGTCGCGGTCGACCGCGATGCCGGAGGCGGGGGTCACCTCGACCAGTGCGGTGCGCCGCCCGAGCGAGGCGCGGGTGTCCTCGCGGCGGGAGTGGGCGGCCGTGCGGGCTGCGCGGGCCAGGGAGGAGGCGATCACGCCGTCGTCCACGACCACGGCGAGGCGGTCGTCGTCCACGGTGTGGCGGGCCCGGGCCCCGGGCGCCAGTGCGAGCACCAGCAGGACCAGGGCGAGGACGCCCGCGCCGACGGCCACGCCGATGAGGGCGGGGTTCGCCAGCGACGCGACTCCGACGATCGCGCCCAGCAGGGCGGACGGTGCGGCGAGCAGGGGCGCGGCGCCGAGGATCGCGAGCACCGCCTCCGTGCCGACATAGGCCGCGACCAGGGCGATGAGCACCAGGACGACGATCTGCGCGGCGGAGCGGGACTTGTGGGTCTCGCGACGGAGGTAGCGGCTGTAGCGGGTGTCGGGCGCCGACGGTGCGGGGCTCATGCGACTCTCCTCGTGCTTCGGGTGCGGGTGCCCGTGACCCGGATGTCGATCCGGCTGACGGTGCGCCCGGTCAGCGCCTCCATGCGGGAGGCGATGCGGGTGCGATCGCCGTGCAGGCGCTCGAGCAGGGAGCCGCCGGCCGGGGCGGTGCCCGGCTCGACGACGACCGGCGCGGTCACCGCGAGGGCGAGGCCGCCCCGGTCATCGGAGAGGCGGACGCGGATCGCGGAGACCTCCACGCCCAGCTCCTCGTGGACGATCGCCACGGCGGCGCGCTCGATGGAGCGGACGGTGATGGTGACGGTGCCCGCCACCGGCGATGCGGGACGCGTGTCGAGAGCGGTCACGGTGGGCTCCTAGCGGGAGGTGGTGCGGCCGCGGAACACGTCCACGAGGCTGCGCACGTCGAGGGTGCCGTCGGCGATGCGGGCGATCACGACGCCGAGGGCCATGAAGAGAGCGGTGAGGACGAAGCCCCAGAATCCGAACATCAGGGCCGCGAAGGCGAGGATCGCGCCGACCACGACACCGAGGACGGTGCTGCGGCCGCCGGGGGCGGTGGGCGCGGGGCGCTGGAAGTCGCTCATCGGACGCGGCTCTCGGTGGCCTCGTCGTCCTTGTCGTCGCCGGGGATGTGCACGTCGACGACGGCGACGTTGATCTCGGAGACGGCCATGCCGACGAGCTCGGTGATGGCCTCGGAGACGGCGGCGCGGACGGAGTCGGCGACCTTCTGCATCGGCACGGGGTACTCGACGACGATGGTCACGTCGGCCGCGACCTGGGTCTCGCCGACCTCGACGCTCACGCCCTGGGCGTGGTCGGCGCCGCCGACCGCCTGGCGGATCGCGCCGAAGGCACGGGCGGCGTTGTTGCCGAGGGCGAAGACGCCGGGCACCTGGCGGGCCGCGATGCCGGCGACCTTGGCCACGACGCTGTCGTCGATGACCGTGGTGCCCTGGGCGGTGCCGGAGGTCCGCGAGCCGCCGAGGCTCGTGACCGTGTCGACGGAGGTCTTGTCGACGCGGGTGGTGGAGGGGGTGCGCGTGGTGTCGCTCATGAGGTCTCCTGGACGTCTCATCGGCTGCCGTTGCTGAGCAGACCGGGGTCGAAGGCCCGGCGGGAATCCGGTCGGGCTGTGCTTTCATGAGTGAGACGGAGCCCGGACGGCGTTCGTCACGGTGCTCGGTGGACTTTTTCCTGAGCGTCACCTGAGAGGCGGCCCGAGGCCGCGTGAGCGGAGAGGGAGGAGGCGCCGTGCCCGGACTGGAAGCGGCGAGCGACGCGCTGCTCGCCGAGCGCTCCGCCGAGGGCGACGTGCGCGCCTTCGAGGTGCTCGTCAAGCGGCACCAGTCGATCCTCCGCGCCTACGCCTGGCGCCTCACCGGCTCGCAGGCCGACGCCTCCGACGCCGTGCAGAACGCGCTGATCACGGTCTGGGCGCAGCTCCCGCAGCTCAAGGAGCCGGCGAGCGTGCGCAGCTGGATGATGCGGATCGTCAGCCGCTCCAGCGTCGACCTGCTGCGCCAGCGCCGCCCGACCGACGACGTCGACGCCGTGGAGCATCCCCCGGCCCGAGAGCCCGGCCCGTTCGAGGCCGCCGAGCAGAGCGACGCCATGCGGGCTCTCGCGCACGCCCTGTCCGAGCTGCCGGAGTCGCAGCGGCAGTGCTGGGTGCTGCGCGAGGTCGGCGGGGAGTCGTACAACGAGATCGCCGATCACCTCGGTCTCACGGTGACCGCCGTGCGGGGCAAGCTCGCCCGCGCGCGCGAGTCGCTGGTCGTGGCGATGGAGGACTGGCGATGAGGGAGCAGACGCGATGAACGCGGACCAGGGTCCCGGCGACCGGCCGGAGCGCGCGGGGGAGCACGACGTCGTGCTGCCGCCCGCGCTCGAGCAGGAGGCGGACGCGACGGAGCAGGAGGGCGACGGCATCGGCATCGACGAGCTGAGCGACTACCTCGACCGCGGGCGCACTCCGTACGACCCCGCCATCGAGGAGTCGCCGGAGCACCGGCGCACTCTGCGCGCCCTCGAGCGCGTGCGCGCCCTCTCCGGCGCGCTCATCGACGACGACGCCGCACGCCTGCCCGCGCCGGAGGAGAGCTGGTTCGGCTCGATCCTCACCCAGGTGCGCCGCGAGTCGCGGGCCGGACGCGACATCCCACTGGCGAGCGTCCAGCCCGACGTGGCGCTCACGATCACCGAGGGAGCGGTCCGCGGACTCGTGCGCGAGGCGGGCGACAGCGTCGCCGGCGTGCTGGTCGGCCGCTGCCGCCTGGTCGGCGACATCGCCGAGCCGGGCGCGGAGGTCGTGGTGGAGCTGACGATCTCGGTCTTCTGGGGGGTGCCGATCGCCGAGGCGGCCCAGCAGGTGCGCGAGCGCGTGCACTCGCGGCTGCTGACCCAGACCGAGCTGCGGGTGTCGAGGATCGACGTCCGCGTGGAGGACGTCTACGTCCCCGGGACGGAGGAGTCGTGAGCGGCCTTGAGGCGGCGGCCCCGGTCGATCCGGTGTCCGCGCTCGCTGCGGAGCTGCGCGCCCTGGACGGTGTCGCGACCCTGATGCCGGCCAGGCCCGAGGTGCGCGACGTGCTCGCGCACGCGGCGACGGCGCTGAGCGCGACCGGGATCGTGGTCGAGCCGCTGGGCACCGCGAGCGGCGGCACGTTCGCCGATCCGGTTCTGGTCCGCGTCGCGGGGGACGAGGTGTCCGTGGCCGTCGACCTCTGCGTGACCGCGGAGGCGTCCGCGCCGGACGTGGCGCGCGCGATCGGAGCCGCGGTGCGCGAGTGGTGCGTCCGGGTGCATCCGGAGCTGCGGCCGCGGGTGACCGTCCGGGTCGCCGCGATCGACTAGCCGGATCGGGGAGCGGGCGCGGCTGTCCGCAGGGCGGGACGCCTCGCCGTGAGGAGCGGAGCCGGGCCGGGCGGTCCCGTGCTTCTTCGGAGTGCACCGTGCCGACCGGAGCGACGGTGCTGCGGGCCGCCCGAGGTCGGTGTCCGCGCCGTCTCCCCCTGAGGAGCTTCCCGCTCAGGCGAGCCTCCCCGAAGAGCTTCCCGCTCAGGCGCGCTCGGCGAGGAACGCGTCCGTCTCGGCCGCCGTCGGCGCGGACACCGCCGCTCCGGCGCGGGTGACCGAGATCGCCGCGGCCGCGCTCGCCCAGCGGGTGAGGGCGACCAGCTGCTCCGGATCGTCGAGCCGTGCTCCCGTGGCGGCGAGCCGGGCCGAGAAGGCGCCGCAGAAGGTGTCGCCGGCGCCGGTGGTGTCCACGGCCTCCACCCGGAAGGCCGGGGTGCGCACCGGCTCGCGGTCGCGGACCGCCACGACGACGCCGTCGGAGCCGAGGGTGACCAGCACGAGCGGCACCAGCGCGGTGAGGGCAGCGGCGAGCGCGTCGTCGTCGGCGGCGGTGATGCCGCGATCGGCGGCGAGCTCGCGGGCCTCGTGCTCGTTGACGATCAGCACGTCGAGCACCGCGAGGAGCTCCTCCGGCAGCAGGCCGATCGGGGCGGCGTTCAGGATCGACACCGTGCCGCCGGCGCGCGCGGCGCGGGCCGCCTCCGTCACCGTCGCTGTCGGGATCTCGAGCTGGAGGAGCAGGGCGTCGGCCGCCGCCACAAGGGCCGACTCCTCGGCGGTCAACCCGACCAGGGCGGCGTTCGCCCCGGAGTCGACGACGATCGCGTTCTCCCCGCGCTCGTCCACGGTGATCTGCGCGGTGCCGGTGCGGATGTCGCCGCGGCGGGCGCGCAGCTCCAGCGGCTCCTCGCCGAGGACCGCGGCGAGCCGGTCTCCTGCCGAGTCGCGTCCGAGGCTCGTGACGAAGACGGTGCCGGGCTCGGTCCGTGCGGCCGCGACGGCCTGGTTGAGGCCCTTGCCGCCCGGGAAGGTGCTCGCGTCGAGGGCGAGCACCGTCTCTCCGGGGGCGGGGATGCGGGCGACCCGGTGGACGTGGTCGAGGTTGGCGCTTCCGAGCACGAGGAGGGGCATGCCCTCGACGTTAGAGCACGCGCAAGGGGGTCCGCCGCGGGCTCGGCCGCACCTACGGTGGAGGCATGGAAACTCGAATCCTCGGACGCACCGGCGCCCCCGTCTCCGTCGTCGGCCTCGGAACCTGGCAGCTCGGTGCCGACTGGGGGGACGTCGCCGAGACCGACGCCCTCGCCGTGCTCGACGCCGCAGTGGAGTCGGGGGTGACCCTCTTCGACACCGCCGACGTCTACGGCGACGGCCGCAGCGAGCGGACGATCGGCGCCTACCGCGCGGCGCACCCCGACGCGCAGGTCTTCGTCGCCACCAAGATGGGCCGTCGCGCGGAGCAGATCCCCGCCAACTACGTGCTCGACAACTTCCGCGCCTGGACCGACCGCTCGCGCGCCAACCTCGGCGTCGACACTCTCGATCTGGTGCAGCTGCACTGCCCGCCCACCTCCGTCTACTCCGACGACGCCGTCTACGACGCCCTCGACACCCTCGTCGCCGAGGGCGCGATCGCCGCCTACGGCGTCTCGGTCGAGCGCACGGAGGAGGCGCTGACCGCGATCGCCCGCCCGAACGTCGCGAGCGTCCAGATCATCCTGAACGCGTTCCGCCTCAAGCCGCTCGACGAGGTGCTGCCCGCCGCCCGCGAGGCCGGCGTCGGCATCCTCGCGCGCGTCCCGCTCGCCTCGGGCCTGCTCAGCGGCCGCTACACGACCGAGACCGTGTTCGCGCCGGAGGACCACCGCAGCTACAACCGCGACGGCTCCGCCTTCGACGTCGGCGAGACCTTCTCGGGCGTCGACTTCGCGACCGGCGTGGAGGCCGCGCAGGAGTTCTCCCGCCTCGCCGACGACCACGGCCTCGCCCCCGCGGCGGCCGCGCTCGCCTGGATCATCCAGCAGGAGGGCGTCACCTCGGTGATCCCCGGCGCCCGCTCGCCCGAGCAGGCCCGCGCCAACGCGGCCGCCGCCTCCGCCGCGCCCCTCGGCCCCGCCTTCATGGAGGCCGTGAACGCCCTCTACGACACCCACTTCCGCCCCACCGTCCACCCGCGCTGGTAGCCGGCCCTTTCCTCACCGCCGCTGAGTCGCCCGAGAAGGCTCGTTCTCCTGGGCGGGAACGAGCCTTCTCGGGCGACTGAGCGCAGCGCCTAGGAGTTCAGCGCCGCGTCCACGATCGTGCGCGCCTCGGCCTGGACCTCGTGCAGGTGGTCGAGGCCGCGGAAGCTCTCGGCGTAGATCTTGTAGACGTCCTCGGTGCCGGAGGGGCGCGCGGCGAACCAGGCGTCCTCGGTGACGACCTTGACGCCTCCGACGGCCGCGCCGTTGCCGGGCGCCTTCGAGAGCTTCGCGGTGATCTCGGACCCGGCGAGGGTCGTCGCCGCGATCGCGTCGCCGTCCAGCTTGCCGAGGGCCGCCTTCTGCGCCTTCGTCGCCACCGCGTCCACGCGCTCGTAGACCGGGTCGCCGAAGCGCTCGGTCAGCTCGCGGTAGAGCGCCGACGGGCTCTTCCCGGTGACCGCCACGATCTCGGAGGCGAGCAGCGCGAGGAGGATGCCGTCCTTGTCGGTGGTCCAGACGGTGCCGTCGAAGCGGAGGAACGAGGCGCCCGCGGACTCCTCGCCGCCGAAGCCGACCGAGCCGTCGACCAGCCCGGGGACGAACCACTTGAAGCCCACCGGGACCTCCCAGAGGCGCCGGCCCAGCGACTCCGCGACCCGGTCGATGATCGAGGAGGAGACCAGCGTCTTGCCGATCGCCGCGTCCTCGCGCCAGCCGGTGCGGTGGCGGTAGAGGTAGTCGATCGCGACGGCCAGGTAGTGGTTGGGGTTCATCAGCCCGCCGTCGGGGGTGACGATGCCGTGCCGGTCCGCGTCGGCGTCGTTGCCGGTGAGGATGTCGAAGTCGCCGGCACGCGCGACCACCGAGGCCATCGCGCTGGGGGAGGACGGGTCCATCCGGATCTTGCCGTCCCAGTCGAGGGTCATGAAGCCCCAGGAAGGGTCGACCTCCCCGTTCACCACGGTCAGGTCGAGGCCGTGCATCTCGGCGATCAGCTGCCAGTAGTGCACGGAGGCGCCGCCGAGGGGGTCGGCCCCGATCCGCACGCCGGCCTTCCGGATCGCGTCGAGGTCGATGATGTTCGCCAGGTCCGCGACGTAGTGCGTGCGGTAGTCGTAGGTCTCGACCGCGGAGGGCTCGGCCGAGGTCACGCCGCGGTTGCCGTCGGCGATGAGCTCGTTGGCCCGGTCGGCGATCCAGGTCGTCGCGTCGGAGTCGGCGGGGCCGCCGTGCGGCGGGTTGTACTTGAAGCCGCCGTCGCGGGGCGGGTTGTGCGAGGGGGTCACCACGATGCCGTCGGCCCGGTCGGTGTGCGAGGGGTCGTTGTTGTAGCGGAGGATCGCGTGGCTGAGCGCCGGCGTCGGCACGAAGTCGTCGAACTCGTCCACGAGCACGCGGACCTGGTTGCCCACCAGGACCTCGAGGGCGGTGGTGAGGGCCGGGCGGGAGAGCCCGTGCGTGTCGGCGCCGATGAACAGCGGGCCGGTGATGCCCTGCTCGGTCCGGTACTCGACGATCGCCTGGGTGACGGCGGCGATGTGGTCCTCGTTGAAGGCCGTGTCGAACGAGGATCCGCGGTGGCCCGAGGTGCCGAACACCACCTTCTGAGCCGGGTCGGAGACGTCCGGCTTCTTCTCGTAGTACGCCCTCACGAGGGCCTCGACGTCGATGAGATCGGAGGCCTGTGCCGGCTTCCCTGCGCGATCGGTCATGCGGTCCATAGTGGCAGTCCGGCCCCCTCCAGGGGTACCGCGGCTGGCTAGGCTTGCGCCATGCCCGACAGCGCCCCCGAGACCCGTGCCTACAGTTATCTCGGGCCCAGCGGCACGTTCACGGAGGCCGCCCTCGCGCAGGTCCCGGAGGCGCGCGGACAGCTGTGGCGCAGCGTCGCGAACGTGGGGGAGGCGCTGAGCGATCTGGTCACCGGCCGCAGCGACGGCGCGGTGATCGCGATCGAGAACTCGGTCGAGGGCGGAGTGACGGCCGCGCAGGACGCGCTGGCGCGGATCCCCGGGCTGCGCATCGTCGGCGAGTACCTGGTGCCGGTGTCGTTCATCCTGGTCGGCCGCCCGGGGACGAGCCTCGAGGAGGTGCGCACCGTCGCTGCGCACCCCGTGGCCTACGGACAGTGCCGGGTGTGGCTCGACCGCGAGATCCCCAGCCACGAGCACCTGCCCGCCTCCAGCAACGTCCAGGCCACCGTCGACCTGCTGGGCGGATCTCCCGCGGATGCGGCCATCGCCCCTCCCGGGATCGTCGCCCACCACGACGTCGCGGTGCTGGCGGAGCGGATCGGCGACAACCCGAACGCCGTCACGCGCTTCGTGCACGTCTCGCGCTCGCACGCGCTGCCCGAGCCGACCGGCGCCGACAAGACCAGCGTGATCGCCGAGCTCCCGGCCGACCAGCCGGGCGCCCTGCTCGACATGCTCGAGCAGTTCGCGACCCGCGGGGTGAACCTGAGCATGATCCAGTCGCGGCCGATCGGAGATGCCCTCGGCCGGTACCGGTTCGTCATCGACCTCGACGGGCACGTCCAGGACGAGCGGGTCGCCGACGCGCTGATGGGGCTGCGGCGCTTCAGCCCGAAGGTGATCTTCCTCGGCTCGTATCCGCGCGCTGACCGCCGCCCGGTCACCTCCGTGCGACGCTACGACGACGAGGTGTTCCTCGAGGCCCGCGACTGGCTGCGCGGGATCCTCTCCCACGAGCCGGTGGTCGACGATGGCCGGGAACGACGATGACGGGTCGCGACGATGACTGACGACGACGACGAACGGGTCGACCCGCGCTACGACCCGGCCTTCCAGCGCGGGTTCTCGGGACCGGTGGAGCGTCTGAGGGGCGACGAGCGGGCGTTCGCCAGGCCCGGCACGGGTGCCGCCCCCGGCGCTCCCGCCGCCACGTCCGGAGCCGCCGCTCGTCCCGCGCTCCCGGAGTCGCGCGTGGTCCGCCCCGGCTCCTCGTCCGTGCCGGGACCGCGCCGCATCATGGCCCTGCCCGACATCGCCGGAGCC
This sequence comes from Rathayibacter sp. AY1F6, assembly GCF_002932035.1. NCBI lineage: Bacteria > Bacillati > Actinomycetota > Actinomycetes > Micrococcales > Microbacteriaceae > Rathayibacter > Rathayibacter sp. AY1F6. The sequence goes on along the minus strand of NZ_PSVD01000015.1, from coordinate 64,554 downwards.
GCCGAGGGCCGGCGGTCGCACCGCCTCGGCGCCGAGACCGCGCCCGCACCCCTGCCGGAGCCGGCCGCCGACCCCGCTCCCGCGGCTCCCGCCGAGCCCGTGCGCGAGGCGCCCCTGCTGCGGAACCCGTGGCTCCTCGTGCTCCTGCTCGCCGGCCTCGCGGGGACCCTGATCGGCCTCGCGCTCCTCTACACCGGCTACTCCTCGCCGCCTCCGCCCTACTACGGCGACTCCGACGTGCCCTCGCCCGCGTGGATCCAGCGGCAGCTCCTCTACTACTCCTGCATCCCCCTGCTGGGCTGCCTGCCGGCGTCGCTGCTGCTGGCGGTCGGAGTGGCCGCGCTGCGGTGGCGCGGCGTCGTCGTGCGGCCCCGCGCCGAGGAGCCGCGCGAGTCCGCGCAGCTCCTCGAGGCCGAGGCTCAGACTCCGGACGCGCCGAAGAGCAGGCCGAGGAGGTAGGTCACCAGGGCCGCGCCGTAGCCGATCCCGAGCTGGCGCAGCGCCCGGGCCAGAGGCGGGGCGCCCGAGAGCAGCCCGACGACCGCGCCGGTGGCGAGCAGGGCGATGCCCACGAGCACGCAGGCGACGACTACCGCGGCGAGCCCCGTCAGGCCGAGCAGGTAGGGCAGCACCGGGATGATCGCGCCCGAGGCGAAGAAGCAGAAGCTCGACAGCGCCGCGCCCATGCCCGTGCCGATCGACTCGTGCTCGTCGACGTCGGGGTCTCCTGCGGGACCGCCCAGCGTGATGGGGGAGGTGACGGCGCCGCCGCGCAGGCCCGTGAAGACGGAGGCGGCACGCGCGTCGGCCTGCTCCTGGGTCATCCCGCGAGCGCGGTAGACCAGGGCGAGCTCGTTCGCGTCGACGTCCAGATCGGGGACGATGCGGTTCGCGTCGAGGTCCGGGCTGGAGGCCGAGAGCAGCTCGCGCTGCGAGCGCACCGAGACGAACTCGCCCGCGCCCATCGAGAGGGCGCCGGCGAGCAGGCCCGCGATGCCCGTGAACAGGACGACGCCCGTCCCGACTCCGCTCGCCCCCACTCCGAGCACGAGGGCGAGGTTCGAGACCAGGCCGTCGTTCGCTCCGAAGACCGCCGCGCGGAACGTCCCGGAGAGGCGGTTGCGACCGCGCTCGGCGAGCCCGCGGACGACCTCGCCGTGGATCCGCTCGTCGGCGGCCATCGCCTCGGTGGCGTCGTCGTCGTCGGCGTAGGGGGAGCGGGCCTCGGCGCGCTGGATCAGGGCGAGGACGAACACGGAGCCGAAACGGCGGGTGAGGAAGCCGAGGAAGCGCGTGCGGAGGTCCGGGCGGGGCGCGGGCTCCGCCGCGGAGCCGAGCAGCTCGCGCCAGTGCTCCTCGTGGCGTCCCTCGGCCACGGCGAGCGCGAGCAGGATCTCCCGCTCCTCGCCGGAGCGGCGGCCGGCGAGGTCGCGGTACACGGAGGCCTCGGCGAGCTCGTCGGCGAGGTAGCGGCGCCAGCGGCGCACCTGGGCGGGACTGGGGGTGGAGGCGGTGGTCGCCATGCGATCTCCTGGCTCAGGTCCGCCGACCCGCGCGAGAGGACCGGTCAGGACGTGCGTCGACTGACCGAAGGTCTCGTTCGCCCCGGCCGGAGCCGGGGTGGAGCGCCGGGCCCGGATCGTCCCGGACCAGCATGTCGACGCGCCTCGTCGTCCGCTCGGCGGACGGTGGGAACTACTCCCCTTCGCGGGGACCACCGTAGCCGAGATCGGAGGAGAACGCCCGGCCGATCCGCGGGCCGTCGGGCGGACGTCCGCCCGGCCCGGAGCCGGAGCGTCGTCGAGGACGCTCGCGCCGGGTCAGAGCGAGGCGGTCGCCCGGGCGGCGCGGCGGGCCTGGCGCTCGTGCTCGGCGTCCAGGAGCGTGCGCGTGGCGGGGACCGCCAGGAACTCGACCAGGGTGTCCGTCTCCTCGACGATGCGCTCGGCGCGGTCGAGCGGGTCGGTGCGCAGGAGGCGGCGGGCGGCGGACGCGACGTGCGCCGGCTTCGCCGCCAGGGCGCGCAGGCGCTCGTCGACGCGGCCGGCGAGGTCGGCGCGCGGCACGACCTCGGTCACGAGCTGCCACTCCAGCGCCTCGGCCGCGCGGACCGGGCGGCCGGACAGCACGAAGTCCAGCGCGCGGCGGCGGCCGACGACGCGGGGGAGCGCGGCGGTGACTCCGACGTCCGGGACGAGCCCGACGTCGCCGTACGCGCTGAGGAAGAGGGCGGCGGGAGTCGCTATCACGATGTCGGCGGCCAGAGCGAAGGCGATGCCGGCGCCGGCGACCATGCCGTCGATCGCGCAGACGACGACGGCGCGGCTGTCCTCGAGCAGGCGGATCACCTGGGCGGTCGTGGTCGCGACGTCGCGCAGGTAGTGGTCCGGGTTCTCGGACCCCATGATCGCCGAGATGTCGCCGCCCGTGCAGAACGCGCGGCCGGCCGCGGCGATCACGATGACGGAGCAGTCGGCGTCGGCGTCGAGGTCGGCGACGGTGCTCAGCAGCAGTCGCGCGGTGCCGAGATCGATCGCGTTGAGGGCGTCGGGGCGGTTGAGGGTGATCCGGGCGACGGAGCCGTCGCGCTCGAGGACGACGCCGGGGGTCGCGTCGATGAGGGGGGTGGCGTGCATGGAAGAGCCTTCAGGGGAGCAGGGGTGTCGAACGCGGGGGAACGTTCTCGGGGGACGACTCACATTCGCAGCCGTCCGCGCGATCGGATGCCTCCTCGCGGCCGATGCTCAGCCGGCCCCGGGGGTACGCGCGGGCGGCGGCCCGTCCCGGCCCTCCTCTACACTGCTGGGGTGATTGATCCCGTACTTCTGCGCGAGAACCCGGACGTCCTGAAGCGCTCGCAGGAGGCGCGCGGCGACTCCGTCGAGCTGGTCGACGAGGCGCTCGAGGCCGACCGCGTGCGCCGTGCGGCGATCACCGAGGCGGAGCGGCTCCGGGCCGAGCAGAACGCCTTCGGCAAGACCGTCGCCAAGGCTTCGAAGGACGAGAAGGCGGCCCTCGTCGCCGAGGCCCAGCGCCTCGCCGCCGCCGCCAAGCAGGCCCAGCAGGAGGCGTCCGAGGCCGACGACGCCTTCACCGTGCTGGTGAAGCGCATCGCCAACCCGATCATCGAGGGCGTCCCCGCGGGCGGCGAGGAGTCGTTCGAGCTCGTCAGGACGGTCGGCGAGCGCCCCGTCTTCGACTTCGCCCCGCGCGACCACCTCGAGCTCGGCGAGCTGCTGGACGGCATCGACATGCAGCGCGGCGCGAAGGTCAGCGGCGCGCGCTTCTACTTCCTCAAGGGCCTGGTCGCCCGCCTCGAGATCGCGCTGATGAACCTGGGCCTCGAGAAGGCGCTCGCCGCCGGCTTCACCCCGCTGATCACGCCGACCCTCGTGCGCCCCGAGATCATGGACGGCACCGGCTTCCTCGGCGAGCACGACGACGAGGTGTACCGCCTCCGCGACGACGACCTCTACCTCACCGGCACCAGCGAGGTCGCCCTCGCCGGCTACCACGCCGACGAGATCCTCGACCTCTCCGGCGGCGCGAAGCGCTACGCGGGCTGGAGCACCTGCTACCGCCGCGAGGCGGGCTCGGGCGGACGGGACACCCGCGGCATCATCCGCGTGCACCAGTTCAGCAAGCTCGAGATGTTCGTCTACACCCTCCCCGAGGACGCCGAGGCGGAGCACGCGCGCCTCCTCTCGTACCAGGAGGACGTCCTGCAGAGCCTCGGCCTGCACTACCGCGTCATCGACACGGCGGCCGGCGACCTCGGCCAGAGCGCGGCGCGCAAGTTCGACGTGGAGGCGTGGGTCCCCACGCAGGAGACCTACCGCGAGCTGACCTCGACCTCGAACTGCACCACGTTCCAGGCCCGCCGCCTCGACACCCGCTACCGCACCGAGTCGGGGAAGACGGCTCCGGTCGCCACCCTCAACGGCACGCTCGCGACCACCCGCTGGATCGTCGCCCTCCTCGAGACCCACCAGCGGGCGGACGGCTCGGTGCTCGTCCCCGAGGCGCTGCGGCCCCACCTCGGCGGCCTCGAGGTGCTCGAGCCCGTCGCATGAGCGCGGCCCGCGCCTCCGGCCGCCGCCTCGTCGCCCTCGACATCGACGGCACCGTCATGCACGAGGACGGCACCATCACCCGCGCGGTGACGGACGCGATCACCCGCGTGGCCGCCCAGGGCGACGAGGTGATGCTCGCCACCGGGCGCTCGCCCTCCTCCACCCTGCCGGTCGTCGAGCGCCTCGGGATCTCGCCCGAGTACGTGATCTGCTGCAACGGAGCGGTCACGCTCCGCCGGGACGAGTCCGGTGCCTACGTCCCCGAGACGGTCGAGACCTTCGACCCGACGGAGGTCCTGGAGACCATCCGCCGCTCCCTCCCCGACGCGCACTACGCCGTGGAGGACGCGGACGGCGCCTTCTTCTACACCGAGGCGTTTCCGGGCGGTGCCGTGATGGGTGCCGAGACGACCCACGTCCCCTTCGAGGAGCTGCTCGGCCGGCTGTGCACCCGCGTCGTCGTGATCTCGCCCGAGACCGGGATCGAGGAGTTCACCTCGCTGGTCGAGGAGATGGGCCTGCACCAGGTCAGCTACGCGATCGGCTGGACCGCCTGGCTCGACATCGCCCCCCACGGCGTCAACAAGTCCACCGCGCTCGAGGTCGTCCGCGAGGAGCTGGGCATCGAGCGGAGCGACGTGGTCGCGCTGGGCGACGGCCGCAACGACATCGAGATGCTCACCTGGGCCGCCGCCGAGGGCGCAGGGCTCGCGATGGGGCAGGCGCCCGACGAGGTGCGGGCTGTTGCCTCCGCCGTGGTCCCCTCGGTCCACCAGGACGGCGTGGCGGTCGCGCTCTCGGCGCTGCGCTGACGACGGTCCCGCGCGCTCGGCGGTTACTATCGGGTGTCGCTCCTGCGGGAGCGGCCGGGAGGGCTGTCCGAGCGGCCGATGGAGCCAGTCTTGAAAACTGGTGGGCGGAAACGTCTCGTGGGTTCGAATCCCACGCCCTCCGCCGCGCCGTCCGCCACGCCGTCCGCCACGCCGTCCCGTTCTTCGCGGCGCTTCTCGCCGGCGCCGTCCGACGCCCGTCCTGGCGCGTGACGTCGGAGGCCTGCCCGCTCTCCTTCGGAACGCGCCAGCCCTCTGTATAGGATTGCGCGACGCCCGGGACCGACGCCCGGCCCTCACCTCCGCACCACTGACGCCTCGACACCGGGAGACGGATGCGCCGCACGGGCCCTTCGACACAGACTCGCGACACTCCGCGCACGCCGCGCCCCTTCGTGCGGCACGGCCGCCAGAAGCGGCACACCCTCGCGCGGACCCTGGTGAAGGGAGCCGCCCTCGTGGGCGGTGTCGGCGTGGTCGCCTCGGTGTCGGTGGTCGCGATCGCGGCGACGCTGATCGTCCAGTCCGTGCAGCCCTCGGTCGACCTGCACCCGGGCGCGGCCGGCTCCAGCGTCGAGGCCGGAGGCTCCCCGGAGATCGGCGCACTGGAGGGCGGCTTCAACGTCCTCGTCGTCGGCAGCGACTCGAGGAAGGGCCAGGGCGACGCCTACGGCGACCCCGACGAGGAGACGAGCGTCCTCAACGACGTCAACATGCTGATGCACGTCTCGGCCGACCACAGCAACGCGACGGTCGTGAGCTTCCCCCGCGACATGTACGTCGACATCCCGGAGTGCGTGAACGCCGCCACGGGTGAGACGATCCCCGCCCGGTACGACACCAAGATCAACGAGGCGATGGGCAGCGACGTCAGCCTCGGCTGCGTGGCGGGGGTCGTCGAGGACCTCATGGGCGTCCGGGTCGACTACGGCGCGGTCGTGCAGTTCAACGGCGTGATCGAGATGTCGAACGCGGTCGGCGGAGTCGACGTCTGCGTCGCGACCGAGATCGCGGACCCCTACACGAACACCTACCTCGAGCCGGGCGTGCACTCGCTCGAGGGCATGGCGGCGCTGCAGTTCCTCCGCAGCCGCCACGGCATCGGCGACGGCAGCGACCTGACCCGCATCAGCAACCAGCAGGTCTTCCTCTCGGCGCTCGTGCGCCGGATCAAGAGCGCGGACACCCTGCTCAACCCGGTCGCGCTCTACGGGCTCGCGAAGGCGGCGCTCGGCAACATGACGCTCTCGACCGGTCTCGACAACGTGAACACGATGGTCCAGATGGGACTCGCGCTGAAGGACGTCGACCTCGCGGACGTCGTCTTCGCGCAGTACCCGACCGGGGCGACTCCGAGCGGAGTGGAGCCGGACCGCGCCGCGGGCGACGTCCTGGCGAGCGCCCTGCAGACCGATCAGCCGATCGCCATCACCGGCGGCACGGGCGCCGGCGCGACCGTGGAGGGCGAGGCGGCGGCCCCGGCCGATACCGCCGCTCCGTCGGGCCCGGCGACCGCGGATCCGCTGGCGACGGCCGAGGCGGCACCCGGCACTCCTGCAGCGACTCCCGAGGACGGATCCAAGGTTGCCCTGCCAGAATCGGTCACCGGCCAGAGCGCCGACCAGCAGACCTGCTCGGTCGGCTTCTTCGGTTGAGCCGAGGGCGGGCGGCACCACGGGTGCTCTCCACCTCGCGCGCTGACTCCGGGACGATACGCGTCCCGCAGCCGAGAGAGAGTACGACCCGATGAGCGAACGCGCGTCCACCCGGACCACAGCAGCACGGCACGGCCGCCTGCGCCGCCCGAGCGGCATGCGCTTCGCCGCGCGGATCCTCGCGGCCTGCGTGGGTGTCGGCGTGCTCAGCGCGGTCTGCATCGTGGCGATCGCCGCCTCGCTGATCGCCGGGAGCGCGCGTCCCTCCGTCGACCTCGGGATCGATTCGGGCGGGGGCGACGTGCCCGAGATCGGGGCGATCGAGGGCGGCGTCAACATCCTGCTCGCCGGCAGCGACAGCGCCGACGGATCGGCCGCCGGGGCCTACGGCGAGCGTGCCGAGAACCTCAACGACGTCACGATGCTCATGCACATCTCGGCCGACCACTCGACCGTGGAGGTCGTCAGCTTCCCCCGCGACCTCTACGTCCCGATCCCCTCCTGCACCGACCCGGCCACCGGCGCCGTCTCGGACGCGGTGGACTCGGCGAAGATCAACACCTCGCTCGAGGCCGGCGGGCTGGCGTGCACCGTGCAGACGGTCGAGCAGCTGACCGGGCTCGAGATCCCCTACGCGGCGCTCATCCAGTTCGAGGGCGTCATCGAGATGTCGAACGCGGTCGGCGGAGTGGACGTCTGCGTCGCCACCCCGATCCAGGACGAGTACACGGGGCTGAACCTCGACGCGGGCACGCACACGCTCGTCGGCGCCGAGGCGCTGGCGTTCCTCCGCACCCGGCACGGCGTCGGCGACGGCAGCGACCTCACCCGCATCTCGAGCCAGCAGGTGTACCTCTCATCGCTGGTGCGCAAGGTGAAGAGCGCGTCGACGCTCTCGAACCCGGTGAACCTCTACGGCCTCGCGAAGGCGGCCGTCTCGAACATGCAGCTCTCCACCTCGCTCGAGAACGTGAACACCCTCGTGTCGATCGGCCTCGCGGTGAAGGACGTCGACCTCGCGAACGTGGTCTTCGTGCAGTACCCGACCTTCATCGACGGCAACGGCGTGTACCCCAGCGAGGTCGCGGCGGCGGCGCTGAACGCGGCGCTCCTCGCCGACCAGCCGATCGCGCTGAGCGGCACCACCGGCGGCGGCTCGCAGTCGACGGGGGAGGAGCCCGGGGCGACCAACGCTCCGGCGGCCACGGAGTCGCCGGCCACCGACGCCCCCGCGACCGACGCCCCCGCGACGAGCGCACCCGACGGGCCGGTCACCCTCCCGAGCGACGTCTCCGGGCAGACCGCGCAGCAGGAGACCTGCACGATCGGCCGGCCCCTGTCGGACCAGTAGGCGGCTTCTCGCCCTCCCGCGGAGGGGCGGGCGCCCGTGTCGCGAGGCCCTCGCGGGTGCGGTTATGATGGTCGTCGTGCGTCCGCCAGCGGGCGCTCGGGAGTCGTCGCATAGTCCGGTCGAGTGCACCACCCTGCTAAGGTGGAGAACCCTTTATTGGGTTCCGTGGGTTCAAATCCCACCGACTCCGCATCGTCCGAAGGCCCCGCTCAGGCGGGGCCTTCGTCGTTCCCGGCGGTGCCTGTGCCTGCCGCAGTACCGGCGTCTCCCGGCGGTGCCGGTGTCGCCGCAGTGCCGGGGTCTCGCGGTGCCGGAGCCCTCCGGCCGGTGCTCCGCCGCTCGCGCGCGGCGTCGGCGGCCGAGGCGACCCGGCGCCTCAGCCGGCCGGGATCCGCCGCCGATCCGCCGGGCGGGTGCGCTCCCGGAGCGGCTACCCTGATCGGATGCCCAGCCCGATCCTCGACGCCCTGTCCGCCCCTCCCGCGCGGAGGGACGTCGCCTCGATCCGGGGTGCTCTCGCCGAGGTCGCGATCGGCGACTCGGTGCGCGTCCTCGTCCGCTCACCGCGCTACGGCCTCTACGGGATCGAGGGGGTCGTCCGGCAGGCCGTCGGCGGCGAGCTCGTCGTCGCGGACGTCTTCCTCGGCACGGGGACCGAGATCCAGAGCATCGCCCTGGCTCCGGACGCCGACGAGGTCGGCGGGGAGCGCTCGGCCGAGGGGCTCGAGCACGGGGACCCGGTGTGCGTGGCGTTCTCGACTCCGGCGCTCGGGTCGTTCACGATCACGGGCCCGCTGACGGCCGGCGGCCGCGACGGGTTCCTCCTCGTCGGCAGCTGGATCGTCGCGGACGGCGGCGAGCCCGGCCGCCACGTCGACCGCATCGAGCGCCTGACGGACGTCGGCGTCCACGAGAAGCACGTCCCCGGGCGCCGCTCCGCGGTCGAGGAGTAGCCCCTCAGCTCTGGCAGTGCGGGCACCAGTAGGTGACCCGCAGCTGCAGCTCGTCGTCGCCGAGCTCGCCGCGCTCGATCGGAGTGCCGCAGCGCCGGCACGGCTTGCGGTCGCGGCCGTAGACCCAGAGCTGCTGGCCCGGGCGCAGGTTGCCGGTCGTCGTGCGCTCGATCCGCTCGCGGTTCACGGTGATGAGCCGCTTCGCGAGCGCGATGGTGCGCACGAGGTCGCCGCTCCCGCCGACCGGGCGCGTGGGCAGCACGCCGCGCAGGAAGCACAGCTCGGCGCGGTAGACGTTGCCGAGTCCGGCCATGATCCGCTGGTCGAGCAGCGCGAGCCCGATCGGCCGCTCCGGATCGGCGGACAGGCGTCGCAGCGCCTCCTCCGCGTCCCAGTCGGCGCCGAGCAGATCGGGGCCGAGGTAGCCGACCACGTCCTCCTCGGCCGAGCGCGGGACGATCTCGAGGAGCCCGAGCTCGAAGCCGACCGCCTGCCAGTCCTCGGTCTCGAGGACGATCCGGGCCTGGAACGCCGGCCGGTGCCACTTCGGCCGCTCGCCCTCGCCGCGGGCGTAGAGGTGCCAGCTCCCCTCCATCTTGAGGTGGGAGTGGATCAGCGCGTCGCCGACCCGCATCAGCAGGTGCTTGCCGCGGGGGACGACCTCGTCGATCGTCTCGCCGGTGAGGTCGACCGTCGCGTACTTCGGCACGCGGACGTCGCACCGGGTCAGGACCTCGCCGTCCAGCGCCTCGGCGAGATTGTGGGCGGATCGGTAGACGGTGTCACCCTCGGGCACGCGGGCTCCCTCCGGCGCTCACGAGCGCATCCTCAGGCCGCGCGGATTCGCGACGAAGCCGGCGGCGACGAGGGCGTCGCCGAAGGGCGTGCCGAGCGCGAAGACGCCGTCGATCTTCTCGACGGTCAGCTTCTCGACCCCGCGGGAGCGGACGAGCTGCGAGAGGGCGCCGGCCGCGTCGGCGAGGGCCGCCTCGTCGGCGGTGAAGGTGAGGGCGGTCTTGCCGCCGCGCTCGAGGTAGACCGCGAGCGCTCCGTCGACGACGGCGACCAGCGCGCCGGCCTTCCGACCGGGGCGGTGCCCCTCGCCCTGCGGCCACGGCAGAGCGGCGCCGAACGGATTGGCGGGGTCGGTCGCCGCCAGCGCGAGCACCGGTCGTGAGCGCTCCTGCGCCTCGTCCTGCGGGGCGAACGTGCGGAGCCGGTCGACGCTGCCGGCTGTGCCGAACTGCGCTGCTCCCAGCTTCTCGATGAAGTAGCCCCTCCGGGCGCGGCCCTGCTGCTCGAAGCCGCTCAGCACCTTGTAGGCGAGGGCGAAGCCGCCCAGGACGCCCTCGGCCTGCACGGAGCCGCGGGTGACGATCCCGTACCGCTCGAGCAGCGTCTCGCCGAGCGCGTGCCCGCGGATCGTCGCGTCCGACTCCGCGAGCGGCACGATCGACCAGCGGCCGCCGGCGGTCGGCGGCCCCACGCGGGTGGCCATCGTGGGGCGGGCGGTCATCCGGCCCCGGGGCGCGCGGGCGCGGGCGGGGGCGCGCGGCTGGCGGTGGGCGCCGCCGGTCGAGCCGACGAGGGTGCGCAGCGGCGCCAGGGTGTCGTTCGTGACGAGCCCGGCCCAGACCAGCTCCCACAGGGCCTCGACGAGGCCCGCGTCGTCGGTGGAGCCGACCGCGTCGGAGAGCTGGCGGAAGAAGTAGCCGCCGCCCGATCCGAGCACGCCGACGATCTCCTGCTGGAGCTCGGTCAGGGTCACGGACTCGGCGGCGGGGACGGGGAGGGTCAGCCCTGCCGTGTCGGCGAGGTGGAGGCTCACCCAACCGTCGTTGCCGGGGAGGGTGCCCGCGCCGGCCCAGAGGACCTCGCCGGTCGCGGTGAGCTCGTCGAGCATCGCGGGGGAGTAGTCGCGCACCCGGGCGGGCAGGATCAGCGACTCCCAGGCGGACGCGGGGATGGGCGCGCCGGCCAGCTGGTCGATCACGGAGGCCACGCCGTCGATACCGCGGAGCGAGCCGCCGACGTGCTGCCAGGCGGGGAGGAAGCGGGCGTACGCGGCCGCGTCCACCGGCTCCACCTCCTTGCGGAGTGCGGCGAGAGAGCGGCTGCGCAGGCGGCGCAGCACCTCGGCGTCGCACCACTCGGTCCCGGTGCCGGTGGGGCGGAACTCGCCCTCCGAGACGCGGCGCTCGCCCGCGAGGCGGCGCAGGGTGTCGGTGACGACCGCGACTCCGAGGCCCAGGCGGGTGGCGACGGCGGCGGCGGTGAAGGGGCCGTGGGTGCGCGCGTAGCGGGCGACGAGGTCGCCGAGCGGATCGCGGACCGGGTCGATGAAGGCGACGGGGACGCCGATCGGCAGGGGCACGCCGAGAGCGTCGCGGAGCCGGGAGGCGTCCTCCATCGCGGCGTACCGCTGCTCACCGCCGAGGCCCACGGGCAGGACGCGCTTGGCCTTCACGAGCGCGGCCACGTCGGCCTCGAGCACCGCGCGCTCGATCGCGGGCGCCTTCGCGACGTCCGCCAAGGCGACCGATTCGTCGACCAGGCGCTCCCCGAGCTCGTCGAGCGTCAGCGGGCCGAGCAGCCGGAGCAGGTCGGCGGCGCCCTCGAGCCCGCGGAGGCGGCGCTCGGGCTCGACGCGCTGCAGCTCGCGCTCGATCTGCGCGAGGACGGCCGGGTCGAGCAGCTCGCGCAGCTCCGCCCGGCCGAGCAGCTCGCCGAGGAGCGTCGCGTCGACCGAGAGCGCCGCGGCACGGCGCTCGGCGAGCGGGCTGTCGCCCTCGTACATGAAGGCCGCGACGTAGCCGAAGAGCATGGACCGCGCGAACGGACTGGCGGTCGGCGTCTCGACCTCGAGGATCCGCAGCTCGCGCCCGTCCAGCCGCGCGGCGAGCCGGAGCAGCGCGGGCAGGTCATAGACGTCCTGGAGGCACTCGCGGACGGTCTCGAGGATGATCGGGAAGGTCGGGTAGGTGCGGGCGACGTCGAGCAGCTGCGCCGCCCGCTGCCGCTGCTGCCAGAGCGGGGAGCGCTTGCCCGGGTTGTACCTCGGGAGCAGGAGCGCCCGCGCCGCGCACTCGCGGAACCGGGCGGCGAAGAGGGCGGAGCCGCCGACCTCGCTCGTGACCAGCTGCTCCAGCTCCTCGCGCTCGAACAGGAACAGCTCGGAGCCCGGCGGCTCCGACTCCGTGTCGGGGATCCGCACGACGATGCCGTCGTCCCCGGCCATCGCCGCTCCGTCGACCCCGTGCCGCTCGCGGACGCGAGCGCCGATGGCGAGCGCCCACGGCGAGTGCACCTGCATCCCGTACGGGGAGTGCAGCACCAGCCGCCAGTCGCCCAGCTCGTCGCGGAAGCGCTCGAGCACGAGGGTGCGGTCGTCCGGGATCTGCCCGGTGGCCAGGCGCTGCTCGTCGAGGAAGGAGAGGAGGTTGCTGGTCGCGTACTCGTCGAGCCCGGCCGCCGTGCAGCGCTCGCGGGCCGTCTCGGGGGCGGCGGCGCCCACCTCGCGGGTGAACGCCCCGATCGCCTCGCCGAGCTCGGCGGGGCGCCCCTGCGAGTCGCCCTTCCAGAACGGGAGGCGCCCGGGCTCACCGAACGCCGGCGTCACGATCACGCGGTCGTAGGTGATCTCCTGGATGCGCCAGCTGGTGGCTCCGAGCGCGAAGACGTCGCCGACGCGGGACTCGTAGACCATCTCCTCGTCGAGCTCTCCGACGCGGTTGCCGGTCGAGCCCGGCTCGCCGACCATGAACACGCCGAAGAGCCCGCGGTCGGGGATGGTGCCGCCGCTGGTGACGGCGAGGCGCTGGGCGCCGGGCCGGCCGGTGAGCGTGTTCGCGTCGCGGTCCCAGACGAGGCGCGGCCGCAGCTCCGCGAACTGGTCGGAGGGGTAGCGGCCCGAGAGGAGGTCGAGGGTCGCCTCGTAGGCGGAGCGTGGCAGGGACACGAAGGGGGCGCTGCGGCGGACGGTGTCGAACCAGTCGTCCACGTCGAGGCTCTCGAGGGCGGTCGCGGCGACGGTCTGCTGCGCGAGGATGTCGAGCGGGTTCGCGGGGACGGCGATCGCCTCGATCAGGCCCGAGCGCATCCGCTCCGTCGTCACGGCGGAGTGGAGCAGGTCGGCCCGGTGCTTGGGGTAGAAGGACCCGCGCGAGACCTCGCCGACCTGGTGGCCGGCTCGACCCACGCGCTGCAGGGCGCTCGCGACCGAGGGCGGCGTCTCGACCTGGACGACGAGGTCGACCGCGCCCATGTCGATCCCCAGCTCGAGGCTCGAGGTCGCGACCACGCAGCGCAGGCGGCCGGACTTCAGGTCGTCCTCGATGATCGCGCGCTGCTCCTTGCTCACCGAGCCGTGGTGGGCGCGGGCGAGCAGCGGCTCCTCGTCGGGCGCGGACTGCCCGCTGCCGCTCGTGCCCCCGGCCGCTCCCATCGCCTCGGCCGGGGAGCGGCGGACGGAGGAGGAGGCCGCCTCGGCGAGCAGGGCCCCGACGGCGACGGGCTCGCCCGCCTCGCGCGCGCGCTCCGCGGCGAGCTCGCGGCGCTCGGCGTTGATCTCGTTGAGCCGGGCGGTCAGCCGCTCGGCGAGGCGGCGGGAGTTCGCGAAGACGATGGAGGAGGTGTGCGCGAGGACCCGGTCGACGATCGACTCCTCGACGTGCGGCCAGATCGACCCGCTCTGCGGACCGGTGGCCCCCATCGTCGATCCGTCCTGCGGAGCCGCGGTCCCCAGCTCGGACATGTCCTCGACCGGGACGACGACGCTGAGGTCCCACTGCTTCTCGGACGCCGGAGCCACGATCGCGACCGGGGAGCGGCCGGCGAGGAACCGGGCCACCTCCTCGCGCGGGCGCACCGTCGCCGAGAGGCCGATGCGCTGCACCGGCTTCGGGAGCAGGGCGTCGAGCCGCTCGAGGGAGACGGCGAGGTGCGCCCCGCGCTTGGTCGACGCGACCGCGTGGACCTCGTCGACAATGACCGTCTCGACGCCGCGGAGCGACTCGCGCGCCGCCGAGGTGAGCATGAGGTAGAGCGACTCGGGGGTCGTGATCAGGATGTCCGGCGGCGTCTTCTGCAGCACGCGCCGCTCGGCGGCGGGCGTGTCTCCCGACCGCACCCCGACGGTGACCGTGGCCGGCGCGCTGCCGATGCCCTCGGCGCTCAGCCGCAGCGCCGTCTGGGTGACGCCGACGAGAGGCGAGCGGAGGTTGCGCTCGACGTCGACGCCGAGAGCCTTCAGCGGCGAGACGTAGAGCACGCGCGTGCGGTGCTGCGGATCCTCCGGCGGCGGGCCCTGCACGAGCCGGTCGATCGCCCAGAGGAAGGCCGAGAGCGTCTTGCCGGAGCCGGTGGGAGCGACCACGAGGGCGTGCGCTCCGCTCGAGATGGCCGACCAGGCGCCCTCCTGGGGGGCGGTCGGCGCCGGGAACGCGCCCTCGAACCACGCGCGCGTGGCGGGGGAGAAGCGCTCGAGGACGTCCGGCATGCACTCATCCTCCCTGCCACCTCCGACATTGCCGGGGCCGCGGCCCGGGGGCGAGCCCTTGACGCGGGGGAGTCCGCCCGTCAGGCGAAGCCGAGACGCACGAACGTGCCGATGTCGGCGAGCTCGGCCTGCCCGACTCCGTGGGCGACGCCCTCGTAGACCCGGGCGTCGAGCGCCGTGTGCTCCGGGAACCAGGCCGCCGCGTCCCGCACGAGCTCCTCCGGGATCACCGTGTCGAGCGTCCCGCGGCCCCAGAACACCGGCGGACGCTCGCGGGCGAGCCGCTCGTCCGCGTCGTCGCCCTCGGCGAGCGGGACCACGAACCCGGACAGGGCGACCGCGAAGGCGAAGCGGCCCGGCGCGCGCCGCAGCAGCTGCACCGCCAGCGCGGCGCCCTGGGAGAAGCCCAGCAGCCCCACCGGGCCCGGGTGCTCCAGACCGTCGAGCCACTCGATCACCCCCGCCGCCGCCGCTTCGACGGCCTCGGGATCGGCCCGCGGCTCGTCCGGCACCAGCGGGACACGGAGGGGCCACCACGCGTTCGCCCCGCCGCCCAGGGCGAGAGGCGCCCGGAGGGACGCGAGGACCGGCTCCAGCGGCAGGTAGGCGCCGAGCGAGAACAGGTCCCCCTCGTGCGAGCCGTAGCCGTGCAGCAGCACCAGGAGGGGCCTGCCGACGCGGTCGCGCTCGGAGGAGGACCACAGCACCGCGTTCGCGTCGATTCCCATCGCACCATCATCCCCCTGAGTGCGGGATCGCCGCCGCCGGTCGGAACACCAGCCGCGAAGGGTGAGAATGGCTGCATGAGCGTGCGCACCCCTGACCCGAACTCCGGGTGGCTGTCCGACGACGAACTCGCCGAGATCCGCCGGCGGCTCCCGCTGCTGTACGTGGAGGCCGTGCCCGTCCGGGTCGACGGGCTCGGGCAGGTCACCGAGGTCGGCGTGCTCCTGCGCGCGACCCCCTCCGGCCAGATCACCCGCACGATCGTGTCGGGCCGCGTGATGTACGGCGAGACGCTGCGCGACGCGCTGTTCCGCCACCTCGAGAAGGATCTCGGTCCCATGGCCTTCCCCCTCCTCCCCGCGAGCCCGCTCCCCTTCCACGTCGCCGAGTACTTCCCGATGCCCGGCATGGGACCGTTCACCGACGACCGCCAGCACGCGGTCTCCCTCGCCTACGTCGTCCCCGTCACCGGCACCTGCGACCCCCGCCAGGACGCCCTCGAGCTCACCTGGATGACCCCCGACGAGGCCTGCTCCGACGCGATCTCCGCCGAGATGGAGGGCGGGCGGGGCGCGCTGATCCGCGCCGCGCTCGCTTCCGTCGGCCGCCTGTCCTAGCGGCGCGGATCGGCCGCGGTGCTTCCTGCGCCGATAGCGGCGCGCCGCGGTCGGCTCGCAGGGACAGCAGGCCGCCTGGAGCATCGTGCGTCCGCCTGGACCGATTCGCCGGCACGCGACTCGGCCGTTCGGCTCGTGGATCCGGCATCCACGGGACCTCTGTGACCGGGCGAGGAGAGGCGGCGCCCCTGCCCGACGACGGCGCAGCAGGGGATCGCCTGATCAGGACGCGGTGAGGACTTCCGGAGCTCCCTGCGCGGGACTCCGCTCGAAGAGGTGAAGCCTGAACGACGAAGGGCCGGGGCCCGCGACCAGAAGTCGCGGGCCCCGGCCCTTCGTGATGTCGGCGCCCTGATCAGGACGAGCGCTGAGGTGCGATCACCGAACGCTCAGCCCCCGGACCAGCGGCTGCCCGCGAGGCGAACGGTCGATCCGCGTGCGAGCGGATCGGCCTAGCCGGTCGCGACACGCTCTGCGCGCCGCGACCATGCTTGAAGCCGACCGCGGTGCGCCGCTCCGCGGTGCGCCGCTCCGCGGCTGCCCGCGAGGCGAACGGTCGATCCGCGTGCGAGCGGATCGGCCTAGCCGGTCGCGACACGCTCTGCGCGCCGCGACCATGCTTGAGGCCGACCGCGGTGCGCCGCTCCGCGGCTGCCCGCGAGGCGAACGGTCGATCCGCGTGCGAGCGGATCGGCCTAGCCGGTCGCGACACGCTCTGCGCGTCGCGACCGTGCTTGAAGCCGACCGCGGTGCGCCGCTCCGCGGCGCACAATCGGACTCAGCCCTGCGCGCGGCGGCCGCCGCGGCGGGCGCCGCCGCCGGCGGACTCGCGGGCGGGAGCGGCCGAGGCCGCTCCGCCGGTCGCGGTGCTGTAGAACGAGCGCGATCCGCCCGAGGTCGAGGGGGCACCGGCGGCCGAGCGGCTGCGGCCTCCGCGGGCGCCGCCGCGGGCGGGTCCCTCGGCGGCGGTGCGGTCGCGGCGGGGGCGGTCGCCTCCGCCGGTCGCGGCACCCGTCGAGCGTCCGCCGCGGGGCGCGGCGGTGCCCTCGGTGCGGGCCGCGCGCTTGCGCTGCGCGTTGGCGCCCTGCGAGCGTCCGCCCTGCGACTGGCCCCGGACGGGCTCGACGACAGCGCTGGGGGTGACGTACGGAGCGACGTCGCCGACGAGCTTCGCGACGGCGGCCGAGTCGGCCGTCACCTGCTGGGGCGCGACCTGGATCGCGGCCTTGCGGAGGAGGGTCTTCACGTCGCTGCGCTGCGTGGGCAGGACGACGGTGACGACGTCTCCCTCGCTGCCGGCGCGGGCGGTGCGGCCCGAGCGGTGCAGGTACGCCTTGTGCTCCATCGGCGGGTCGACGTGGATGACGAGCTCGACGTCGTCGACGTGCACACCTCGGGCGGCGACGTCGGTGGCGACGAGGACCTTGACGGTGCCGGCGCCGAACGCGGCGAGGTTCCGGTCGCGGGCGACCTGCGAGAGGTTGCCGTGCAGGTCGACCGCGGGGATGCCCTGGCCGGTGAGCTGCTTGGCGAGCTTCTTCGCGTGGTGCTTGGTGCGCATGAAGAGGATGCGGCGGCCGGTGCCGGACGCGAGCGTCTTCACGAGCGCGTTCTTGGCGTCGAGGCCGTCGACCTCGAACACGTGGTGGGTCATCAGCGCGACGGGCGAGTTGGCCTCGTCGACCGAGTGGAGCACCTCGTTCTGGAGGTACTTCTTGACCAGCTTGTCCACGCCGTTGTCGAGCGTCGCGGAGAACAGCAGGCGCTGCCCGCCGCGGGGGGTCTTGTCGAGGATGCGCGTGACGACCGGCAGGAAGCCGAGGTCGGCCATGTGGTCGGCCTCGTCGAGCACGGTGATCTCGACGGCGTCGAGGTTCACGAAGCCCTGCTTCATCAGGTCCTCGAGGCGGCCCGGGCAGGCCACGACGATGTCGACGCCCTGCTTGAGCGCGGCGACCTGGCGCTGCTGCGAGACGCCTCCGAAGATCGTGGTGGTGACGATGCCGTAGGCGTCGGCAAGGGGCTGCATCGCGGCGGTGATCTGCGTGGCGAGCTCGCGGGTCGGCGCGAGGACGAGTCCGAGCGGGCGGCCGGGGCGGCGGCGTCCGCCGGCGAGCGAGCCGCCGAGGCGGGCGATCATCGGGATGGAGAAGGCGAGGGTCTTGCCGGAGCCGGTCTTGCCGCGGCCGAGGACGTCGCGTCCGCCGAGGGTGTCGGGCAGCGTGTCGACCTGGATCGGGAAGGGCTCGGTGATGCCGCTCGCGGTGAGCGCGGCCACGAGGGGGGCCGGCACGCCGAGGGCGCTGAAGGAGAGGGGGGTGTTCGACATGGAGTGGTGCCTTTCGGGGGCATCATGCCGATCGAGGACGCGCGGGCGGTGGCCGGGGCGCGGGTGATCGGCGTTCGGGCGAAGGTGACGGTGGTCACATCCGTTCGCCGTACGATTCGGTGCGCGCGGCCGGGGGCCTCATGCACGTGCGCCAGATGGTCGGGACGGATCCTCGACGGTCAGAGTCCTAGGGGACAAGGGGCGTTCTACGACGCGGGGGAGCGCAGTCGCTGCGCTCGCACCCTCTCACTCTAGTGGATGCCGATCCATCCGCGCATCGCGGCCTGCACGCGGGAGCCGTCGCGGTCGCTCAGCTTGGTCCCGACGAAGTCGCCCGCCCAGTCCGAGGTCTGCACGCGGAAGGCCGGCTCCGGGTCGCGCAGGGTCTTCAGGATGACGGCGGCGACGTCGGACGGGTCCTGCGCGTGGGTCGAGGAGAAGGACGACGCGGCGCGGTCGAGGTAGGCGCCGAGCGCCGGCGCGTAGGGGCCGGCCTGCGCGAGCATCGCCGCCGCGTCGATGCCGACGTTCTCGACGAAGCTGCTGCGGACCGCTCCCGGCTCGATCAGCGACACGTGGACGCCGACGGAGGCGGCGACGGGGGCGAGTGCCTCGAAGAACCCCTCGACCGCGAACTTCGCCGCGCAGTAGTCCTCGTTGAACGGCTGCCCGATCGCGCCGCCGACGCTCGAGACGGTGACGATGCGGCCGCGGGACGAGCGCAGCATCGGCATCGCGGCGCGGGTGACCGAGACGGTGCCGAAGAAGTTGACCTCCATCACGCGGCGCAGCTCCTCCGGATCCTCCAGCTCGAGGGTGCCGAGGTGGCCGGCTCCGGCGTTGTTCACGAGGGCGTCGAGACCGCCGAGCTCCTCCTCCACGGCGCGGAGGCAGCCGGCGACGGAGTCCGCGTCGGTCACGTCGAGCGATCGCAGGTCGAGCTCGACGCGGGCCTCGGCGGCGGCGGCGCGCAGGCCCTCCGCCCGCTCCGGATCCCGCACGGTGGCGACCACCCGCCAGCCCGCGCGCGCGGCCTCGATCGCGGTGGCGCGGCCGATGCCGGTGGAGGTTCCGGTGACGAGGAGGACGGGACGGGGCATGCGGCTTTCCTGCTTTCCGGCGCACGACGGCGCCGCCCGGAGGCTATCGGCCGCCCCTCCGAGAACGTCCAGGGTCCGTGTCAGCCCCGGTAGCGCTCGCCGACCGGCACCTCGACCGGCAGCCGGTTGCCCGCCTGGGCGAGCGGGCAGGCCCAGGCCGGGTCGTAGGCGCAGGAGGGGTTGTAGGCGAAGTTGAAGTCGAGCACCAGCGTCCCCGGGGCGGAGCCCGGGCCGAGGTCGGCGCCCTTCACGGTGTCCAGGAGGTAGCGGCCGCCGCCGTAGGTGCCGCCGGGTGTCCCCGCGAGGGTGTCCTTGACCGGCAGGAACAGGCCTCCGCCGTAGGACGCGAGGCGCCAGACGTCGAGGCTGCCGGCGGCCGGCACCTCGACCGTGCCGATCAGCTCGAAGGGGACGGTGCCGTCGGTGCCGGTCTCCACGTCCATCCGCCGCGCCTCCTCGGCGGGGGCCACCTCGAGCTCGAAGCGCCAGGCCGCGTCGTAGGGCGCGATCGGCAGCGAGCGGAAGTGCGCGCGGTCGGCCGGGAGGAGGGGGGTGGAGGGGTGCTGCGCGAAGAGCGCGTTGCGCCCGCGGATCCAGGACGCGTGCGCGGCGAGCAGGTCCACGTTCGAGAGCCGGCGCACCTCCGCGTAGAGGGCCTGGACGTGGCGGCGCCAGTCCGACACCTCGACCGCCGTCGAGAGGCGGCGGCGGGGCGAGACGCCGTCGTCGTCCTGCTCCTCCTCGTCGGCGGAGGGCCACTGGAGGCGCAGGAGCTCCGAGCGCGACAGCTCGGTCTCCTCCTCGGCGACGCCGTCGGGGCTCATGCGGCGGAC
Source organism: Rathayibacter sp. AY1F6 (assembly GCF_002932035.1). Taxonomy (NCBI): domain Bacteria; kingdom Bacillati; phylum Actinomycetota; class Actinomycetes; order Micrococcales; family Microbacteriaceae; genus Rathayibacter; species Rathayibacter sp. AY1F6. The sequence goes on along the minus strand of NZ_PSVD01000015.1, from coordinate 44,590 downwards.
TCCCCGCGCGGGCGGGTGTCGGCACCGAGATCGTGGCGCCAGGACGGGGCGAGGGAGCGGATGCGGATGCCGCGCCACTGCCAGAACGCCCACATCGACGGCCAGAGCGCGGCCGAGGCGAGACCCGCCGAGAACTCGAGGCGGTCGCGGAAGAGCGTGCGCCCGTCAGGGAGCGGGGCCACGGCCATGCGGTGGTCCCACGCGGTGATGAGGCGGAGGGAGCCCGTGAGGGGCCCACCGCTGTCGCGCAGGATCCGCACGTCGGGCATCGAGGGGACGCGGCGGTAGGAGAGGTCGATCTCCTGCGCGCCCATCGGCACGATCCCGAGGGCGTCCATCGCGACCTCGTGGGAGCCGAGCCCCCAGGTCGGGCGGAAGCCGCCCTCGTCCAGCGACGCGGCGGTCAGGAGCGGGGACATCACCTCCCGGAACACGGCCGGACTCTGCAGGGCGCGCCAGGCGGAGTCGGCGTCGGTGTCGAGCACGTGCTTGAGCATCACCTTCACGAGGGACATCCTCCTCCGCCCGCCCCTGCGCGGGAACCGGGTGCGCGCGGAGCCCCGGACGTGTATGCGCCTCCGGTGCTCGCTACCGTGTCAGGGTGACCGCTCCCGCCGCCTCCATCGACCAGTCGACCTACCAGATCCGCTTCGAGTGGGGGGCCCGCGCCCTCCGCGTGCTCGCCCCCGCCCACGTCACGGTGCTCGTCGACGCTCTGCCCGGAGGCGAGAGCCCCGACCTCGGGGGAGTGGAGGGCCGCGTCGTCCGCGCGGGCCTGGCCGACCGCTCGGCCGTCGCCCGCTGGATCCTGGAGCGCCAGCACGAGAACGGCGGGCGCACCAGCGTCAACGTGATCGCACTCGGCGACGTCGACGACAGCGGAGCGGCGCGGTTCGCGATGGAGGACCAGCTGGCGGCCGGCGCCGTCGTCGACGCGCTCATCGGGCTGGGCATCGACCACGTCTCGCCCGAGGCCGCGGTGGCCTGCTCGTCCTACGAGGGCCTGCGCCGGGCGTGCGCGCATCTGCTCACCGCGTCCGAGTCCGGCCGCCTGCTCGCCGCCGAGGGGCGGGCGGACGTGGTCCGCGCCGCCGCCCGGGTCGACACCGTCGACGAGGTGGCGGTCCTCCGCTGACCCGTCGCTCCGGCGGGCGCGGCCTCCGAGCGGTGCAGGGCGTCCGCGGAGCGCACAAGCCCCTGCGGATCCGAGCCGCCGCCTCGACCACTCGCCCGCCCCCGGCGTAGCGTTCGGCGGAGGCGGTCCCTCCGCCCCCCGCCCCGACCGAAAGCTGGCCCGCATGAAAGCCGTCCTCAACGACGTCGTCCTCGCCGACGCCCCCGACTCCGACCTGATCTCGATCGAGGGCAACTGGTACTTCCCGCCGTCGAGCATCGCCGAGGGCGTGCTCGTCGAGAGCCCCACGCCCTACACCTGCCCGTGGAAGGGCGAGTGCCAGTACTTCTCGGTGCAGACCGGCGACGGCCTGCAGAAGGACAAGGCCTGGTCGTACCCGCACCCCTACCCGACGGCGTTCGACCGCGTCGGCAAGGACTTCTCGGGCTACGTCGCCTTCGACCGCTCGGTCCGCGTCTCCGACTGACTCGTCCCGCCGCGGCGCCGCTCCCGGTGCCGCGGCAGTGCGTCAGCCGCGCGAGGCGGCGGCGCGCGCCCGGTACGCCCGGACCTTCGACCGGTTCCCGCAGCGCTGCATCGAGCACCAGCGGCGCGACCCGGCGCGGGACGTGTCGAGGTAGAGCATCCGGCACTCCGGATCCGCGCAGCGCCTCAGCCGTCCGGCCACGGCCGGGCCCAGCAGCCCCACGGCCTCCCGGGCGATGGACGCGAGCGCCTGCCTGCCCGCCGCATGGAGCCGTCCTGCCTGCCGCGACCCTCCGCCCAGCACCGGTGGGATGTCGGGCATCGCCGCGACCAGGTTGACCACGTCGACGTCGCGCGGGTCGGGCGCGGTGCCGGCCTCGGCCGCGACGGCCAGCCGGGCGATCGCGCCCCGGAGCATCAGCGCGTCGTCGAGGCGCGCGTCCCGGCTCTCGGGGCCGACCGCCTCGAAGCGCTCGGCGAGCCAGGCGGCCAGGGCGGCGTCGGAGTCGAGGTGCTCGGCCGCTCCCGGAGGCAGTGCTCCTGTCGTGGCGAAGTCGAGTGCGAGGCTTCCGGAGTCGAACCACCAGCGCCGGCCGTCGGCCTCGGGGAGCCACTGCCCGGTGACCGGCGTGCGGCCGCCGTGAGAGGCCTCGTCCGGGGTCACGGCGCCGGGACCGGTCGGCGCCGCCACTGGATCGCGTTCGCGGGCTCGAACCGGCGCGCGCAGCGGCCGCAGGCCAGGGGCCGGGTGGGCCGGCGATGGCGGTAGAAGAGGTGTCCGCCTGGGCAGGTGCCGACCCACGGCGCGAGCTCGTCCGCGGTCGGGTTGCTGTGGGTGCGCGATCCCGTGTAGCCGAGCCGCGCCGCGATCCGCCGCCACTGCGGTCCGTGCCCGGCGTCGGGCCCCGCGAGCGCGTGAGCGACCTCGTGCAGGAGTGTCTGCCGGACCTCCTCGTCGCTCCAGCGGGCGGCGAGGTGGCGCGAGACCGTGATCCGGCGGCGCGTCCAGTGGCAGGCGCCGCCGCGGGTGCGCGCGTGGTCGAGCGCGAAGGACCAGGAGGGGTCGAGGTGCTCCTCGATCAGCGCGTCGGCCCAGCGGGCCACGTCCTCGAGGTCGGCCACCGGTGGCGCTTCCTAGGACTCGTCGCCGTCGGCGCGGCGGCGGCCGCGGGCGGTGCCGTCGGTGCGGGCTTCGCGGTCGGTCCCGTCCTGGAACTCGGAGGCGGCGGCGTAGCCCAGGCGCGCGACCTCGAGCTCCTCCTCGGGGACCCCGACGCGCTCGCCGAGCGCGGTCGCGGCGTCGAAGTCGCGCATCGCCCGGCCGTACTCGCCCAGCTCGAAGAAGGTGAGGCCGCGGTGCTTGAGCGCGAAGGAGTGCTCGAGGTGCCACTCGTGCGTGCGCGCCTCCTCGACGCAGAGCGCGAGCTCCGAGAGGGCCTCGTCGGTGCGGCCCCGCAGCTGCATGAGGCGGGCGCGGCGGACGCGGGCGGTGAGCAGCTCGGCGCGGTCGCCGGAGAAGCGGGTGCGGCGGACGGCCTCGTTCGCGAGGTCCCACGCCTCGTCGACGCGCCCGAGCAGGCGCAGCAGCTCCGCCTTCTCGGTGAGCGCGGCGAGGCTGCGCAGCGCGCCGATCTCCTCCAGGCGCTCCTGGGCGGCGTCGACGTCGATCTCCTCGTGGAGGGTCGCGGGGTCGTGGCGGATGATGATGCTCAGGGCGATGCTTCCTCGTGGAGTGCGGATCCGGATCGTCGCGCGCGGCGGACGAGAGGACGGTCGGGGTCGCTGACCCCGGCGTCGAGTGTACCGGCGGGTCCCCGGACGGCGCCCCGACGCGCGGCCCGGGTCAGCCCCGTCGCACCTGGAAGATGCTCCGCGCCGGCAGCGGCGACGGGGTGGCGGTCTCGTCCGTGACGACGAGGGCGCCGGCGATGAAGTTCTCGAGCTCCCGCCCCTGAACCAGCTTGGAGGGCGCGGGGTCGGAGGCGAGGCGCCGCGGCAGGCCGTCGAGCGGCAGCGGATCGGCCGAGGCGAGCATCACCACGTTCCCGAAGCGCTTGGCCTTGAGCATCTGGGTGTCGGTCATGATCGCGGTGTGCGCGAAGACGGAGGCGAGCGTCGCGGCCTGGCCGCGGGCGAAGGCGAGCGCGCCGCCGTCGGCCACGTTCACCGCGACCAGGCCGCCGGGGGCGAGCAGCGGCGCGATCGCCCCGTAGAACTCGGCGCTGGTCACGTGCGCGGGAGTGCGCGCGCCCGAGAAGATGTCGACGACGACCACGTCGACCGTGCCGCGCAGCCCGGGCGGCAGCTTGCCGAGCACCTCGCGGGCGTCGCCCTGGCGGATGCGGATCTGCGCCCCGCGGGGGAGCGGGAGCGCCTCGCGCACCAGCTCGACCAGAGCGCCCTCGATCTCGACGACCTGCTGGCGCGAGCCCGGCCGGGTCGCGGCGACGTAGCGGGGGAGGGTCAGCGCTCCGGCGCCCAGGTGGAGCGCCGTGACGCTCTCGCCCTCGGGGGCGACGAGGTCGATCGCGTGGCCGATCCGGCGGACGTACTCGAACGAGAGGTGCGTCGGATCCGCGAGGTCGACGTGCGACTGCGGAGTGCCGTCGACGACCAGGGTCGCCGCGTCGGGCGAGTGGCGGTCGGGCTCGATCCGCGCGGTGTACCCGCTGGCGAGCACGGCGCGGGGGTGCTCGGAGTCGTCTCCGCGTCGGCGGCCGGTGCGTTCCTGCATCCGACCAGTCTGCCGCGGCGGCGGGACGGCGGGGCTCCGCGCCCGGCCCGGTCGGATCGATCCGGGAGGCCGTGGCCTCGTATACCGGACCCCGCGGGGCGGCGCAAGCATCCGCACTTGCGCGGCGTGGCGCGATGCGGCTATATTCGTACTTTGCGCTCCCGAGTACCCATGCCCTCATATCGCGGTCGGCAGGTCACCGGAACCCGGCATCAGATGGTGGATGCCGTTGCCACACTCTAGCCCCGCCCCCAAGACCGAGTCGCCTCGGTCCGCACGGCGTGCGGCAGGGGTGGCGGCCCGTCCGGCGGGAGCCCACTCCACACATCCCACAGATTGAGACCCGCGAGGGTCTACGGAGGTTCCTTCCTTGGCTGCTGCGTCCACCGCGACCACCACCTCACCCAAGAACGGACGCGGAGCTTCGCGTCTCTCGTTCGCCAAGATCAGCGACACCCTGACCGTTCCGGATCTGCTCGCGCTGCAGACCGAGAGCTTCGACTGGCTCGTCGGCTCGGAGGCGTGGAAGACCCGCGTCGCCGAGGCTAAGGCCGCCGGCCGGGAGGACCTCCCCGCCAACTCCGGCCTCGACGAGATCTTCGAGGAGATCTCCCCGATTGAGGACCTCAGCGAGACGATGCAGCTGAGCTTCACGAACCCGTACCTCGAGCCCGAGAAGTACACGATCGAGGAGTGCAAGGAGCGCGGCAAGACCTACGCCGCTCCGCTGTACGTCGAGGCCGAGTTCATGAACCACCTCACGGGTGAGATCAAGACCCAGACGGTCTTCATGGGCGACTTCCCGCTGATGACCGAGAAGGGCACGTTCATCATCAACGGCACCGAGCGTGTCGTCGTGTCCCAGCTCGTGCGCAGCCCCGGCGTCTACTTCGAGCGCCAGCAGGAGAAGACGTCCGACAAGGACATCTACTCCGCCCGCGTCATCCCGAGCCGCGGCGCCTGGCTCGAGTTCGAGATCGACAAGCGCGACCAGGTCGGCGTGCGCATCGACCGCAAGCGCAAGCAGTCGGTCACCGTGTTCCTCAAGGCCCTCGGCCTGACGAGCGAGGAGATCCTCGAGCAGTTCGCCGGCTACGAGTCGATCGAGCTGACCCTCGAGAAGGACAACATCCTCACCAAGGAGGACGCCCTCCGCGACATCTACCGCAAGCTCCGTCCGGGCGAGCAGGTCGCCGCCGAGGCCGCCCGCGCGCTGCTGGACAACTTCTACTTCAACTCCAAGCGCTACGACCTCGCGAAGGTCGGCCGCTACAAGATCAACCGCAAGCTCGGCATCGACAAGGCGCTGTCCGACTCGGTGCTCACGGTCGAGGACATCATCGCGACCATCAAGTACCTGGTCGCCCTGCACGACGGCCGCACCGCCCTCCCCGGCGTGCGCGACGGCGAGTCGGTCGAGCTGCGTCTCGACGTCGACGACATCGACCACTTCGGCAACCGCCGCATCCGCGCGGTCGGCGAGCTGATCCAGAACCAGGTCCGCACCGGACTGTCCCGCATGGAGCGCGTCGTCCGCGAGCGCATGACCACGCAGGACATCGAGGCGATCACCCCGCAGACCCTGATCAACGTGCGCCCCGTCGTCGCCGCGATCAAGGAGTTCTTCGGCACCAGCCAGCTGTCGCAGTTCATGGACCAGAACAACCCGCTCGCGGGTCTGACCCACAAGCGCCGCCTGTCGGCGCTCGGCCCCGGCGGACTCTCCCGCGAGCGCGCCGGCGTCGAGGTCCGCGACGTCCACCCCTCGCACTACGGCCGCATGTGCCCGATCGAGACCCCGGAAGGCCCGAACATCGGCCTGATCGGATCGCTCGCGTCCTTCGCGCGCATCAACTCGTTCGGCTTCATCGAGACCCCGTACCGCAAGGTCGTCGACGGCACCGTCACCTCGCAGATCGACTACCTCACCGCGTCCGAGGAGGACGAGTACCTGGTCGCCCAGGCGAACGCCCCCCTCACGAAGGACTTCCGCTTCGCGGAGGGCAAGGTCCTCGTCCGCCCCAAGGGCGGAGAGGTCGAGCTCGTCGACGCCGAGCGCGTCCACTACATGGACGTCTCGCCGCGCCAGATGGTCTCGGTCGCGACCTCGCTGATCCCGTTCCTCGAGCACGACGACGCGAACCGCGCGCTCATGGGAGCGAACATGCAGCGTCAGGCCGTCCCGCTGCTGCGCAGCGAGTCGCCCGTCGTCGGAACCGGCATGGAGGGCTTCGCGGCCATCGACGCCGGCGACGTCATCACCGCCGACAAGGCCGGTGTCGTCCAGGAGGTCTCCGCCGACTCCGTCACCGTCCAGCTGGACGAGGGCGGCACGCAGACCTACTTCCTCCGCAAGTTCGACCGCTCCAACCAGGGCACCTCGTACAACAACCGCGTGGTCGTCTCGGCCGGCGAGCGCATCGAGGTCGGCGAGGTCGTCGCCGACGGCCCCGCCACCGAGAACGGCGAGCTCGCGCTGGGCAAGAACCTGCTCGTCGCGTTCATGCCGTGGGAGGGCCACAACTTCGAGGACGCGATCATCCTCAGCCAGAACTTGGTGAAGGACGACGTCCTCTCCTCGATCCACATCGAGGAGTACGAGGTCGACGCCCGCGACACCAAGCTCGGCAAGGAGGAGATCACCCGCGACCTCCCCAACGTCAGCCCGGAGCTCCTGGCCGACCTGGACGAGCGCGGCATCATCCGCATCGGCGCCGAGGTCCGCCCCGGCGACATCCTCGTCGGCAAGGTCACGCCCAAGGGCGAGACCGAGCTCTCGGCCGAGGAGCGCCTGCTCCGCGCGATCTTCAACGAGAAGAGCCGCGAGGTCCGCGACACGTCGCTGAAGGTGCCCCACGGCGAGCAGGGCACGATCATCGGCGTCAAGGTGTTCGACGCGCAGGACGGCGACGACGAGCTCGGCTCGGGCGTCAACCAGCGCGTGGTCGTCTACATCGCCCAGAAGCGCAAGATCACCGAGGGCGACAAGCTCGCCGGCCGCCACGGCAACAAGGGCGTCATCTCGAAGATCCTGCCGGTCGAGGACATGCCGTTCCTCGCCGACGGCACCCCGGTCGACATCGTCCTCAACCCGCTCGGCGTCCCCGGCCGCATGAACTTCGGCCAGGTCCTCGAGATCCACCTCGGGTGGATCGCGAAGCAGGGCTGGAAGGTCGAGGGCCAGCCGGAGTGGGCCGCGCGCCTGCCCGAGCACGCCCGCGAGGCGGCGCCCGGCACCAAGGTCGCGACCCCCGTCTTCGACGGTGCGGCGGAGGAGGAGCTCGCAGGGCTCCTCGACTCCACCACCCCGACCCGCGACGGAGAGCGCCTGATCGGCTCGTCCGGCAAGACGCAGCTGTTCGACGGCCGCTCCGGGGAGCCCTTCCCGGACCCGGTCTCGGTCGGCTACATGTACATCCTGAAGCTGCACCACCTCGTCGACGACAAGATCCACGCGCGCTCGACGGGCCCGTACTCGATGATCACCCAGCAGCCGCTCGGTGGTAAGGCGCAGTTCGGCGGCCAGCGCTTCGGCGAGATGGAGGTGTGGGCCCTCGAGGCCTACGGCGCCGCCTACGCCCTCCAGGAGCTCCTCACCATCAAGTCGGACGACATCCTCGGCCGCGTGAAGGTGTACGAGGCCATCGTCAAGGGCGAGAACATCCAGGAGCCCGGCATCCCGGAGTCCTTCAAGGTCCTCATCAAGGAGATGCAGTCCCTGTGCCTGAACGTCGAGGTCCTCTCGGCCGACGGCACCGCGGTCAGCCTGCGCGACACCGATGACGAGGTCTACCGCGCCGCGGAAGAGCTCGGCATCAACATCTCCTCCCGGTTCGAGTCGTCCTCCGTCGACGACATCTGATCCGCGCCAGCATCTGACGACCTCCCGTCTCTGACGAGACACCCTGTTTTCCGACAAGGAGAAAACATTGCTCGACGTAACCACTTTCGATGAGCTGCGCATCGGCCTCGCAACGGCCGATGACATCCGTCGCTGGTCGCACGGTGAAGTGAAGAAGCCCGAGACCATCAACTACCGCACCCTGAAGCCCGAGAAGGACGGCCTGTTCGGCGAGCAGATCTTCGGACCCTCTCGCGACTGGGAGTGCTCCTGCGGCAAGTACAAGCGAGTCCGCTTCAAGGGCATCGTCTGCGAGCGCTGCGGCGTCGAGGTCACCAAGTCCTCGGTCCGCCGCGAGCGGATGGGCCACATCGAGCTCGCCGCCCCCGTCACCCACATCTGGTACTTCAAGGGCGTCCCCTCGCGCCTCGGATACCTGCTGGACATGGCGCCGAAGGACCTCGAGAAGGTCATCTACTTCGCGGCGTACATGATCATCGACGTGGACGACGACGGCCGTCACGCCGACATGCCCGGGCTCGAGAACGAGCTCCGGCTCGAGATCAAGACCCTCTCGGACCAGCGCGACTCCCGCATCGCGGACCGCCTGGCGCGCCTGGAGACCGACCTCGCCGCCCTGGAGGCGGAGGGCGCCAAGAGCGACCAGAAGCGCCGCACCAAGGACGGCGCCGAGAAGGAGATGGGCCAGATCCGCAAGTCCTTCGACGAGGACATCGCGCGGCTCGAGAGCGTGTGGGAGCAGTTCCGCACCCTCAAGGTCGGCGACCTCAAGCCCGAGGACGCGGTCTTCAACGAGCTCGTCGACCGGTACGGCGTCTACTTCGAGGCCTACATGGGCGCCGAGGCGATCAAGAAGCGCCTCGAGCAGTTCGACCTCCAGGCCGAGGCCGAGACGCTGCACCTGCAGATCGCCGAGGGCAAGGGTCAGAAGAAGATCCGCGCCATCAAGCGCCTGCGCGTCGTCAACTCGTTCCTCGCCACCGGCAACTCGCCGGCCGCGATGGTCCTCGACGTCGTCCCGGTCATCCCGCCGGAGCTGCGCCCGATGGTGCAGCTCGACGGAGGCCGGTTCGCGACCAGCGACCTGAACGACCTCTACCGTCGCGTGATCAACCGCAACAACCGACTCCGCCGCCTGCTCGACCTCGGTGCCCCCGAGATCATCGTGAACAACGAGAAGCGCATGCTCCAGGAGGCGGTCGACGCCCTCTTCGACAACGGCCGCCGCGGCCGCCCCGTCACCGGAACCGGCAACCGCGCCCTCAAGTCCCTGAGCGACATGCTCAAGGGAAAGCAGGGTCGCTTCCGCCAGAACCTGCTGGGCAAGCGCGTCGACTACTCGGGCCGCTCGGTCATCATCGTCGGCCCGCAGCTCAAGCTGCACCAGTGCGGTCTGCCCAAGCAGATGGCGCTGGAGCTGTTCAAGCCGTTCGTGATCAAGCGCCTGATCGACCTGTCGCACGCGCAGAACATCAAGGCCGCCAAGCGCATGGTGGAGCGCTCGCGCCCGCAGGTGTGGGACGTGCTCGAGGAGATCATCCGCGAGCGCCCCGTCCTGCTGAACCGCGCGCCCACGCTGCACCGTCTCGGCATCCAGGCCTTCGAGCCCCAGCTGGTCGAGGGCAAGGCGATCCAGCTGCACCCGCTCGTCTGCGCCGCGTTCAACGCGGACTTCGACGGCGACCAGATGGCTGTCCACCTGCCGCTGTCCGTCGAGGCCCAGGCCGAGGCGCGCATCCTGATGCTCGCGTCGAACAACATCCTCAAGCCCTCGGACGGCCGTCCGGTCACCCTGCCCACGCAGGACATGATCATCGGCCTCCACCACCTGACGACGATCCGCGAGGGCGCCGCCGGCGAGGGCCGCGCGTTCTCCTCCGTCTCGGAGGCGATCCTCGCGAAGGACCAGGGCTCGCTGCACCTGAACTCGAAGGTCAGGATCCGCATGTCGGACGTGTACTTCGCGCAGGGTCAGGCACCCGAGGGCGTCGAGATCGACGAGAACGGCAAGGTCACCGCGCCGGTCCTCCTCGAGACCACGCTCGGCCGCGCCCTCTTCAACGAGGCGCTGCCGGTCGACTACCCCTACTTCGAGCAGGTCGCCGACAAGACGACCATCTCCGGGATCGTCAACGACCTCGCGGAGCGCTACCCGAAGGTGGAGGTCGCCGCCTCCCTCGACCGGATCAAGGACGCCGGCTTCTACTGGGCCACCCGCTCGGGTGTCACCGTGGCGCTGTCCGACATCCTCACGCCTCCGTCGAAGCCCGAGATCATCGCGGGCTACGAGAAGAAGGCTGCGAAGGTCGAGTCCGAGTACGACAAGGGTCTGACCACTCAGGCCGAGCGCCGCCAGGAGCTCGTGAAGATCTGGACCGAGGCGACCGACGAGGTCGCCAAGGCCATGCGCGCGAACTTCCCGACGGACAACACCATCAACCGCATGGTCACCTCCGGTGCCCGCGGCAACTGGCTGCAGGTGCGCAACATCGCCGGCATGCGAGGCCTGGTGAACAACCCGAAGGGCGAGATCATCGCCCGACCGATCATCTCCTCGTACCGCGAGGGCCTGTCGGTCGCCGAGTACTTCATCGCCACGCACGGTGCCCGCAAGGGCCTGGCCGACACCGCGCTCCGCACCGCGGACTCGGGCTACCTGACGCGTCGACTCGTCGACGTGTCGCAGGACGTCATCATCCGCGAGGAGGACTGCGGCACCTCGAAGGGCCTCGACCTGCCGATCATGCTCCAGGACGCCACCGGCGCCTGGATCAAGGACTCCAACGTCGAGAACTCCGTCTACGCCCGTTCGCTCGCCACCCCGGCGTCGAACGAGGCCGGCGAGCTCGTCGCCGAGGCCGGCGAGGACGTGGGCGACGTGCTCATCGAGAAGCTGGTCGGAGCGGGCGTGCGCCACATCAAGGTGCGCTCCGTCCTGACCTGCGAGTCCGCCGTCGGCGTCTGCGCGGCCTGCTACGGCCGCTCGCTCGCCACCGGCAAGCTCGTCGACATCGGAGAGGCCGTCGGCATCATCGCGGCCCAGTCGATCGGCGAGCCCGGCACGCAGCTCACGATGCGCACCTTCCACACCGGTGGATCGGCCTCGGCCGACGACATCACGCAGGGTCTTCCCCGCGTGCAGGAGCTCTTCGAGGCCCGCACCCCCAAGGGCGCGTCGCCGATCGCGGAGGCCGCCGGCCGGATCACCATCGAGGACACCGACCGTGCCCGCCGCGTCATCCTCCAGCCGGACAACGGCGACGAGGCGGTCATCTACCCGGTGCTCAAGCGCTCGCAGCTCCTCATCGAGGACGGCCAGCACGTCGAGCTCGGGCAGCAGCTGCACGTCGGAACGGTCGACCCCAAGGAGGTCCTGCGCGTGCTGGGCGTCCGCGAGGTCCAGAAGCACCTGGTGGGCGGCGTCCAGGGCGTCTACCGCTCGCAGGGTGTGCCGATCCACGACAAGCACATCGAGGTCATCGTGCGTCAGATGCTCCGCAAGGTCACCGTGGTCGACCACGGCGACACGGAGCTTCTGCCGGGCGAGCTCGTCGACCGCTCGCGCTACAGCGAGGTCAACCGTGCGGCTCTGACCGAGGGCAAGCGGACCGCGTCCGCCCGCCAGGAGGTCATGGGCATCACCAAGGCCTCGCTCGCGACCGAGTCGTGGCTGTCGGCCGCGTCCTTCCAGGAGACCACCCGCGTCCTCACGCAGGCGGCCATGGAGGGCAAGCGCGACCCGCTGATGGGCCTGAAGGAGAACGTGATCATCGGAAAGCTGATCCCGGCGGGAACCGGTCTGCCCAAGTACCGGAACGTGTCGGTCGAGGCGACCGAGGAGGCGAAGGCCGAGCGGTACCCCAACCGCATCTTCGCCGACGACGCCGCGTTCAGCGACGCCGACCTCTCGTTCGTCGACTTCGACTCGTTCTCGAGCGACGGCTACGAGCCGGGCAACTACAGCTGATCCAGGTGAGCTGAACGATCGAAGGCCCCGTCGGGACACCGGCGGGGCCTTCGTCGTCCCCGACCCGCGGTCACCCGCACGGGGGGCCGCCCGTTCGCGACGAGCGGCCTTCCCCGCAGGAGCGGGGTGATTGACTCGATGGGTGCTCGTCGGGTCGAGCCTGTACCCGTTCCCCGTCCTGGTCGCGGCACGTGAGGAAACGCGCGGATGAGACTCGTGATCGTCGTGCTGGCCGCACTGCTCGTGGTGGTCGGCCTCGTCGTGGTGCCCGCGGGGCGGGCGGAGGCGGCAGAGGCGGTCGCACCCTCGTCCTGCGGCGTCGCGGAGCTGGCTCCCGTGCTCGCGGGCGACGACGTCCGGCCGCGCTCCGCCGCCGCGCTGGTCCCCATCGTGATGCTGCACGGCTGGCTGGGCACGGCGACGCACGACGCCGACCGCACAGGGGCCTTCTCCCATCTCGTCGACATGGTGTCGTCGGAGTCGGCGACCGCTCCGCTCGACGCTCCCGAGCCGTCCCTCCTCGGCCGGCTGCAGCAGATCGACGGCGCCGCGGTCTACACCTTCGACTACCGCCGGCTCGCCGCGCGCTGGGTCACCGACCCGGGGATCAGCGACGCGCTCGCCTCCTCGATCGCCTGCCTCGTCTCCGCGACCGGGCACCGCGCCGTCGTCGTCGCGCACTCGATGGGAGGGCTCGCCGCCCGCCAGGCGCTGAGCGGCTCGGTCGACGGGACCGCCGTCGCCTCGATGGTCTCGTCCGTCCTCACCTTCGGCACCCCGAACACGGGATCCGACGTCGCGGAGCGCCTCGGACGAATGGTCGACGACTCCGGCCAGGTCAGCCCCGCGGTGATCGCAGGACTGGACCCGCAGAGCCGGCTGAGCGTCTCGGCGATGCTCGCCTCCTGCGGGGACGCCGTCTCGGAGGACGCCGAGCACGCGGGGGAGTGCACGGGAGTGCCGATGATCGACGCCCTCGCCTCGGCGGCGGGCAAGGGCCTGCGGACGGGATCGACCGAGCTCGGCTCCCTGCCGCCCTGGCCCGCCGGCGTGCACGTGACGGCACTGGTGGGTGACATCCAGGTGACCGCCGCGGTGGCGCTCGGCCTCGCCACCGCGCCGGTCGACCTCGGCGACATCATGGTCGCAACCGGATCGGCGACGGCCGGAGTCGACGACTACGTGGTCTCGACCTGCCGCTACACCTACCTCGCCGCGGCGGACGTGCCGTCCCTCGTCGCCGAGCTCTCGCCGTTCGCGCGGCTCGGCGATGCTCTGCGCTTCGCGAAGCTCGTGGTCGACGTCGACGCGAGCCCGTGCCACCACGCGCGGCTGACCCGGAACGTCGACCTCGTCGAGCACGCCACCGGCGTCGTGTCGGACTTCGTCGCGGGCGAGCTGTCCGCTCCGCACGCCTCTCGAGCGCAGACCGCGGCGAGGGCGCTCCCGGCGGCGGAGGAGTCCCGGAGGCGGTCCTCGTGACCGGTCGGCGGACACCGCCGAGGAGACACCATGTCGCGTCAGTTGACGGACGTCTGTCGGGAAGCATACGGTCGGACCGGCCCATGGGGAGGCCGCCTGGGGGACAGGCAGCGCGGCCCGCGCGGCACCCGAGCCGCATGCGCGGGCCGCGCCCGTCTCCGATCTCCTCTCACGTTCCGCGCTCCCTCCGGGTACGCTCGGCTGGACAGCAGATGTCGGAGGCTCCTCCGTGCATCCCGGCGCCGGAGGCCTGATGAGCGACGACCCCCTCGATGCGGAGGAGTCGGCGCGTCCTCCCCGCCTGACCCGCGAGCAGGTCCGCACCCGCCTGCTGGACGCCGCTCTCGCAGTCGTCCGCGCCGAGGGCCTGCGCGTCGGAGTCGCCCACCTGCCCCTCGAGGACGTCATCCGCTCGGCGGGTGTTCCGCGCAGCACCGTGTACCGGATCTGGCCCACCCGCCAGTCGTTCTACGACGAGCTGATCGCCGCGATCCCGGAGAGGGTCCTCGCCACCCGCCTCGACCAGCCGTCCCTGCGGGCCGGGAACTCCCACCTCCACCGCAGCCTCGACCCCGAGCCGACCCCGGCGCAGCGCCGCGAGGCCCTGATCGCCTCCGTCCGGGTCGCCGTCGATGCGAACGTCGACAACGTCTTCTCGTCGCAGCACTGGCGCAACTTCATCGCTCTCGCCGGCGCGGTGGGCTCGCACGAGGAGCCGGCGCGGACCGCCATCGGATCCGCTCTGCGGTCCCGCCAGCTGCACTTCATCGACAACATGGCGAAGTACTACGAGCACACCCTCGCCGAGGCGGGGCTCCGGCTGCGCCCGGACCGCGGCTCCGCCGCTCTCGCCTCCGCCGTCTCGGCACTGATCGAGGGGCTGTGCATCGCGCGGATCGCGGCACCGGAGCTGGTGACCGGCCCGCTCGACCCGGCCGATCCCGAGGGGCCGTCACTGGCGGTGGTGTCGGTGCTGCTGCTGATCGACGGGTTCACCGAACCGGACGAGTGATCCGGGTCGCGGGGTCCGCTCAGTCCTCCGCGACCGGCTCCAGCATCCCGTCGACGATCGAGCGGATCGTCCAGGCCGCCAGGGTCCACTCGACCGGCTCGCCGTCGAGGCCGGGGGCGGTCACCGCAGCGTCGAGGTCGTCGTCGAGGAGCCGGCCGCGGTGCGCGAGCCCGTCGATCACGATCGCGGTGAGGTGGGCGAGCTGGAGCGTCGTGAATCCCGGGCGCATCGTCCCGCCGAAGACCTGCAGGGTCTCCTCGTAGAAGTCGCGCATCCGGCGAGTGAGCATGCCCTCGATCCGCTTCGCCGTGGCGCGCACGGCGTCGCGTGCAGGCCCCTCCTCCATCGAGAAAGTGCAGGCGAGCAGCGCGTTGTACGAGGACCAGTCGGCGGAGCGGCGGAGCGACTCGGCATTGGCCCGCGCGCCGATGCGGATGGTCTCCCAGGCGACCCGGCGGCGGCCGGCGGCCGTGGAGAGCAGATCGGTGGAGCGCTCGTAGACCTCGCGCATCTCCTGCTGGGCCTCGGGATCGGCGCCCTCCGCGTACCGGTCCCGCACGAAGACCTCGCCGACCAGGTCGGCCACGAACTCCTCGCGCGTGCTCCAGATCCGGTAGACGGAGCTGCGCGGCACGCCGGCCAGGCGGATGTACTCCTCCATGGGCAGGTGCGCGAAGCTCACCGTGAGGCCGTGGTCGGAGACGACGTCGCGCGCCGTGGCGATCATGCGGCTGCGCACCTGCTCCGCGGGGATCCTCCGGGCCCGCCGGGAGCCCTCTGCGCTGTCGTCCATGGAGAGGGACACTAGCCGGAGACGGTGCCGCGGGTGGTCCTCCACGCGCTCCGGGAGCCGATCCGGAGCGCTCTGGGGGCGTCCTCCCACTGAGACGGAATGTCCCATCACCTGCACGACGACGTCGCGGACCGCTACGGTGCAGCCGGGGCGGACCCGAACCTGCCCCTGCTAGGGGACCCCCGTGACCGGATTCGATCGGTTCACGCTGGCCGTCGTCGACGGACCAGCGATCGAGCGCGCCGCGCTGCAGGCGCTGCTCGCGCAGCTGCTGCCGCAGTTCTCGCACGACGAGGAGGGCGTCGACCGCATCGCGGTCCTCGACCTGGACGGCGTGCCCGGCGAGGAGGTGGCCGACACCCTCGAGCGTGCGGCTACCCGGACCGTCGGCCTCGTCGTGCTCTCCTCCTCCGACTCCCTGGAGCCGGTGCGGGCCGTGCTGCGACGGGAGAGAGCGGCCTACGTCTGGAAGGGCGACGACCCCAGCGAGCTCGCCGCGGCGGTCGTCTCCGTCGCCTCCGGCCGCACCTGGATCTCGGACACCGCCCGCCACCGGCTCGTGCACGGGCGCGAGGAGCGCCGCCCGGTGCTGAGCCCCCAGGAGAGCCGGGTGATGCGCGCCTACGGAGCGGGTGCCGCGGTCCGCACCGTCGCGGTCGACCTCAGCGTCGCCGAGCACACTGTCCGCACCTACATCAAGCGGATCCGCGCCAAGTACCTCGAGACCGGCGTCACTCTCGACTCACGGGTCGACTTCTACCGCCACCTCGGCGACCACGACGTCGCCATCCGCCGCGGCGGAGACCGGGTGCGGGCCGGCGCGCAGCAGGCGGCCGGCGACGTCGTCGGCGAGCGCCGAGCCTGAGGCGAGCAGGATCGCGTTCCCGCCGGTGCGCCCCTCGACGAAGGCCGTCGATCCGACCGCTGCGGTGACCGGGAGCAGCTCCCGGACGACCCCGCGCAGGCGGTCCAGCCTCCGGTGGTCGGCGTCGTCGGCGACGTTGACCGCGAGGAGCCCGTCGGCGCCGACGCGGGCGGCGAGCGGAGCGAGGACGGACGCGCGGTAGAACGCCTCCGGGATCTCGTCCCCGTCGTAGACGTCGAGCACGACGAGGTCGGCGCTCCAGGGCGGCAGGGGCCCTGCGGCGTCGGCCGTGAGGAACCGGACGCGCGCGCCGCGGGGGAGCGGCGCGTGCTCGAGCACGAACTCCACGAGTCCCGCCGCGCTCTCCACCGCGAGCTGCTCGGAGCCCGGCCGGGTCGCGGCGACGTACCGGGCCAGGGCCAGGGCTCCGGCTCCGAGGTGCAGCACGCGCAGCGGCTCGCCGGGCGGGGCGGCGGCGTCGACCACCGCGCCGAGGCGCGCGAGGTACTCGAGGTGCAGAGCCCGGGGATCGCCCGGATCGATCAGCGACTGCTCCGCGCCGTCGACCGTGAGCAGCAGCGCCTCCGGCCGCACGGGATCCGGCCCCAGCACGGCTGTGCGGCCTCCCGGCAGCAGGAGGGACGGAGGCATCCCGTCACGCTAGCGCTCCTCGCGCGATCCGCCCCGCCGCCGCTACGGTGACAGGCATGGCCGCCCTGATCCTGCTCGACGTCGACGGCGTCCTGAACCCCTCCGTCCGCAGCGATCGCGCCTCGGGCTCGCACCGCCTGGAGCTCGAGCCGGAGCGGGCGGCGCTCGTCGCCCGCCTGGCCGCGGTCGGCACGATCGTGTGGGCCACGACCTGGCCGCCGCGCTTGACGCGGGTCCTCGCCCAGGACCTCGGGCTGCCGGCGGGTACGGAGGCGATCGTCTTCGACGGCGGCCTCCCGCGCGACCCGCGGTTCCCGGGCCGGACGGGCAAGCTCCAGCCCGTCGCGGTGTGGCTGGAGGCGGCCGCCGAGCGCGGCGCGATCGACGCCGTGGTGTGGATCGACGACAACCTCCACGAGGACGCCTACGACTGGGCCCGCGAGCAGAGCACCCCCTTCCACCTGGTGCGTCCGGAGTCGGCGGCGGGCCTCACGAGCGACGAGGTCGCCGGTGCCGAGCACTTCCTGGCCGGACTCCCGGCGTCACACGGCGACATCCGGGAATAGGGCCGCCCCCTCCACTGGTTATCGTCACTCCGGGCGGTTCCGCCGAGCAGCGGTCCGCCCCGGGACGACCCGTCCCCTCGTCGATCCCCGCGCCGCATCCGGCGCAGCGGGACCGCCACGACTCCGTGATGCACCGAAGGACAACACCGTGACCCTCTCCGCCCGCACCTCCCTGCGCGTCCTGCTCGGCACGACCGCCGCCGCCGCCGCCCTGGTCCTCGCCGGCTGCGCGCCCGCCTCGACCGACGACGTGGTCTCCGGCTCGAGCGGCGAGGGCACCGCCTCCGCGAGCTCCGGCCTGACCCTGGCCGAGGTCGAGGACTCGGGGAAGCTCACCATCGGCACCGAGGGCACCTACCCGCCCTTCTCCTTCCACGCCGACGGCGGGACGGGAGCCCTCACCGGCTACGACGTCGACGTGATCACCGCCGTGGCCGAGAAGCTGGGCGTCGAGCCCGACTTCCAGGAGACGCAGTGGGACGCGATGTTCGCGGGCCTGGACGGAGCGCGCTTCGACGTGATCGCGAACCAGGTCTCGATCAACGACGAGCGCGAGGCGAAGTACGACTTCTCGGAGCCGTACTCGGTCAGCCCCGGCGTCGTGATCGTCCCCTCGAGCGACACCTCGATCACCGACCTCGCCGGCCTCTCCGGCAAGACCACCGCGCAGTCGCTCTCGAGCAACTGGTACACCGTCGCGCAGGAGAACGGCGCCGAGGTCGAGGGCGTCGAGGGCTGGGCGCAGGCCATCGCCCTCGTCGAGCAGGGCCGCGTCGACGCGACCGTGAACGACCGCCTCACCTGGCTCGACTGGTCCACGACCTACCCCGACCAGGCCGCGGGCCTCAAGGTCGCCGTCACCACCGACGACACCTCCGAGAGCGCCTTCACCTTCCCGAAGGGCTCGGACGACCTCGTCGAGGCCGTCGACTCCGCCCTCGACGAGCTGCGCGAGGACGGCACCCTCGCCTCCATCTCCGAGCGCTACTTCGGAGCCGACGTCTCCCAGTAGCCCCACCCCGAGACGGCTCCTCCCCTTCCGGGAGGGGCCGTCTCGTGCGTGAGCGGTCCCGACGCGGGGGAGCGGCGGAGCGGCTCAGGCCGCGGGTCCGCCTGCAAGGGCGCCCGCCCCGGCGCGAAGCGTGCCAGCATTCCCCAGGAGGCGGAGACGATCCGCCCCCGACGCCACCACCCGATCGAGCCGACCGCGGATCCTCCCGCGAAGGCGGGAGAACACAATGGACCTCGTCCTCCGGTCGTTCTGGCCGATCCTCTCCGGGGGCATCGTCGGGACGATCCCGCTCGCGCTGGCGAGCTTCGCCATCGGGCTCGTGCTCGCGCTGGCGGTCGCCCTGATGCGGCTCTCGCGGGTGCGGATCCTCTCCTGGATCGCGCGCGCCTACATCTCCGTCATCCGGGGCACGCCGCTCCTGGTGCAGCTGTTCGTGATCTTCTACGGGCTGCCGAGCCTCGGACTGAAGATCGACCCCTGGCCCAGCGCCACCATCGCGTTCGCCCTCAACGTGGGCGGCTACGCGGCGGAGGTGATCCGCGCGGCGATCCTCAGCGTCCCGAAGGGGCAGTGGGAGGCGGCGCACACGATCGGCATGAGCCGCTCGCTCTCGCTGCGGCGCATCATCCTCCCGCAGGCCGCGCGCGTCTCCGTCCCGCCGCTGTCGAACACCTTCATCTCGCTGGTGAAGGACACCTCGCTGGCCTCCCTCATCCTGGTGACCGAGCTCTTCCGGCAGGCGCAGAAGATCGCCACCGCGTCGAGCGAGTTCATGCTCCTCTACCTCGAGGCCGCTCTGATCTACTGGCTCATCTGCCTGGTGCTCTCCAGCGGCCAGGGCCTGCTCGAGAAGCGATTGGACCGCTATGTCGCCCGCTGACACTCCGACCGACGCCCGGCCCGTGCTCAGGGCCCGCGGCCTCCGCAAGTCGTTCGGCGGGGTGGAGGTGCTGCGCGGCATCGACCTGGAGGTCCACCGCGGCGAGGTCGTCGCCCTGATCGGGCCGTCCGGCTCGGGCAAGACCACCGTCCTGCGCTCGCTGAACAGCCTCGAGGTGCCGGACGGCGGGGTGGTCGAGCTCGCCGACGGCAGTGTCCTCGACTTCGACCGCGGCGTCGGACGGAAGGCGCTGACCGGGCTGCGCGACCACTCCGCGATGGTCTTCCAGCACTTCAACCTCTTCCCGCACCTGACCGTCCTCCAGAACGTGACGGAGGGGCCGCTGCGAGTGCAGCGCCGTCCCGCGTCCGAGGTGGTCCCGGAGGCGGAGCGCCTGCTCGAGCGCGTCGGCCTCGGCGGCCGGGGGAGCGCTTACCCCTTCGAGCTCTCCGGCGGTCAGCAGCAGCGCGTGGGCATCGTCCGGGCGCTCGCGCTGCGGCCCGATCTGCTCCTCTTCGACGAGCCCACCTCGGCGCTGGACCCGGAGCTGGTCGGCGACGTGCTCTCGCTGATGCGGGAGCTGGCGGGGGAGGGCTGGACCATGCTCGTCGTGACGCACGAGCTCGAGTTCGCCCGGCAGGTGGCCTCGGAGGTCGTCTTCATGGCCGACGGCGTGGTCGTCGAGCGGGGCGCCCCTGCGCAGATCCTCCGGGAGCCGCGGGAGCCTCGCACCCGGCAGTTCCTGCACCGCCTCCTCCACCCGCTCGAGTAGACGGTCGGCGCTGTCCCCCGTCGACGGGGAGCCGCGCGGCGCACCGGGCGCGGCGGAAGGCGTGCCTATGCTGTCCGGGTGACCTGGAGCAGCGACGCCGAGACCACGCGGATCCCCTCCGCGACCGAGACGTCCGGCGGAACCGGACCCCAGCCGACCCGGGAGTACGTCTGGCCCGAACCCGTGACGGGCCGGCAGCCGACCGTCGAGCCCGTCGCCCCGGCCGTCGCGGCATCAGCCCCCAGCGCCCTCGGGCCGGTCGAGGCCGAGCCCGAGCCGGTCCGGCGCTCCGGCAACCGCCTCGCGGGCCTCGCGCTCGCCCTCCTGACGACCGCGGTCTTCGCCGTCCTGTACCTCGTCGCCCTGACGGCGATCCGCCTGCTGGTCGACCGCGTCGGCGGCGACCCGGTCGCCCTCGCGCTCGACGCTGCGCCGACCGCGCTCTTCCTCGCCCCGGTGGCCGCGTTCCTCGTCGGCCTGGCGCTGATCGTGCTGGTCGTGAACCGCGCGGGCTGGTGGGCCTACGTCCTCGGCGGCTTCCTCGTCGCCCTCCTCACGGCCGCGGCCGCGCTGGTCGGCGGCTGGAGCGCCGTCGGACCGCTCGCCCTGCCGATCGACCGCTCCCTCGCGCTCGACTACGTCCGCGATCCCGCCGTACTCGCGGCGGTCCTCGCCGCCGGCGTCCTCGGCCGGGAGGCGAGCGTCTGGGGCGGCGCCGCGATCGCGGGCCGTGCCCGGGGCGTCAAGCGCCGCAACGCCGAGCGCGAAGCGGCCGCGCAGTCGTGACTCCGGAGGGGCAGGGGCAGGGCCGCGGAGCCGGCCTGGGCTACGGCCTCGCGCTGGCCGGCTTCGCCGCGTTCCTCTACCTCGCCCTGGTCGTCTGCGCGTTCGGGGTCCTCAGCCTCCTGCTGGACCAGGACGTCGTGCCCGAGCGCGACGCCGGTCCGCTGCTGGGGCCGGTGTCGGTGGCGGTCTGCGTCGTCGCCGTGCTGGTCGCGATGGTGACCCTCGCCGCCCGTCCCGCCGTCCACCGCGTCCTCGGCCCGTCGCTGCTGACCGGGGTCGTCGTCTACCTGCTCTTCCTCCTCACCGGCGGAGCGCTCTACGGGCTCGGCCGCCAGGAGCCGGGGGAGATCCTCGGCTGGATCCTCGACCACGCCCCCACTGTCTTCGCGATCGCGACCGGCGTGCTCGCGGCGGCCGTCCAGCTCGTGTTCCTCCTGCTCCTGGCCCGTCGCGACGCCGGCGGCCGCAGCCCTCACTGGGGCTGGGAGGGCGACGAGCGGGAGTGAGGGCGGAGTCCCGGCGCGTCTCGTCGCGGCGCTGCGGCATCTCCCAGGGCGAACGCCGCTCGGTTGACCGGCCCCGTCACTCCCCGTAATATTCTTCGGGTGTGCGCTTTGCCGTGCGCTCGTGTCGTGCCTCCGGGCCGATGCGGTCGCCGCACTTCGCTCCACCGGGTCCGCGAGGATCCGCGGGTTCGTCCGATCGGGCGGCCCCCACGGCATACCCCTCACCCTCCCGGTCCCGCTCGCGGGGCCGCGGGGTGCGTCGGGTCCAGATGAACTCGGCCGTTCCCGGAGACGGGAGGGCCGAATGTCGACCATCGATCCGCTGTCACCGTGCAGCATTCAAGGAGCAAAACCAGTGCCAACGATTCAGCAGTTGGTCCGCAAGGGACGCACGCCGAAGGTCACCAAGACCAAGGCGCCCGCCCTGAAGGCCAACCCCCAGCAGCGCGGCGTCTGCACGCGCGTCTACACGACCACGCCCAAGAAGCCGAACTCGGCCCTCCGCAAGGTGGCCCGCGTGAAGCTCTCCAACGGCACCGAGGTCACCGCCTACATCCCCGGCGAGGGCCACAACCTGCAGGAGCACTCGATGGTGCTCGTGCGCGGCGGTCGCGTCAAGGACCTCCCCGGTGTCCGCTACAAGATCGTTCGCGGCGCCCTGGACACCCAGGCCGTCAAGAACCGCAAGCAGGCTCGCAGCCGGTACGGCGCGAAGATGGAGAAGAAGTAATGCCTCGTAAGGGCCCCGCTCCCAAGCGCCCCGTCGTCGCAGACCCCGTCTACGGCGCCCCCATCGTCAGCCAGCTCGTCAACAAGATCCTCCTGGACGGCAAGAAGGGCCTCGCCGAGCGCATCGTCTACGGTGCCCTCGAGGGCGTCGCCGGCAAGAACGGCCAGGACGCGGTCGTCACCCTCAAGAAGGCGCTCGACAACGTCCGCCCGACCCTCGAGGTCCGCAGCCGCCGCGTCGGCGGCTCGACCTACCAGGTCCCGGTCGAGGTCAAGCCCCACCGCGCCAACACCCTCGCGCTCCGCTGGCTCACCAGCTACGCGAAGGCCCGTCGCGAGAAGACGATGACCGAGCGTCTCATGAACGAGATCCTCGACGCGTCGAACGGTCTGGGCGCCGCTGTCAAGCGTCGCGAGGACACCCACAAGATGGCCGAGTCGAACAAGGCCTTCGCGCACTACCGCTGGTAGCGCACCCCGCGGCCGCCCCCGGGCGACCGCGACCACCGGGCCCGCGGCGTCACCGCTGCGGGCCCGGTCCCGGCGGCGGATCGCCCGATCCCCGCGACCGGGCGACCGCCACCACCAGAATCCCAGCCATTCGGCCATGAACCCGGTGCGCTGGCTCCATCACCTATCGGAGGAACTCCGTGGCACAAGATGTGCTCACCGACCTGAACAAGGTCCGCAACATCGGCATCATGGCCCACATCGATGCCGGCAAGACCACCACCACCGAGCGCATCCTGTTCTACACGGGTATCACGCACAAGATCGGCGAGGTCCACGACGGCGCCGCGACGATGGACTGGATGGCGCAGGAGCAGGAGCGCGGCATCACGATCACGTCCGCCGCGACGACCTGCTTCTGGAACAAGAACCAGATCAACATCATCGACACCCCCGGTCACGTCGACTTCACGGTCGAGGTCGAGCGCTCGCTCCGCGTCCTCGACGGCGCCGTCGCCGTCTTCGACGGCAAGGAGGGCGTCGAGCCCCAGTCCGAGACCGTCTGGCGTCAGGCCGACAAGTACGACGTCCCGCGCATCTGCTTCGTCAACAAGATGGACAAGCTCGGCGCCGACTTCTACTACACGGTCGACACGATCATCAAGCGCCTCGGCGCGAAGCCGCTGGTCATCCAGCTGCCCATCGGCGCGGAGTCCTCCTTCGAGGGCGTCGTCGACCTGGTCGAGATGCGCGCGCTCACGTGGCGCGGCGACTCGAAGGGCGACGTCGCGCTCGGCGCGAAGTACGAGATCGAGGAGATCCCGGCCGACCTCGCCGACAAGGCGGCGGAGTACCGCGAGAAGCTCCTCGAGACCGTCGCGGAGACCTCCGACGAGCTGCTCGAGAAGTACTTCGGCGGCGAGGAGCTCACCGTCGCGGAGATCAAGGCCGCCATCCGCAAGATGACCGTCAACTCCGAGATCTACCCGGTGCTCTGCGGCTCGGCGTTCAAGAACCGCGGCGTCCAGCCGATGCTCGACGCTGTCGTGGACTACCTCCCCTCCCCGCTCGACGTCCCCGCCATCGAGGCCCACGACGTCCGCGACGAGGAGAAGGTCATCATGCGCCACGCGGACTCGACCGAGCCCTTCTCGGCGCTCGCGTTCAAGGTCGCCGTGCACCCGTTCTTCGGCCGCCTGACCTACGTCCGCGTCTACTCGGGCAAGCTCGACTCCGGCGCCCAGGTCATCAACTCGACCAAGGGCAAGAAGGAGCGCATCGGCAAGATCTTCCAGATGCACTCCAACAAGGAGAACCCGGTCGACTCGGTCACCGCCGGCCACATCTACGCCGTCATCGGCCTCAAGGACACCACCACCGGTGACACCCTGAGCGACCCGGCCGCGCAGGTCGTGCTCGAGTCGATGACCTTCCCGGAGCCCGTCATCGAGGTCGCCATCGAGCCCAAGACGAAGGCGGACCAGGAGAAGCTCGGCACCGCGATCCAGAAGCTCGCGGAGGAGGACCCCACCTTCCGCACCGAGCAGAACCAGGAGACCGGTCAGACGGTCATCAAGGGAATGGGCGAGCTGCACCTCGACATCCTGGTCGACCGCATGAAGCGCGAGTTCAACGTCGAGGCCAACGTGGGCAAGCCCCAGGTCGCGTACCGCGAGACGATCCGCCGCACGGTCGAGAAGTACGACTACACCCACAAGAAGCAGACGGGTGGCTCCGGCCAGTTCGCGAAGGTCCAGATCACCATCGAGCCGATGGAGGTCGAGGCCGACAAGACCTACGAGTTCGTCAACGGCGTCACCGGTGGCCGCGTCCCGCGCGAGTACATCCCCTCCGTCGACGCGGGCATCCGCGACGCCATGCAGGTCGGCGTGCTCGCCGGCTACCCCATGGTCGGCGTGAAGGCGACCCTGGTCGACGGAGCGGCGCATGACGTCGACTCCTCCGAGATGGCGTTCAAGATCGCCGGCTCGATCGCGTTCAAGGAGGCCTCGCGCAAGGCGCAGCCGGTCCTCCTCGAGCCGCTCATGGCCGTCGAGGTCCGTACTCCCGAGGAGTACATGGGCGACGTCATCGGCGACATCAACTCGCGTCGCGGGATGATCCAGTCGATGGAGGACGCCACCGGCATCAAGGTCATCCGGGCCAACGTCCCGCTGTCCGAGATGTTCGGCTACATCGGAGACCTGCGCTCGAAGACCTCGGGCCGCGCCGTCTACTCGATGACGTTCGAGACCTACGCCGAGGTCCCCAAGGCCGTGGCCGAGGAGATCGTCCAGAAGAACAAGGGCGAGTAGCTCCGCCCCTGGGCCGTCGCCGTTCCCCGGAACGGCGGCGGCCTGGTAGTGTCGTGCGGGTTTGCTGCCGAGTGCAGCGCGCCCCCTGTCGCAGCGGGACGGCCGCACGACCACTGCCGGTAACATACGTACACAAAACCCCCGCAAGTCCTCCTGTCCTCGTGCCGCCCCGTGCGGCCGCCCGGATGCGGATGCTTGCACCTAAGTCCTGAGGAGGACCCACAGTGGCTAAGGCCAAGTTCGAGCGGACCAAGCCGCACGTCAACATCGGAACCATCGGTCACGTCGACCACGGAAAGACCACGCTCACCGCGGCGATCTCGAAGGTTCTGGCGGACAAGTTCCCGTCCGCGACCAACGTCCAGCGTGACTTCGCGTCGATCGACTCCGCTCCCGAGGAGCGCCAGCGCGGCATCACGATCAACATCTCGCACGTCGAGTACGAGACGCCGAAGCGCCACTACGCGCACGTCGACGCCCCGGGTCACGCCGACTACATCAAGAACATGATCACCGGCGCGGCCCAGATGGACGGCGCGATCCTCGTGGTCGCCGCCACCGACGGCCCGATGGCTCAGACCCGTGAGCACGTCCTCCTCGCCAAGCAGGTCGGCGTCCCCTACCTCCTCGTCGCGCTGAACAAGGCCGACATGGTGGACGACGAGGAGATCCTGGAGCTCGTCGAGCTCGAGGTCCGCGAGCTCCTCTCGTCGCAGGGCTTCCCCGGCGACGACGCCCCCGTCGTGCGCGTCTCCGGCCTCAAGGCACTCGAGGGCGACGACACCTGGACCCAGTCGATCCTCGACCTGATGGACGCGGTCGACGAGTCCATCCCGGACCCGGTGCGCGACAAGGACAAGCCGTTCCTCATGCCGATCGAGGACGTCTTCACGATCACCGGTCGTGGAACCGTCGTCACCGGCCGTGCGGAGCGTGGAACCCTCGCTCTGAACTCCGAGGTCGAGATCGTGGGCATCCGCCCGACGCAGAAGACCACGGTCACCGGAATCGAGATGTTCCACAAGCAGCTCGACGAGGCCTGGGCCGGCGAGAACTGCGGTCTGCTCCTCCGCGGCACCAAGCGCGAGGACGTCGAGCGCGGCCAGGTCGTCGTCAAGCCGGGTTCGGTCACGCCGCACACGGACTTCGAGGGCACCGCGTACATCCTGTCCAAGGATGAGGGTGGGCGTCACAACCCGTTCTACGCGAACTACCGTCCGCAGTTCTACTTCCGCACCACCGACGTCACCGGCGTCATCACGCTGCCCGAGGGCACCGAGATGGTCATGCCCGGCGACACCACCGACATGACGGTCGCGCTGATCCAGCCGATCGCCATGGAGGAGGGCCTCGGCTTCGCCATCCGTGAGGGTGGACGCACCGTGGGTGCCGGTACGGTCACCAAGATCATCAAGTAGGTCCGTCCTACCGATCTCTCGAGAGGGGTCGTCCGCTTCGGCGGGCGGCCCCTCTCGTCGTTCCCGGGGACGCCCGGCTAGCGTGGCGGCATGCCCTTCGTGAAGAGCGACCCCCGTGCCCTCCCGCAGTTCTTCGAGTGGGAGGCGGCCGGCCTGGACTGGCTGCGCGAGGCGGACGGCGGTGCGCGCTGTGTCGGGGTGGAGAGGGTGTCGCCAGGGCGCATCGAGCTGGAGGAGATGCGCTCCGTGCGTCCCTCGGCCGAGTCGGCTCGGGCTCTCGGCGCCGCGCTCGCTCGGACGCACGACGCCGGAGCCGCGGCGTTCGGAGCGCCGCCCCCGGGATGGACCGGCCCCGCGTACATCGGCCGCCGCGGGATGCCGTGCCGCCCGGACGACTCGTGGGGGCGCTTCTACGCGGAGCAGCGGGTGCGGCCGTTCCTCGGCCCCGCCGTGGAGGCGGGCAACCTCACGGCAGCCGAGTCGCGGCTCGTCGAGCAGGCTCTGGGCCGGGTGGCGGCCGGAGCCTTCGACGACGGTGCGGGGCCCGCCCGGATCCACGGGGACCTCTGGACCGGCAACGTGCTCTGGACGGCGGACGGCGCCGTCCTGATCGACCCCGCCGCTCACGGGGGACACCGCGAGACCGATCTGGCGATGCTGGCCCTCTTCGGTGCTCCGCACCTCGACGCCGTCCTCGAGGGCTACCGCGAGCAGCATCCGCTGGGGGCCGGCTACGAGGAGCGGGTGCCGCTCCACCAGCTGCACCCGCTCGCCGTCCACGCCGCCGGTCACGGTCCCTCCTACGGCCGCGCCCTGGCAGACGCGGCGGAGCAGGTGATCGCACTGGCCGGCTGACCGGCGCGCCCGCACCGTTCCCCCAGCCGGGAGCGCCACACTGAGGCACGCGCCGCCCTGTGCGCGTTTACAAGGAGGCATCATCGTGGATCTCGGGAAGCTCGGACGCCAGGCCGGCGAACTGCTCAACAGCCGGAAGGCCCAGGACGCGCTGCGGAGCGAGAAGGCCGAGCAGGTCTCCGACCAGACCCTCGAGAAGGCGGGCGAGATCGCCAGCCGCCTCACCAACGGCAAGTACGACGACCGCATCGAGGACCTGAAGCGCCAGGCCGACAAGCGGATCGGCAACGAGTAGCAGCTGCCGTCCGACTGCTCCTCCCCGCCGTCAAGCGGGTGCGGGCCTCCGATCCGCCGTCCTATCGTCGAAGCGATGGCTGACACTCGCGCGCAACGACTCCGCAGGACCGATTCGAGCGGGCGCGGCTACACCCGGGTGCGCGCGGGCTCCGGCTTCAGCTACCGCGACCCGAAGGGCGCAACCGTCGCCGACAAGGAGCTGCGCGCGCGGTTCGACCATCTCGGCATCCCGCCGGCCTGGACGGACGTCTGGATCGCCCCGTACCCCAACGGGCACATCCAGGCCACCGGCGTCGACTCCGCCGGCCGCCGCCAGTACATCTACCATCCGACCTGGCGCGAGCAGAAGGACCGGATCAAGTTCGACCGGGCGCTGCGGCTCGCGGAGGCTCTGCCCGGGGCGCGCCGGGCCGTGACCATCGCCCTCCGCTCGGACGGACCCAGCCGCGAGCGCGCGCTGGCCACCGCCTTCCGGATGCTCGACACCGGATCGCTCCGCGTCGGCAGCGAGAGGTACGCGAAGGAGCACGGCAGCATCGGCCTCTCGACGCTCCTGTGCGCGCACGCCACGACCCACGGGGACCGGGTCGCCCTCGCCTTCCCCGGGAAGAGCCATCAGGCGTGGACGAGCGAGATCCTCGACCACGACCTCTCGCGCGTCGTCCGTGCTCTCAAGCGTCGCGGGCCGAACGCCCGCCTGCTCGCCTGGAAGGACGGGCGGGAGTGGCGGCCGATCTCGGCGCCCGAGATCAACGACTACGTGCGCGAGCGCGCCGGCGACGACTTCACGGCGAAGGACTTCCGCACTCTGCACGGCACGGTCGCGGCCGCGCTGAGCCTGGCGAAGTCGGGCCCGCAGGCCACGCAGCGCGCTCGGAACTCCGCGATCGCCCAGGCGATGCGCGACGCCTCGGACGTGCTCGGGAACACGCCGACGGTCGCCCGCGCCAGCTACGTCGACCCGCGGCTGCTCGACCACTTCCGCGCCGGCGAGACCATCGACGCGTCGCGCCCCGCGTCGGCCGAGACCGCCGTCCGGGCGCTGCTCTTCGAGTAGCGGGGGAGGCGCTCCGACCCGCGCTGCTGCTCGGAGCGACCGGCTCCCCAGGACCGTCACGACGTGCTCGCGGAGGAGTCCTCCGGCGCGACACGCCCGGGTTGCAGGGGTGGGGCATCTGTGGGAGACTCTTCTAGTTCAAAATTTCCTCTCGGGCGGCGTGCTGCTCGGAGGGGGACACTGCCAGGCAGTGCCGAGACGGCATCGCGGAGGCTCGACCCGAGAGGGCGGCCACGCGGATGCGACGTCGAGGCGGCGGGTAGCAGAACGACAACAACCGACATCTCAACGGGTTCTCCGTGCGTCGTGCGTTCTGCACGCCGATCGGAGCGCCCCAGGCGTGCGGTGCTTTTGACAGAAGAACACTGGTTGCACTTTCCGGGTCACCGGAGTTCCTTCGCGAGCGCGTCCAATGCGAGACGAGTCCGGCTCCGGCCGGGGGAGTCGCGTACGACGCAATAACAAGAGAGTGAGAGATCACACATGGCGGGACAGAAGATCCGCATCCGACTGAAGTCGTACGACCACGAGGTCATCGACACGTCGGCGCGCAAGATCGTCGACACGGTCACCCGTGCCGGTGCAACGGTGGTCGGCCCCGTGCCGCTGCCGACCGAGAAGAACGTGGTCTGCGTGATCCGTTCTCCCCACAAGTACAAGGACAGCCGCGAGCACTTCGAGATGCGCACCCACAAGCGCCTCATCGACATCATCGACCCGACGCCCAAGGCCGTCGACTCGCTCATGCGCCTCGACCTGCCGGCCGACGTCAACATCGAGATCAAGCTCTAAGGAGGAGTGCCACCATGTCTGTCACTGTTTCCCCCACGCTGAAGACCAGCAAGGGCCTCCTCGGCACCAAGCTCGGAATGACCCAGGTCTGGGACGAGAACAACAAGCTCGTGCCGGTCACCGTCATCGAGATCAGCCCCAACGTCGTGACCCAGGTCCGCACGGAGGAGAAGGACGGCTACACCGCCGTCCAGCTCGCCGCCGGTGCGATCGACCCGCGCAAGGTGAACAAGCCCGCCGCCGGTCACTTCGACGCCGCGGGCGTCACCCCCCGCCGCCACCTCACCGAGGTCCGCACCTCCGACGCCGCCGACTACTCGGCAGGCCAGGAGCTGACCGTGGACGCCGTCTTCGAGGCCGGCACCAAGGTCGACGTCGTCGGCACCAGCAAGGGCAAGGGCTTCGCCGGTGTCATGAAGCGTCACAACTTCAAGGGCGTCTCGGCTTCGCACGGTTCGCACCGCAACCACCGCAAGCCCGGCTCCATCGGCGCCTCCTCGACCCCCAGCCGTGTCTTCAAGGGCATGCGCATGGCCGGTCGCATGGGTGGCGAGCGCGTCACCGTGCTCAACCTCAAGGTGCACTCCGTCGACGCCGAGAAGGGCCTGCTGCTCGTCAAGGGCGCCGTCCCCGGTGCCCGCGGTCGCCTCGTGTTCGTTCGCAACGCCGTGAAGGGAGCGTAGTTCCATGGCTACCTCTGTCGACATCATCGACGTCAAGGGCCAGAAGGCGGGCTCGGTCGAGCTCCCCGCCGCGCTCTTCGACGTCCAGACCAACATCCCCCTCATCCACCAGGTCGTCGTGGCCCAGCTCGCCGCGGCGCGCCAGGGAACCCACAAGACGAAGAACCGCGGTGAGGTCTCCGGAGCCGGTCGCAAGCCGTTCAAGCAGAAGGGAACCGGTCGCGCTCGTCAGGGCTCGATCCGCGCCCCGCACATGACCGGTGGTGGCGTGGTCCACGGACCGACCCCCCGCAGCTACGCGCAGCGCACCCCCAAGAAGATGATCGCCGCGGCTCTGCTCGGTGCTCTCTCGGACCGCGCCCGCGGTGCCCGCATCCACGTGGTCGAGTCCCTCGCCCTCGGTGACACCCCCCGGACCAAGGACGTCCTCGTCCTGCTCGACGCCCTCTCGGTGTCGCGCAACGTCCTCGTGGTGCTCGAGCGCGACGACTACATCGCCGAGCTCTCGCTCCGCAACGTGCCGTTCGTGCACATCCTGCCGGCCGACCAGCTCAACGCGTACGACGTGCTCGTCTCCGACGACATCGTGTTCTCGAAGGGCGCGCTCGACGCGTTCATCGCGGCCAAGTCGGGCGTCGAGTCCAACAAGGAAGAGGTGAACGCATGAGCCAGTCCGCCGCGTTCAACAAGGACCCCCGCGACGTCATCATCTCCCCGGTGGTCTCGGAGAAGTCCTACGGCCTGATCGACGAGGGCAAGTACACCTTCGTGGTCGACCCGCGTTCGAACAAGACCGAGATCAAGCTCGCCATCGAGAAGATCTTCGGCGTCGAGGTCGCGTCGATCAACACGCTGAACCGCCAGGGCAAGACCCGCCGCACGAAGTTCGGCACCGGCAAGCGCAAGGACACCAAGCGCGCGATCGTCACGCTGAAGTCCGGCTCCATCGACATCTTCACGAGCGTCGGCTGAGCCGAAGAAGCGTAGAGGAAACAGACAATGGCTATTCGTAAGTACAAGCCCACGACCCCCGGTCGCCGCGGCTCCAGCGTTGCCGACTTCGCCGAGATCACCCGCTCGACGCCTGAGAAGTCGCTCCTGCGCCCGCTGTCCAAGACCGGTGGCCGCAACAACTCCGGCCGCATCACGACGCGTCACATCGGTGGTGGCCACAAGCGCCAGTACCGTCTGATCGACTTCCGTCGCAACGACAAGGACGGCGTCAACGCCAAGGTCGCTCACATCGAGTACGACCCCAACCGCACGGCGCGCATCGCGCTGCTCCACTTCGTGGACGGCACCAAGCGCTACATCCTGGCCCCGAACAAGCTCTCGCAGGGCGACGTCGTGGAGTCGGGCGCCGGCGCCGACATCAAGCCCGGCAACAACCTGCCGCTGCGCAACATCCCGACCGGTACGGTCATCCACGCCATCGAGATCAAGCCGGGAGGCGGCGCCAAGCTCGCCCGCTCGGCCGGCACCTCGGTCCGCCTCGTCGCCAAGGACGGCCCCTACGCGCAGCTCCGCCTGCCGTCGGGCGAGATCCGCAACGTCGATGCGCGCTGCCGCGCCACGATCGGCGAGGTCGGCAACGCCGAGCAGTCGAACATCAACTGGGGCAAGGCCGGCCGCATGCGCTGGAAGGGCGTCCGCCCGACCGTCCGCGGTGTCGCGATGAACCCGGTCGACCACCCGCACGGTGGTGGAGAGGGCAAGACCTCCGGTGGACGCCACCCGGTCAGCCCGTGGGGTCAGTCCGAGGGACGCACCCGTCGCCCCAACAAGGAGAGCGACAAGCTCATCGTTCGCCGCCGCACCGCCGGTAAGAAGCGCAAGTAGGAGTTGTAGAAGATGCCTCGCAGTCTCAAGAAGGGCCCCTTCGTTGACGACCACCTGCTCCGCAAGGTGTTCACGGCCAACGAAGCCGGCAACAAGAACGTCATCAAGACCTGGTCGCGCCGTTCGATGATCATCCCGGCGATGCTGGGTCACACCATCGCGGTCCACGACGGTCGCAAGCACATCCCCGTGTTCGTGACCGAGACCATGGTCGGCCACAAGCTCGGCGAGTTCGCCCCCACTCGGACCTTCCGCGGTCACGAGAAGGACGACAAGAAGGGCCGTCGCCGCTGACGCGGCGACGAGAAGGAGGAGAGAAATGGTGGAGTCGATCGCACGCGTGCGACACATCCGCGTCACCCCCCAGAAGGCTCGCCGTGTCGTGAACCTGATCCGCGGGAAGCAGGCTCAGGAGGCACTGGCCATCCTGAAGTTCGCGCCGCAGGGTGCGTCCGAGCCCGTCTACAAGCTCGTCGCCTCGGCGATGGCCAACGCTCGCGTCAAGGCCGATGCCTCGAACGAGTACCTCGACGACCAGGACCTGATCGTGTCCCGCGCCTTCGTCGATGAGGGAACCACCCTCAAGCGATTCCAGCCCCGTGCTCAGGGTCGTGCCTTCCGCATCAACAAGCGCACCAGCCACATCACCGTCGTGCTGGCCACTCCTGAGGAGGGGACCAAGTAATGGGTCAGAAAGTAAACCCCTACGGTTTCCGTCTGGGAATCACCACCGACCACGTGTCGCGCTGGTTCTCCGACAGCACCAAGAAGGGCCAGCGGTACAGCGACTACCTCGCCGAGGACGTCAAGATCCGCCGACTCCTCGCCACCCAGCTCGACCGTGCGGGCGTCGCCCGCATCGAGATCGAGCGCACCCGTGACCGCGTCCGCGTCGACATCCACACCGCCCGCCCGGGCATCGTGATCGGCCGCCGCGGCGCCGAGGCCGAGCGCATCCGTGCCGACCTCGAGAAGCTCACGGGCAAGCAGATCCAGCTGAACATCCTCGAGGTCAAGAACCCCGAGGCCGAGGCTCAGCTGGTCGCCCAGGGCATCGCCGAGCAGCTCTCCGCCCGCGTGGCCTTCCGCCGCGCGATGCGCAAGGGCCTGCAGGGTGCTCAGCGCGCCGGCGCCAAGGGCGTCCGCATCCAGGTCTCCGGCCGCCTCGGCGGCGCCGAGATGAGCCGCTCGGAGTTCTACCGCGAGGGACGCGTGCCGCTGCACACCCTCCGCGCGAACATCGACTACGGCTTCTACGAGGCGAAGACCACCTTCGGCCGCATCGGCGTGAAGGTCTGGATCTACAAGGGCGACATCACCAACAAGGAGCTCGCCCGCGAGCAGGCGAACAGCAAATCGTCGCGCCCCGAGCGCAGCGACCGTCCGCGCCGTGCACCCCGCCAGCAGAGCGAGGCGCCCGTCGCAGCAGGAGTTGAGGCATAACCATGTTGATTCCGCGTCGAGTCAAGCACCGCAAGCAGCACCACCCGGGCCGGTCCGGCCAGGCCACCGGTGGCACCAAGGTGTCGTTCGGTGAGTTCGGCATCCAGGCCCTCACCCCCGCCTACGTGACCAACCGTCAGATCGAGTCCGCTCGTATCGCGATGACGCGTCACATCAAGCGCGGCGGAAAGGTGTGGATCAACATCTACCCCGACCGTCCGCTCACCAAGAAGCCCGCCGAGACCCGCATGGGTTCCGGTAAGGGCTCGCCGGAGTGGTGGGTCGCGAACGTCAAGCCGGGTCGCGTCCTCTTCGAGGTCGCCGGCGTCGACGAGCAGCTCGCTCGTGAGGCCATGACCCGTGCCATCCACAAGCTGCCCCTCAAGGCACGCATCATCAAGCGCGAGGAGGGAGACGCGTAATGGCGATCGGATCCAAGGAGCTCGCCCCCGCCGAGCTCGACACCTACGAGGACGAGCGTCTCGTCACCGAGCTGAAGAAGGCCAAGGAGGAGCTGTTCAACCTCCGCTTCCAGTCGGCCACCGGTCAGCTGGACACCAACGGCCGCCTGCGTGCCGTCAAGCGCGACATCGCCCGCATCTACACGGTCATCCGTGAGCGCGAGCTGGGCATCCGCGCCACCCCCGCACCCGTCGAGGCCCCGGCCAAGGCGGAGAAGAAGCCGAAGACCAAGAAGGCCGCCAAGGCCGAGGTCGAGGCGACCGAGTCGAACGAGGAGGCCAAGTAATGGCAACCGTCAATGACAGCGCCGGCCACGAGTCGGCCGCCCACGACGTGAAGGAGGCGGGCGCTCGCGGATACCGCAAGACCCGTCGCGGCTACGTCACCAGCGACAAGATGGACAAGACCATCGTCGTCGAGGTCGAGGACCGGGTGAAGCACCCGCTGTACGGCAAGGTCATCCGCCGTACGTCCAAGGTCAAGGTCCACGACGAGCTGAACTCCGCCGGCATCGGCGACTCCGTCGTCATCAGCGAGACCCGTCCCCTCAGCGCCACCAAGCGCTGGCGCCTGGTCGAGATCCTCGAGAAGGCCAAGTAGGCCGCGGCCTACTTGAGTTAGCAGGAGAGACACATGCTTCAGCAAGAATCCCGAGTCAAGGTCGCCGACAACACCGGCGCCAAGATGCTCCTCACCATCCGCGTCCTCGGAGGCTCCGGCCGCCGCTACGCGGGCCTCGGTGACATCATCGTCGCCACCGTCAAGGACGCGATCCCCGGTGGCAACGTGAAGAAGGGCGACGTGGTCAAGGCCGTCATCGTCCGCACCATCAAGCAGACCCGTCGCGCCGACGGCTCGTACATCAAGTTCGACGAGAACGCCGCCGTCATCCTCAAGAACGACGGGGACCCCCGTGGCACCCGCATCTTCGGACCGGTCGGTCGCGAGCTCCGCGACAAGAAGTTCATGAAGATCGTCTCGCTGGCACCGGAGGTTATCTAGTCATGGCCAAGATCAAGAAGGGTGACCTCGTCCAGGTCATCTCGGGCGCTACCCAGGCCCGCGGTGGAGACCGCGGCAAGCAGGGCAAGGTCCTCGAGGTGCTGGTCGAGCGCAACCGCGTCGTCGTCGAGGGCGTGAACTTCGTCAAGAAGCACGTCCGCGTCGGCCAGACGCAGCGCGGCTCGAAGGAGGGCGGCATCGAGACCGTCGAGGCCTCGATCCACATCTCCAACGTCGCGCTCGTCGACCCGAAGACCAAGAAGCCGACCCGGGTCGGCCACCGCAACGTGGCCGTCACCAAGGACGGCGTGACCAAGACCGTTCGCGTGCGCTACGCGAAGGCGTCGGGTGAGGAACTGTAATGACTGACACCACCGCAGTGGCTGCGAAGGTTCAGCCGCGGCTCAAGGCCAAGTACCAGGCCGACATCATCCCCGCTCTCAAGGAGCAGTTCGGCTTCGGCAACGTCCACCAGGTCCCCGGCCTGGTCAAGGTCGTCGTCAACACCGGTGTCGGTGAGGCCGCCCGCGACGGCAAGATCATCGACGGCGCGGTCAAGGACCTCACCGCCATCACCGGTCAGAAGCCGCAGGTCACCAAGGCCCGCAAGTCCATCGCGCAGTTCAAGCTGCGCGAGGGTCAGGCCATCGGCGCTCACGTCACCCTCCGGGGCGACCGCGCCTGGGAGTTCCTGGACCGCCTGCTCTCGGTGGCGCTGCCCCGCATCCGCGACTTCCGCGGTCTGTCGGACCGCCAGTTCGACGGCAACGGCAACTACACCTTCGGCATCACGGAGCAGTCGATCTTCCACGAGATCGACCAGGACCGCATCGACCGCGTCCGCGGCTTCGACGTGACCGTCGTGACCACCGCCAAGACCGACGACGAGGGTCGCGCGCTGCTCAAGCAGCTCGGCTTCCCGTTCAAGTCGTCGGACAACGCGTAAGCAGCAAGCCTCGAGGCCGGGGGACGGTGAAAACCGCCCTCCGGCCTCGTCGTGCGTCCGCCGCCGGACCGGTCCGTCCGGAGCCGGCGGCGGGCGCCACGCGGGATCCCCGGATCCCGTGCACGATCGGCCCTCGACCGCAGGGCCTCGGCCATGTAGCATGGCTCGTTGGCCTGCGTTCGCGCGGCCGCATGGGCGTCGACGTCGTCGGCGCCGTCCCACACCACAGGTCGTCACTCTTGTAAAGGGTGCCGAAACCAGGCGAGAAAGGCACCATCAGCCATGACCATGACTGATCCGGTCGCAGATCTGCTGACCAGAATCCGTAACGCGAACTCCGCGCACCACGACTCCATCACCCTCCCGGGCTCGAAGCTCAAGGCGAACATCGCCGAGATCCTCAAGACCGAGGGCTACATCGCCGACTGGAAGGTCGAGGAGGCGCGCGTCGGCACGACGCTCTCCATCTCCCTCAAGTACGGCCCGAACCGCGAGCGCTCGATCGCCGGCATCAAGCGGGTCTCGAAGCCCGGACTCCGCGTGTACGCGAAGTCGGCCGAGATCCCCACCGTGCTCGGCGGCCTCGGCGTCGCCATCCTGTCCACCTCGAGCGGTCTCCTGACCGACCGCCAGGCCGAGAAGAAGGGCGTGGGTGGGGAAGTCCTCGCCTACGTGTGGTAACCCCTCATGTCGCGTATTGGAAGACTCCCCATCGAGATCCCGGCGGGCGTCGACGTCTCCGTCGCCGGATCCGCTGTGACCGTCAAGGGCCCCAAGGGCGAGCTGACCGTCTCGGTCGCCAGCCCCATCCAGGTGTCCGTCGAGAACGGCCAGGTGCTGGTCTCGCGTCCCGATGACGAGCGCGAGTCGCGCTCGCTCCACGGCCTCACCCGCACGCTCATCGCGAACGACATCATCGGTGTCACGCAGGGCTACTCCAAGGGCCTCGAGGTCGTCGGAACCGGTTACCGCGTGCTGGCGAAGGGCTCGGACATCGAGTTCGCGCTCGGCTTCTCGCACCCGGTCGTCGTCACCCCGCCCGCGGGCATCTCGTTCACGGTCGAGGGCAACAACAAGCTCACCGTGCACGGCATCTCGAAGCAGGCCGTCGGTGAGGTGGCCGCCAACATTCGTAAGATCCGCAAGCCCGAGCCCTACAAGGGCAAGGGCGTGCGCTACGCCGGCGAGGTCGTTCGCCGCAAGGCCGGAAAGAGCGGTAAGTGATCATGGGACTCGGAACCAGAGGAAAGAGCAAGTCCGCTGCGCGCGGTCGTCGTCACGACCGTCTGCGCAAGAAGGTCGTCGGATCCGCCGAGCGCCCCCGCCTCGTCGTCAACCGCTCGGCCCGCCACGTCTTCGTGCAGGTCGTCGACGACGCTCAGGGCCGCACCCTCGCGTCGGCGTCGACCCTCGAGGCCGACCTGCGCGTGTTCGACGGCGACAAGACCGCCAAGGCCCGCAAGGTCGGCGAGCTCGTCGCCGAGCGCGCCAAGAACGCCGGTGTCGAGGCGGTCGTCTTCGACCGCGGAGGCAACAAGTACGCCGGTCGCGTCGCCGCGATCGCCGATGGAGCACGAGAGGCAGGGCTCAACCTGTGAGCGCCGCAGAGAACAAGGAACCCGAGGTCGCCGCTGTGTCGGAGGCCCCCGTCGAGACCGCTGCGTCCACGCAGCCGCAGCAGGAGGCTCGTGAGCCCCGCCGCGGCGGCCGCGACCGCAACCAGGGTGGCCGCGACCGCGGTGGCCGTGACGCCGAGAAGAGCCAGTTCCTCGAGCGCGTCGTGACCATCAACCGCGTGTCGAAGGTCGTCAAGGGCGGCCGTCGCTTCAGCTTCACCGCGCTCGTGGTCGTCGGAGACGGCAACGGACTGGTGGGCGTCGGCTACGGCAAGGCCCGCGAGGTCCCGACCGCCATCTCCAAGGGCGTCGAGGAGGCGAAGAAGAACTTCTTCCGCGTCCCCCGCGTCGCCTCGACCATCCCGCACCCCGTCCAGGGTGAGGCCGCCGCCGGTGTGGTGCTCCTGCGCCCCGCCGCCGCGGGTACCGGTGTCATCGCCGGCGGTCCCGTCCGCGCCGTCCTCGAGTGCGCCGGCATCCACGACGTCCTGAGCAAGTCGCTCGGCTCGTCGAACACCATCAACATCGTCCACGCGACCGTCGAGGCTCTGAAGCAGCTCGAGGAGCCGCGCGCCGTCGCCGCTCGTCGTGGTCTCGACTTCGACCAGGTCGCGCCGGCACGTCTCGTCCGTGCCGAGGCCGACGCCCTCGCCGCCGCGTCCAACGCGAAGGCAGGTGCCTGATGGCCCAGCTCAAGGTGACCCAGATCAAGTCGAAGGTCAGCGAGAAGCAGTACCAGCGCGACACGCTGCGCTCGCTCGGCCTCAGGAAGATCGGTCAGAGCGTCGTCCGCGAGGACAACGCCCAGAACCGCGGATACGTGAAGACCGTCGCCCACCTGGTGAAGGTCGAGGAGATTGACTAATGGCTGAGACGAAGAAGGCCGCCGCCGCGGAGTCCACGACTCCCGCGCAGGCGACCACCACGAAGGGCGCGGCGGCGCCGGCGACCAAGGAGCACGTGCTCAAGGTCCACCACCTCCGCCCCGCTGCCGGAGCCAAGAAGGCCAAGACCCGCGTGGGTCGCGGTGAGGGCTCCAAGGGAAAGACCGCCGGTCGCGGCACCAAGGGCACCAAGGCCCGCTACCAGGTGCGAGTCGGCTTCGAGGGTGGGCAGATGCCGCTGCACATGCGCACCCCGAAGCTCCGCGGCTTCAAGAACCCGTTCCGGGTCGAGTACCAGGTCGTGAACCTGTCCGCTCTCGCGGAGCTCTACCCCCAGGGCGGCGACGTCACCATCGGCGACCTGGTCGCCAAGGGTGCTGTCCGCAAGAACGAGAAGGTCAAAGTCCTCGGGGACGGCGACATTGCGGTTAAGCTGAACGTCGCGGTCGACAAGGTCTCCAGCTCTGCCGAGCAGAAGATCGTCGCTGCGGGCGGATCCATCAAGTAGCACCAGCAGCTTGTCGGTCGAGCTTGTCACGCCGACTCCCTCCGGGAGCGCGTGGCAAGCTCGACCTGTATCCCGCACCACAGAATTGAGCAGGAGACCTTAGGTAGTGTTTGGCGCCGTTGCGCGGATCTTCCGCACCCCCGACCTCCGCCGCAAGATCGGCTTCACCCTCGCGATCGTGGCGATCTTCCGGCTGGGATCCTTCATCCCTGCTCCGTTCGTCGACTTCAGCGCCGTGCAGGCCTGTCTCGCCGGCAACCAGGGCACCTCGGGTCTCTACGAGCTCGTGAACCTCTTCAGCGGTGGAGCACTGCTCCAGCTGTCGATCTTCGCGCTCGGGATCATGCCGTACATCACGGCGTCGATCATCGTGCAGCTGCTGCGCGTGGTCATCCCTCACTTCGAGACCCTGTACAAGGAGGGGCAGTCCGGTCAGGGCAAGCTCACCCAGTACACGCGGTACCTCACCATCGCGCTCGGCGTCCTCCAGTCGACGACGCTGATCACCGTCGCCCGCTCGGGCGCCCTCTTCGGCAACTCCGGCGTCCCGGAGTGCTCGGCGCTCATCATCACCGACGAGTGGTACTCCATCCTCCTCATGGTCATCACCATGACCGCGGGCACCGGGATCATCATGTGGATGGGCGAGCTCATCACCGAGCGCGGCATCGGCAACGGCATGTCGCTGCTGATCTTCACCTCGATCGCCGCCCAGTTCCCCACCTCCCTGTGGTCGATCGCGCAGTCGCGCGGCTTCGAGACCTTCCTCCTCGTCCTCGGCGTGGGCCTCGTGCTCGTGGTCGCCGTGGTCTTCGTGGAGCAGTCGCAGCGGCGGATCCCCGTGCAGTACGCCAAGCGGATGGTCGGCCGCCGCACCTACGGCGGCAACAACACCTACATCCCGATCAAGGTCAACATGGCCGGCGTCGTGCCCGTCATCTTCGCCTCGTCGCTGCTTTACCTGCCCGCGCTCATCGCGCAGTTCAACCAGCCCGCCGCTGGCCAGGAGGCCCCGGTCTGGGTCACCTGGATCACGAACTACCTCACCAAGGGCGATCACCCGCTCTACATGGCGCTGTACTTCCTCCTGATCGTGGGCTTCACCTACTTCTACGTCGCGATCACCTTCAACCCGGACGAGGTCGCCGACAACATGAAGCGCTACGGCGGCTTCATCCCCGGCATCCGCGCCGGCCGCCCGACCGCCGAGTACCTCAACTACGTGCTCACCCGGGTGACGCTGCCCGGATCGGTCTACCTCGGCCTCATCGCGCTCGTGCCCCTCGTGGCCCTCGCGCTGGTCGGTGCGAACCAGAACTTCCCCTTCGGCGGCACGTCCATCCTGATCATCGTCGGAGTCGGCCTGGAGACGGTGAAGCAGATCGACTCCCAGCTGCAGCAGCGCCACTACGAAGGACTCCTCCGATGACGTCGCATCCGATCGGCTTCCGTCTCCTGCTGATCGGCCCTCCCGGCGCAGGCAAGGGGACCCAGGCCGCTCGGCTGAGCGACATCCTCCGGGTGCCCGCCATCTCGACCGGGGACATCTTCCGCGCGAACGTCGCCAACGAGACCGAGCTCGGTCTCCAGGCGAAGGCCTACCTCGACAACGGGCGCTACGTGCCGGACGAGCTGACCAACGCGATCGTGCACGACCGCCTCCAGGAGGCGGACGCGTCGACCGGGTTCCTGCTCGACGGCTACCCGCGCACCACGGAGCAGGTCGACGAGCTCGACCGCATCCTCGCCGCGGACGACAACCGGCTCGACGCGGTCGTCCAGCTGACGGCCGATCCCGACGAGGTCGTCGGCCGCCTGCTCAAGCGCTCGCTCGAGCAGGGGCGCAGCGACGACACCGAGGACGTCATCCGGCGCCGACTCGCGCTCTACGAGGAGCAGACCGCTCCGCTCATCGACGTCTACGCGGCCCGCGGGCTCGTGGTCGTGGTCGACGGCCTCGGGCCGGTCGACGAGGTGACCGAGCGGATCGTCGTCGCCCTCGAGGGCCACCGCGTGGGCCGCCTCGACACCCCGGCCGCCTGAGCCGTGGCGTTCCGCTCCTCGCTCTACAAGACGCCCGCGCAGCTGCGGTCGATGCTCGCTCCGGGCCTCGCCACGGCCGCCTCGCTCGACGCGGTCCGCGCGGCGGTCCGCCCGGGCGTCACCACGCTCGAGCTCGACTCGATCGCCGAGGCGGCGATCGTCGCGCTCGGCGGCCACTCGAACTTCCAGCTCGTCCCGGGCTACCGGCACACGATCTGCGCCTCGGTCAACGACGAGGTGGTCCACGGCATCCCCGGCGGGCGCGTGCTCGAGCCGGGCGACCTGGTCTCCATCGACAGCGGCGCCGAGATCGACGGCTGGAACGGCGACTCCGCGATGACGGTGGTCCTGCCCGATCCCTCCCGCCCGGAGGAGGTCGCGGCACGCGCCGAGCTCTCGCGGGTGACCGAGGGATCCCTGTGGCGGGGGATCGCCGCCCTCGCCTCCGCCCGACACCTCAACGAGGTCGGCGCGGCGATCGAGGAGTACATCGAGGACGAGGCCGAGCGCTCGGGCCGCGTCTACGGCATCCTCACCGACTACATCGGCCACGGCATCGGGCGCACCATGCACGAGGCTCCGCCGGTCTTCAACTACCGGGTGCGCCAGCGCGGCCCCGAGGTGAAGCCGGGACTCGTCGTCGCGATCGAGCCGATGGTCACCGCGGGCAGCGCCGAGACCTTCGTCCGCGAGGACGAGTGGACGGTCGCGACCGAGGACAGCAGCATGGCCGCCCACTGGGAGCACTCCGTCGCCGTGCACCACGACGGCATCTGGGTCACCACGCTCGCCGACGGCGGCGCGGCCGGCCTCGCCCCCTACGGGATCGTGCCGACGCCCTTCGCGTAAAGGCCCCCAGCTCAGAGCTCCTCCGATCCGATGCGGAGGGAGGGTGCTGTCGTCCTCTCGCGACTGGCTCGGGTCTGGCGGGCGCCCGCAGGGCGCGGGATGGCGCGAGAGGACGACAGCACCCTCTCGATCCCTGTCTGAGCGGACAGTCAGCTGTCGATCACCCGCACCAGCTCCTCGATGAAGCCGCCGAAGTCCGTGGAGCGCCGGATGAGTCGCTGCACCTCCGCCCGGTCGGCGAACACCTCGACGAACTGGTCGAACACCGACTGGAAGGTGCTGCGGCCGGCCGAGGCGAACGCGATCATAGCGATCACGTTCACCCGCTGCTCGCCCCACTCCATCGCCGTGTCGTTCACGACGATCGCGATGGAGGTGCGGCGGGCGCTCATCGCCATCGCGTGCGGGACCGCGAGGTTGTCGGTGAACGCCGTGGAGCTCATCCGCTCGCGCTCGATGGCGCCGTCGACGTAGTCCTCGTCGATGATGCCGCCGGCGATCATCCGCTCGCCCAGCATCCGGATCATCGCCGCCTCGTCGCGCGCGTGCACGTTGCGGAAGAACAGCTCCTCGTCGAAGAACTGCAGCAGCTCGTCCTTGATCTGCGCGCGGCGGCGGTGCCGGCGGACGCGGGCGATGGCCCGGCGCACCGTCTCGACGTCGTGGTCGGTGAGGAACGGCTGCACCACCACGACGTCGTCGGACGCGGGGCGCTCGTCGATCGTGGTGATCACGAGGTCGGCGGTGAGCCGGTCCCAGTCGACGTCGCTCCGCGTGATCAGCGAGCGCACCTCCACCTCGGTGCCGAGGGCGCGCTCGACGCGCAGGCGGAGCATGTGAGCGAGGTCGTAGTAGTTGGGGCAGACGATCACGCAGGACAGACGCTCCTCCCGCCGGGACACCCGCTCGAGGAAGGAGCCGACGTGGAGGGCGATGTAGGCGATCTCGTCCTCGTTGACCACGACGCCCCGCCGGCGCTGCAGCCCGCTCGCCAGGAACACCGCGATCTCGTAGGTCATCGGGTAGCTGGTCTTGATCGAGCGGGTGAGCGGGTTGCGGGAGTAGCCGCCCTCGGCGGCCCGGGCGATCAGGTTGCGCACGTGCAGGGCGAGGCGGACGATGAAGCCCTCGTCGTCGAGGTCGACCAGGTACTCGCGGTTGACGTCGGCGACGAGCTCGCGGACGACGGCGAGGTCCTCCGGGTCGAGGTAGTTCTCGACCACGGCGGCGACCGGCTCGTTCTGCCCGGGCGTCGCCACCCGCGTCGTCATCAGGATCGCGAGCTGGGCGAGCTCGGCGTCGGTCAGGCGCGTCGCGAAGTGCCGTTCCACCAGCTCCGCCAGCAGGGCCGCGAGCTCGCCGTGGATCGCGGGGGAGGGGCGGGAGCCGGAGGGGTCCCCGATGCCCCGGGCGACGCGGTCGACGGCGATCGCGATGTGGAGGAGGACGCTGTTCACGCCGTAGTCGTTGATGTAGTAGCCGCGGGTGTCGAGCTCGGCCAGCAGCTCGGTCTTGAAGGCGCCGAGGCCGGGGGAGGCGAACTCGCGCTGGACGTCGTCGAGCGTGAAGACGCCCTGCGCGCTCTCGTCGCGGAACATCCGCGAGATCAGGCGGCGGCGGGCCTCCTCGCTGCCCTCGAGGCGCACCGACGGGCCGCGCCGGACCAGCCCGAGGCCGGCCTCGTCGGCGAGGGCCTTCACCCGGCGCAGATCGGCGTCGACGGTCGACTCGCTCACCGACAGCGCGTCGGCGAGGGCGAAGACGTCCAGGCCCTCGTCGGAGTCGACCAGGCGGCGGACGATGCTGTACAGCCGGTCACGCGGTGTGTCGGGCTCGACGTCGCGGCTGCGCTGCGCCTCCAGGTAGGCC
Organism: Rathayibacter sp. AY1F6; assembly: GCF_002932035.1. Lineage (NCBI taxonomy): Bacteria > Bacillati > Actinomycetota > Actinomycetes > Micrococcales > Microbacteriaceae > Rathayibacter > Rathayibacter sp. AY1F6. The sequence goes on along the minus strand of NZ_PSVD01000015.1, from coordinate 1,045 downwards.
GCGTACGCCTCGCGCGCGAGCCGGTAGCCGTTCGCGGAGGACTCGACCGGCTCCAGCGGGGCGGCCTGCGCCTTCACCGCGGTGACGTAGCTCCGGACGCTGCGGGTGGTGACTCCGAGCCTGTCGGCGAGCTCGTGCGCCGTCACCCAGCCGTCGGCGCGGGAGAGGTACTCCAGCAGTCGTTCGCGGTTGTCAGGCATCAGGCTCCAGGCGTGCGGTCGGGGCGGGCGCCGGGAGCGCCACGACCCTGCCGCGGGCCCGCAGGACGCGGGCGGCGAGTCGTACGTCCCGTCAGTCAATCACCCCGGCGACGCGCCCGGGAGCCCCCGCGCCGCGGGTGGAAGGGGCCGTCTTCCGCCCCCGCGGAAGATTGTCTGCTGGAGGGTGCCGCCCCTCCGAGGGGATGCTTGGATGAATCACGACCCGGACGCGAGGAGGCGAACGAGGTGCGGAAGATCCTGATCGTCTGCGGTGCAGGCGCGTCGAGCACGTTCCTGGCCCACCGGCTGCGAGCGGGCGCGAAGGAGCGCGGCATGGATGCCGTGTTCCACTCCGAGACCCTCACCGGTCTCGACCACTCCCTCCCCGAGGCCGACGTCCTCCTCGTGGGGCCGCACCTCGAGTCGCAGTTCGACGGACTCCGCCACCGTGCGGAGCTCGTGGGAGCCGCGGCCGCCCTCCTCCCGCCCGATGTCTTCGGAGCGCACGGTGCCGATGCCGTGCTCGAGACCCTGCCCGTCCTCTTCGCCGCTCGCGCGGTCGTCGCAGGCGCGGACGGGGACTCCTCCACCCGCCCGGTCCGTCCGGGCGAGCCCGACTCCGGGCACCACTGATGCAGTCGCGACTGCAGGATCAAGGAGAAACGTTCATGGTCGAGCGCACCGTGCAGGTTGCATCGTCGAAGGGCCTCCACGCCCGCCCCGCCTCGCTCTTCAGCCAGGCCGCGGCGAAGTCGGGTCAGAAGGTCCTCGTCGCCAAGGGCGACGCGACCCCGGTCAACGCCGCGTCGATCCTCGGGATCATCTCGCTCGGCATCGAGCACGGC
>NZ_PSVD01000014.1:0-75457 GCF_002932035.1 Rathayibacter sp. AY1F6 | reverse complement strand
GTTCTCGGGGGCGTGCGCCGTGCGGCGCGGATCTCGGGGGAGGGGGGTTCTCGGGGGCGGTGCAGGAGGAGCGCTGCGGGACGCTCCTCCCCCGGCCCGTCGCGCGGGGGCGCTCCGGGCCGGGTGGAGAGGGGATCAGCTCGCGAAGGTCCAGGTGAGCGGGAGCGAGGCGGACAGGCCCTGGTAGGCGTTGGTGGCCGACGAGTCGAGGGTCACGGCGATGGAGAAGGGGGTGGAGGTGCCGGGGGTGACCGGGGCGGTGTTGAGGGTCTTGACGGCCGAGCCGGCGAGGGTCGCGGCGGTGCCGGTGAAGACGGTGGTCCCGCCGGAGGTGATCACGACGTTGAGCTTGCCGCAGAAGTCGGTGGCGGAGCCGGAGGCGCCGGCCGCGACGTTGTTGCTCTGCGAGCAGGTGGCGCCGGGGGTCAGCGTGAAGGTGTTGGCGTTGACGGTGCCGGTGTTCTTCAGCGTGATCGCGGTGGTGACGGTCTGGCCGGGGACCATCGTGGTCGATCCGCCGAACTTGTTGATGGTCGCGCAGGTCGCGGTGTTGGTGCTGATCGAGCCGCCGTCGGTGCTGAGGCAGGTGATGGGGCTGGCACCGGTCGACTTCTCCTCCATGACGAGCGAGCCGGAGGCGGCGGTGTTGCCGGTGTTGGAGATGCTCGCGACGAAGCCGGACAGGGTGCCGGACATCGAGACGGAGAGGAGAGCGGCGGCGGCGATGCTCGTCGCGATGGCGAGGGGAGCGAAGCGGACGCGCTTGGACTTGGCGGTGTGGGTCGACATGGCAGGACTCCTGATCGGGTGGGGCGGGCTGATGCTGAAGGGGGAGCGTCCGGCTGGTGGTCCGCCGAACTCGATTGACCGCTAAGTTACTTGATGACAAAGATACATTGCAATCGTTCTTTCACCCCCTGTCCGGGTGACAGGCCGGGACCCCCGAGGGCGACCCGTACGATGACCCCAGCCCTACCCCGAGAAGGACGAATGACCACCGAGAGACCGACCCCGCGCGACGTCGACCAGGACGCGCCCGCCGTGCAGCTGCGGCAGTCGCTCCGGCTGCTCGAGAACGCGCAGCGGCACCTCCGCGCGAGCATCGCCGCGGGCGTGGGCGTGGGCATCTCGGAGCTCACCGCGCTCGAGGTGCTCGGCGAGTCGCCCGACCTCACGCCGAAGTGGCTGGGTCTCGAGCTCTCCCTCTCGACGGGCGCCGTGACCGCGCTCCTCGACCGGCTGGCGACCGCCGGCCACGTCGACCGGCTCGCCAACCCGCAGGACCGCCGCAGCGTCCTGCTGCGCCTCACCGCCTCCGGGGAGCAGCTGCTCGCGCAGGTGGACGAGCGCTACGACGAGGTCAGCGCGGAGGTGCTGAAGGCCTCCCCCGGGCTGAACGGCATGGCGGACGACCTGGCGCGTGCCGCCGCGGTCATCACCGCGCACACGATCCGCTGATCCGCGCCAGTCGCTAGGAGTCCAGCGCCCGGGTCAGGGTCCAGACGTTGCGCCCCTCGGAGCGCTCGTGCTCGAACGTAGTCGTCAGTGCCTGGATGAGGGCGAGCCCGCGGCCCGACTCGGCGAAGACGTCCGGCATCTCCCGCGGCCCCGTGCCGATGTCCGGCGGATCGGCCGTGTCGACCAGCTCCGCGTGGATCGCGTCTCCCTCGACGCGCACGACGAGGCGGCAGACGATCGTCGTCGTCGACGTCGCGTGCTGGATGACGTTGTCGACCAGCTCGACCAGCGCCGTCTCGACGGCCATGCGGTCGCGGGCCGGCAGGTCCGGGCGCTCGCCCCAGAGCCCGGCGAGCATCTCGTGGACGACCTCGGTGTCGTCCGGGGGCGTGCGGAACCCGACGCTGCGCTCAGTCACGGTACGCGTCGCCGGCCGTGTCGAAGAGGGTGAGCACCCGGTCCAGATTGGACAGCTGCAGCACCATCACGACCTGCCCGCTGGGAGCCGCGATCCGCAGGTCGCCGCCCGCCTGCCGCGCGGTCTTGAGAGCGCCGACCAGGGCGCCGAGACCGGAGGAGTCCATGAACGTCACCGCGCTGAGCTCGACGACGATGCGGGGGCTGCCCTCGTCGATCGCCCGGCGGACGGCCGAGCGCAGCTCCGGAGCCGAGGCCGCGTTGAGCCGCCCCTCCCCCCGCAGCACGGCGATGTCGGGGGCGATCGTCTCGGTCGTGAACGTCATGCGGGGTCCTTCTCGGCGGAGCGGTCGGCGCCCGTGCGGGTCAGCACGAGGGCGGTGATGTCGTCGGACGCGGAGCCGGAGGCGGCGAGCGCCCTCAGCGCCTGCAGGAACTCGGCGGTGTCGGCGGAGTCGCGGGCGAGGTCGACCGCGCGCGCCAGGGACTGCAGGGTCCCGTCGTAGAGGTCGAGGACGCCGTCGGTGAAGGCCAGGAGCGAGTCGCCGACCGCGAGCTCCACGGTCTGGGTGATCCAGCCGCCGTCCTCCGCGATGCCCAGCGGGAGGCCCAGTGCCGCGAGCCGCTGGAACGAGCCGTCGGCGCGGAGGAGGACGGTGAGCCCGTGGCCCGCGTCGACGAAGTCGATCCGGCCGGACGCGGTGTCAAGGCGCCCGTGGAAGAGGGTCGCGAAGGTCTCGGTGGCCGTGAAGTCGTCGTGCAGCTGGGCGCTCACCGCGCTGACGACCGCGTCGGGGTCGCCGCCCAGGCGCGCCCGGAACGCGGAGCGGATCGACGCGGCCACGATCGCCGCCGCCGTCCCCTTGCCCATCACGTCCACGAGGGTCAGGTCGACCGTCTCGTCGTCGCCGCGCCAGCTGTAGAAGTCGCCGGTGATCGTCCACCGCGGCAGCGAGAGCCCCGAGAGCTCGTAGCCGGCGGGGTGGTGGAGGGAGGAGGGAGCCATCTGCGTCTGCATGTCGGCGGCGCGGTCGCGCTCCGCCGTGTCGCGCAGCTCCCGCTCGACCCACTCGCCGAACTCCTCGAGCAGCTGCCGCTCGTCCGGGGTGAGGCTCCGGGGCACGAAGTCGATGAGGCAGAGGGTGCCCAGCTGCAGGTCGCCCTCGACCGACAGCGGCCGCCCGGCGTAGAAGCGGACGTGCGGGTACCCCGCGACGTGCTCGTGCCCGGCCCACGCCTCGTCGGCACCGAGGTCCGGCACGACGAAGGTGGTGCGCTTCTCGAGCGTCGCGTCGCAGAAGGTGCCGGCGCGCGGGTACGCGAGCACGGCGTCCGGACGCTGCGGGGACTTCGTGAACAGCGTGGTGTCGTCGAGGAAGTGGATCTCGGCCACGGGCACGCGGAAGAGCTCCTCGGCCATCCGCGTGATCCGGTCGAAGCGCTCCTCCGGAGCCGACCCCATCATCTCGAGCGCCTCGAGCGCCACCAGCCGCGGATCCTGCTCGGCCTCGATCATCCGTGCCCCCTTCCCCCTGCGCGCCGCGCCGGGACCCCCCGGAGCGCACACGCACCTCCGACCGTATCGCCCCGCTTGACGGGTGGGGGACCTTCGGCGCCTCTGTACCCCTCACGGGGTACGGCTGTCGCAGATCGCGCGGTCGGGAGCGTCGGCGGTGGCCGATCCCGGCCGTCCTCGCCTCCGCCTCTTGCCGCCGGACGGAGCGGACCACTACTCTTCACCCGACGCTCCCCCGGCGACCCGCGAGCACCCGAAGCCCGCAGGCTCGTGGGCGTCGCCTCAGGAGCGCCCGTGCCCACCCAGCCGCGTCCCCTCCGCCGATCGCGCGCGGAGACGAACCGACCCTCTCGATCCGACGCGCCCCGGCGCGGGAGCCCGCTCGCTGCGGCGCTCCTGCTGGTGACCGCCCTGATCCTCCCGCTCGCCGCCGCGCCGACAGCGTCCGCCGTCGACTCGGCGGGCGACGAGTACGACGCGATGCGCCTCGCCCTCGTCGCCGATCTGACGGGCACGATCCCGGGAAGCGGGAGCGTCGGCGGCCTCGCCGCGGCGAAGGGCCGCCTCGTCGCCGAGGCCGAGGGCTACTGGTCGACGCTCGAGACCGACGGCGGCGAGCCCTGGCCCGACCTGGTCACGGGCACCTCGGCGGTGGAGGTGTGGGCCGCCTACAAGCGGGTCACCGTCCTCGCGACCGCGCTGAAGACCCCCGGCACCGCCCTCAGCGGCGACCCGGCGCTCCTCCGCGACGTCGTCACGACCGCCGACTGGCTCTCGGCGAACCGCTACAACCGCTCCACCACCGGCACCTCCCGCTGGTGGGAGCAGCAGATCGGCATCCCGCTCGAGCTGAACAGCATCACCGCCCTCCTCTACCCCGACCTCTCGGCGGCGCAGGTGCAGGCCTACCTGTCGGCCTCGACGCGCTTCGCCGACACCGTCACCCGGACCGGCGCCAACCGCGTCTGGACGGCGGCGGTCATCGCCGGGCGGGCGGTGCTGCTGAAGCAGCCGGCGAAGATCGCGGAGGCGGCCGCCGGCATCGACCCGGCGCTGCGGACGGTGGCGTCCGGCGACGGCTTCCACGCCGACGGCTCCTTCGTGCAGCACAGCGTCTTCGCCTACAGCGGCGGGTACGGGCTCTCGATGCTCGACACCCTCGACGACCTCTACGCGCTGCTCGACGGCTCCCGCTGGGAGATCACGAGCCCGGAGGGGCTCGGCGTGTACGACCGGCTCGCCTCCTCCTTCGCCCCCGTCACCTGGTGCGGCGCCGTGATGTCGACGGTCCGCGGCCGCGAGACGGCGCGGGCGGAGTCGGAGGACGGCGACGTCGGCGTCCAGCTGCAGGCGGCGGTGCTGCGCCTCGCCGACAGCGCCCCTCCCTCGGCCAGGACACGGACGAACGCGCTGGCGAAGAGCTGGCTGGCCTGCAACTCCGGCAGCCCCGTGAGCATCGAGACGGCCGGATCCGTCAGCGACGTCGTGCGCGCGCGGCTCGTCCTCGCCGACACGGGCCTGACCGCGACCCCGATCGGCTCGGGCGTCCGGGCCTTCGCCGGGATGGACCGCTTCACGCGGACCACGGCGACCTCGGGCTTCGCCGTCGGCCTGTCGAGCACGCGGATCGCGCGCTACGAGTCGCTCAACGGCGAGAACCGCAGCGGCTGGTACACCGGCGACGGAGCGACGTCGCTCCACCTGGGCAGCGGGCGCCAGTACGACGACGGCTACTGGGCCACGGCGAACCCGTACCGGATGCCCGGCACCACCGAGGACACGATCGTCCGGAGCGCGGGCGAGGGCGCGTCGTCCCGCCCGACGACGACCTTCACCGGGAGCCTCGAGAGCCCGTCGCGGCGGACGGGGATCGCGGCGCTCGACTTCGACGCGGCGTCGGTGAGCCTGGTCGCGAAGAAGGCCTGGTTCACCTTCGACGACGAGATCCTCGCGCTCGGCTCCGGGATCACGGCGACCGACATGTCCGGGACCGGCTGGGACGGGGTGCGCCGGCGCGCAGAGACGGTGATCGACGACCGCCGCGACGTCGCTCCCGACGCGAGGCTCCGCGTCGACGGCGTCCTCCGCGGTGCGGAGGCGACCGCCACGAGCACCGCCCGCTGGGCCTCGATCACCGGCTCCGCGGAGTCGGTGGGCTACGTCTTCCCGACGCCGATCGCCCTGACCGCGCAGGGGCGGACCCGCACCGGAGCCTGGAGCGCCGTGAGCGCCGCCGGTCCGACGGCGCCGGTGACCGGCCACTACTACTCCCTCACGACGAGCCACGGCACGAACCCGACCGGCGCCTCCTACGCGTACACGGTCCTCCCCGGCGCCTCCGAGGCGGCGACCGCCGCGTACGCGGCGGACCCGGACGTGACCGTGCTCAGCAACACACCCCAGCTGAGCGCCGCCCGCGACCGCTCGACCGGCACCGTGAGCGCCGTGTCGTGGAAGGCCGGGACCACGAGCCCCGTCCTCGTCGGAGGCACCCGGGTCGCGAGCATCACCGGCGCCGGACTGGTCTCGATCCGGGAGGACGCGGACACGGTGACCGTCTCGACCGTCGACCCGACGCAGGTCTCGACGAGCGCGCTCACCGTGACGCTCGCGCGGCCGACCGCGGGCACGGTGTCCTCGAGCGCCGCCCTGAGCGTGACGAGCAGGACGAGCACCGCGACGACGATCACGTTCCGGCCGAGCGGGCTGAAGGGAGCGACGGCGTCCATCGTGCTCGCGAAGAGGGCCGCCACTCCGGCGCCGACGGCCACGCCCACGCCGACCGCGACCGCCACGCCGACCTCGACCTCCACGCCGACCGCCACCGCGACTCCGCTCGCCGCCGTCGGGGCCGGCACCCACCAGAACGGCTCGCCGGCCGTCGCCGTCACGGGCACCTGGTCCACGACCTCCTCCTCCGCGGACAGCGGCGGCGGCGTTTCCTTCTCGTCGACGGGGGGCGCCTCGGCGACCCTCCGCTTCACCGGCACCGGAGTCTCGTGGGTGAGCCGCCGGTCCAGCACGTCCGGGATCGACGAGGTCCGCCTCGACGGCGTCCTCGTGGCCTCGGTCGACCGCTACAGCGCCACCACCCGCTCCGCCCAGACCGTCTGGACCAGCGGGACCCTGCCCGCCGGCACCCACACCGTCACGATCACCCGCGGCAGCACGCGGAACCCCGCAGCGACCGGGGGCAACCTGATCCACGACGCCTTCGTCGTGAGGGGCTGACGGCCCGGCTATCACCGGCCGCGGTGCCTGGCCAGGCCGCCCCCTCTCCTGATAGGCACACCGTCTCTCTATCCCTCCGGCTCCTGCGCGGGCCGCAGTCGTCTCGGACCACACCGCGAGATCGCCTACCGGCCGCCCCCCGAAGCGACCTCGGCCGCCGGGCGGAAAGTAGCGGTGAGGCAGAACTACCGTCGATAATGGTTCGGGTCGTCGGCCGAGCAGCCCTTTTTGCTACTCCGTCTCAATAACAGCGTCACGATCAGCAGCGCAGGGAGTCTCGAATGACAGCGTGGGTAGTTCGAGCCGGGGCGAGTGGCGAACGCGACTCCTGGACCCTCGAGAAGTCGATCGCAGGAGGCGGGTTCCACGAGGTCGAGGACCTTTCCCACCTCACTTTACGGGGCCAGATCGCCGCATCAGTGGAAGCGGGGTTCCCAAGGGACTCGCAGCCGGGTCGGCTCGCGAACTACACCGGTCAATTACTCGCCCTCCGGACCCTCATCGAGCCGGGCGACATCGTTGTGACTCCACTGAAGTCGACGAAGCGAATCGCTATCGGGGTGTGCACTCGCGGCTACAGCTTCGATGCCGACGAGCCTGATCCGACACGCCGCCATACCATCGGGGTCGAATGGAGAAATTCGGAAATCTCCCGCGGTTCCCTCAAGGACGATCTTCTCAACACGGTGAATGGCGCAATGACCATTTTCCGCGCAACGAAGAACAATGCAGAGGCAAGATTGCGAAGCGTGATGCAGACAGGGGTGGATCCGGGCTCCGGACCGATCAGCGCTCCCCAGAGCTCCGCGGTTTCCGCTGGAATGGACGAAAGGCGAAGCACGGTCGAGGACGTAACGGACCCTCGAAGCGTTCCCACTCTTCAGGCAATCCGCGACAGGGTGAGGACTCACCTCATCGAGAACTTCGGCGGCCACAAGTTGAGCCACCTTGTCGGCGATCTCCTGAGGGCCGAGGGCTACACCTGTGATGTGTCACCCGAGGGGCCCGATTTCGGGGTAGACATCATCGCCGGACGCGGTCCGCTCGGTCTGGATTCTCCGACCCTCATCGTCGAGGTCAAATCTGAAGCAGGTCAGATAGGTGCGCCTGTTGTACGAGGCCTCCAGGGAGCGATGGCTTCGAACAAGGCTGATCAGGGTCTGCTCGTAGCCTGGGGCGGTCTGAATCGTCAGGCGCGCACCGCCATTCGCACCGATCGCCTGACGATCCGCGTCTGGGACTCAGAGGACCTTCTTGATCGTTTGTTCATGGTCTACGAGCGCTTGCCCGAAACCACTCGATCGAGAATCCCACTGACGAGGACGTGGATTCTTGACGAGGACATCGACTCTTGAAGACCTGAAGGTACTTGGCGGCAAGCAGGATCTGAGGGCCTGCGCCGCTTCTCCCGAAACTCCCGGGTCGATCCGTTTCGCCTCACCCGAGGGGCGATCAAAATGGTCATCAATGCCTACTCGAGCAAGTGGACGCGTTGAACACGGTGATTTCTGCGCGCAGGTAGTATTCATGCATGACAGTCGCGAGTCCGCCACGCCACAATCGCCCCGCCTCCTTCTGGGTGGCACTCATCGGTGCTGTGATAGTCGCCGTCCTTGCCGCTGTCGCGGTCGCAGTGACAGTCGTCACACAGCAACAGGAACTCGCACGAGCGTCTGAGGCGGCGACGAATTACGCAGCTCAAGTGGACGACCTGCGGGACGCCCTGGACGAGGCGGACTCGCGTCTCGACGTCTGCGAGGCGGAAGCAGACCTCCTCGCAGCGAACTTCGACTCGGCTCTGGCCTCATTCACCGCGATGCTCGCCGCCAGTGACTCGCGAGATGACGCCGCTTTCGCAGAGAGCTACGCGAATCTGGCTGTGTCTCGTGACAGTCGAGATTCGTATATCGGCTGCTGATCCGAAGGTTTCAGCCCATTCGGCGTGAGCCTCGGTCGCCGGTCCTCGGGCTGAGGGTGTCTTGGCCAGGGAGTGCCCCGTCGCTATGGTGCAGATCTCCAAAATTCCCCATTGGCGACGCAAGGGCTGTGTCTGGCCCGATCGCTCCTCCAGCTCGCCACTCACGACCGCCCGGCTACCACCGGCCGCGGTGCCTGGCCAGGCCCTCGCCCGGCGGCGGGCGGGCCCGTAGCGTCGCCCGGACCGATTGACCCGCCGGGGTCACGACGAGAGGACGCGCCATGAGCAGCACGAGCGACATGATCCGGAGCCACCCCGAGGAGCTGCGCGGCGTCGATCCGGAGGTCCTGGCCGAGTGCATCGACGCGTGCGGCGCCTGCGCACTCGCCTGCGCCGACGCGTGCCTGGGCGAGGAGTCGGTCGCCGAGCTGGTCCACTGCATCCGCACCGACCTCGCCTGCGCCGACGTGTGCGCCGCGACCGGCGCCGTGCTCTCGCGCCGAGGCGTCGTCGGATCCGCGGCCGTCCGCGCCCTCGTCGAGGCCTGCCTCCTGGCCTGCCGCGCCTGCGCCGACGACTGCGAGCAGCACGCCGGGATGCACGAGCACTGCCGGATCTGCGCCGAGGCCTGCCACCGCTGCGAGCAGGCGTGCGAGAGGCTGCTCGCGCAGCTCTGAGCGCGGGCTCCACCGCGGGAAACCTCCCCCACCGGACTCGACGGGCGGCTGTCAACCGTCCTGCCCTGCGCGTCCGGCGCTCCTACGGTCGGTGGCGAGCACGGCGTCGTCGGGGCTCGGAGCGATCGCAGGCGGTCCTTCCGTTGCCGACGATCCGCAGACGCTCGAGATGGAGGACGACCGTGGCCCAGACCAGCACCGAGCACGACCGCACCGCGCCCGACCCCGACGACTCCCGCAAGCCCGACGGACCGACGGACGTCACCAAGCGCTCGTGGGGCTACGTCCTCAAGAAGACGCTCCGCGAGTTCGGCGCCGACCAGTGCACCGACATCGCGGCCGGCCTCACCTACTACGCCGTCCTCGCGCTGTTCCCTGGGCTGCTCGCGATCGTCTCGATCCTCGGCCTCTTCGGCCAGGCCGAGACCACGACCGACACCGTGCTCGAGATCGCCGGCGGGTTCGTCTCGGCCGACGTCCTCGACACGGTCCGCGGCCCGATCCAGGAGCTCACCTCCAGCCCCGCCGCCGGCCTGGCGTTCGTCACCGGTGTCCTCGGCGCCCTCTGGTCCGCCTCCGGCTACGTCGGCGCCTTCGGGCGCGGCATGAACCGCGTCTACGAGATCGACGAGGGCCGCCCGATCTGGAAGCTGCGCCCCACGATGCTCGCCGTCACCCTCGTGACGGTCCTCCTGCTCGTCATCGCCGGACTGATCCTCGTGCTCAGCGGTTCGATCGCGCAGACCATCGGCGACGCGATCGGCCTCGGCGAGATCGCCCTGACCGTGTGGAGCATCGCCAAGTGGCCGGTGCTGATCGCGATCATGGTCGTCATCGTCGCGGTCCTCTACCACTGGTCCCCCAACGTGCGGCAGCCGAAGTTCCGCTGGACCAGCATGGGCTCGATCCTCGCCCTCGTCGTCTGGGCGCTGGCCTCGGCCGGCTTCGCGTTCTACGTCGCCAACTTCAGCAACTACAACAAGACCTACGGCGCCCTCGGCGGCGTGATCGTCTTCCTCCTCTGGCTCTGGATCACGAACCTCGCCCTGCTCTTCGGGGCCGAGTTCGACGCCGAGCTCGAGCGCGGCCGCCAGCTGCAGGCCGGCATCGAAGCCGAGGAGCACATCCAGCTCCCGCCCCGCGACACCCGGCAGAGCGACAAGAAAGCCGAGAAGCACGCCGAGGACGTCGCCGACGGCCGCGAGCTCCGCGAGAGCGCCGGACACCCGGAGCGATGACCCCGATCGGGCGGGACCTCCCGGCCCATTAGGGGCACCGCCTTCCCAGGGCAACCCTCTTGAGGCCCCGCGGGCGGCGCGCGGAGGCTGGATGCATGCGGAAACTGCACTACTCCAGCGGCCACCTGCTCGTCGGCGACCTGACCTGCAAGGCGGTCCTCCGGTACGCCCGGGCCCTCGCGGACGTCAGCAAGTCGGATGTCGTCTCGGTGCCGGTCCTGACCGAGGGCGGCGGACGCGCCTACGCCCACCTGCTGATCGGGCCGGCGAGCCAGCTCTGGTCGGTGCCGATCGACAGCAGCGAGGTGGAGGAGCCGGACGACGCGGAAGTCATCGCCCACATCGAGCTCGAGACGCGCCGCATGCAGCCGGCCCGCCCCTCCTGGAGCGAGGAGATGACGGACATCCCGCCGCTGGACTTCCTCGAGTACACGGACATCGCCGACCTCGAGGACGCCCGGCGCGACCCGATGGACTAGGCCGCCGCCGGCTCCTCGGTGGAGCGGGAGTCGCTGAGTGACAGCGAGCCGATCGTCGCGATCACGCCGACGAGGACCGCCACGACCAGGAAGGCGACCCGCTCACCCGCGAAGAAGCTCCGGACGAGGTCCGCGCTCCACGCGCCCGCCGGGAGGGTGGTCGCCACCAGTGCGGCGATCAGCGTGCCGACGACGGCCGTGCCGATGCTGGTGCCGATCTCCTGGGCCGTGTCGTTGAGCGCCGCACCGATCGACGTGCGGTTCGCGGGCATCGCCTCGACGAGGGCGACGGCGCAGATGGTCATGATCGTCCGCAGGCCCACCGTCATCACGACCATCATCACGGCGATCGCGAGGTAGCCCCGGTCCACCGCCCAGGACATCCCGAGCAGCGCGCCGACCAGGAGCCCGGTGCCGATCAGGCAGGCCGCGCGGTGCCCCAGCTTCGCGGCGAGGCGCTCGGTGATCGGAGTGGCGGCGAGCATCGTGACGATGACGGGCAGGTTCGCGAGGCCGGCGCGCACCGGACTCCAGCCGTAGGCGTACTGGAAGTGCAGGATCAGGCCGAACAGGACGCTCGCGAAGGCGACCGAGGCGCCGAGCTGCGTGAGCGCCGCTCCCCGCGCGGGGCCGGCGCGGAAGATCGCGAGGTCGATCATGGGCGAGACGGCGCGGCGCTCGCGGACGACGAATCCCGCGACGGCCGCGACGGTCCCCGCGGCGCAGGCGATCGTGAGGAGCGACAGCCAGCCGTTCTCGACTCCGCTGGTGAGCGTGTAGCAGCCGAGCCCCACCGCGGCGACGGTGAGGGCGGTCCCCGGCAGGTCGAGCCGACCGGAGGTGAGGTCGGCGCGCTGGTCCGCGGGAACTCCGAGGCGCACGCCGATCCAGACCAGCAGCGCGATCGGGGCGTTGACGACGAGCAGCCACTGCCAGCTGACGGTGCTGAGGATCGAGCCGCCGAGGAGGGGGCCGAGGACCATGCCGGACATCCCGACGATCATCACGATCGTGATCGACCGCATGCGGAGCCTCTCGTCGTCGAAGAGCCGGAACACCAGCGACATCGTGACGGGCGCCATGGCGGCCGCGGCGCAGCCGAGCGCCGCGCGGAGGGCGATCAGCTGGCCGATGTCGGTGACGAGGACGACGGCGAGGCTGATCAGCCCGAACGCGGCGAGGCCGGTGAGGAGCACGCGGCGGCGGCCGAACCGGTCGGCGGCGGACCCGGCTGTCAGCAGCAGCCCGCCGAAGGTCAGGGAGTAGGCACCGGTCACCCACTGCAGTCCGGCGGTCGACCCGTCGAGTGAGCGTCCGATCGTCGGGAGGGCGATCGAGAGCAGCGTGTTGTCGACCATCTCGACGAAGAACGCGAGGCAGAGAGCGGCGAGCGGGAGTGCCGCGGAGCGGAGGGAGGTGTGAGCGCGGGACTCGGCGGAGGTGGTCGTCGGAGCGGACATCGAGGCGCCTTCCTATCGAACGCCGTTCGACTCTCGTACGGCGTTCGATAGTATGGAACGCCGTTCGGTAAGATGCAAGCCATGCCTGCAGATCGCCCGACGGAGACCGCTGCCGCGCCCTCCCCCGCCCGGGGCCGCCGCCGAGCGTCGCACTCGCTCGACACCGTGCTGGCCGAGGCGATCGCGATCCTCGACGAGTCCGGGGAGTCGGCCCTCACGTTCCGCGCGCTCGCGGCCCGACTCGGCGGCGGTGTGGCGAGCATCTACTGGTACGTCGGCAGCCGCGACGAGCTGCTGGAGCGGGCGACCGACGAGGTCATGGGTCGGGTCCTCGCCGACAGCGAGCCGCTCACCCACGGGCCGGACCCGATCGACAACGTCCGCGCCGTCGCACTGGCCCTCTTCGACGAGTGCGTCCGCCGACCCTGGTTCGGCCTCTACATGCTCCGCACGACCGGGGTGCAGCCCAACTCGATGGCGATGTACGAGCGCCTCGGGCAGCAGCTCATGGCTCTCGACCTGACGCCCCGGCAGCGGTTCCACGCCGTGTCGTCCATCGTCAGCTACGTCGTCGGAGTCGCGGCCGACCTGGCGCAGCCGCCGCCCCGCGAGTTCCTCGAGAGCGGGATGGAGAGGGGCGAGTTCCTCGAGCACCTGGCCGACCGCTGGCGCGCCCTCGATCCGGAGGAGTTCCCCTTCGGCCACCACGCGGCCGACGTCATGGCGACGCACGACGACCTCGACGTGTTCCGCTCCGGCCTCGACCTGCTGCTGGCCGGGCTCCGGCTGCAGGCGGGGCGGGGCTGAGGCCGGGTCAGCTCCCCGAGGTCCGCCGGATCGCGACCACGGTCACGTCGTCCGCCAGCAGCCCCTCGGCCGCCAGGCGGGTGACGCCGGCGACCGCGTCGGCGGCGGTCGCGGGGGCGGCGACGGCCGCGTCGGCCACCCGGTCGAGGGCGGCGAGGGAGCCGTCGAAGAGGTCCAGCACGCCGTCGCTGCAGATCAGCAGCAGGTCGCCGGGGTGGAGCCGGAGGCCGGTCGGCTCCCACTCCTGCGTGCCGAGGAGGCCGAGCGGCAGATGGGCGGAGGGGATGCGCTCGCGCGAGCCGTCGGCGCGGCAGACGATCCCGAGTCCGTGCCCGGCGTCGACGAGGGCGATGTCGCCGGTCGAGGCGCTGAGCCGCAGGTGGAGGAGCGTGACGAACGCGTCGTTCGCCGACAGGTCCGGCTCGACGACCCGGTCGATGAGCGCCATCGTCGCCGCCGGGCCGAGGGCGGGAGGGGTGACGCGCAGGGCGGCGCGGACCGTGGCGGCGATCATCGCGGCGCCGACGCCCTTGCCCATCACGTCGGCGACGGTGACGGCGAGCCCGTCGGGCGTGCAGCGCCAGTCGAAGAAGTCGCCGCTCACCGTCCCGCTGGGCACGCAGGCGCCGGCGACGTCGTAGCCCGGGAGGTCCGGGACCGAGCGGGGCTCGAGCCGCCGCTGCACCCTCTCGCCGTCGGCGAGCTCCTGCCGCGAGCGGGCGGCGCCGGCGGTGAGCATCTGCGCGACCTGCTCGCCGCTGAGTGACGCCATGCTGAACGACACCACGACCAGCAGCACCAGCGTGATCAGCGTGGTGGTCGGGGTCCCGAACCAGGTCGCGAACAGCTCGCTGCGCAGCCCCGCGGCCAGGAACACGGCGAACCGGAGCGCGTAGTAGAGGGAGAGGGCGCCGGAGCTCAGCAGCAGCGGCCAGCGCGTGCGCGAGCGCCCGGCGCCGAGCAGCGTGATCTCGCGGGTCGACAGGCCGATGAGGAGCGCCATCGAGGCGAGGTAGAGCAGCCCTCCCGACCAGTCGTTGACGGCGGGAGAGTCGAGGCTGGACACGCCCGTCACCACCACGGTCGGAGCGACCACCAGCCACCACGGCGTCGGTCGGCCGCGGAGGGAGCGGCTCGCCGCCCAGACCGCGGCGGCGCCGGCCACGATGAGCCCGTTCCCGAGCGGATTCGCCCACACCTGGTCGGCCGTGCCGTCGCGGAGGTAGGCGAGCGAGCCGCCCATGAACAGCGCGAGCGCCGTGCACCACCAGAAGCTGAAGGACGAGCGCGTCGACCGGTAGGTGACCAGCGCGAACAGCAGGAAGAGGGTGAGGGCGGTGACCCCGAAGGCGACGCGGAGGGTCGTGGCATCGAGCAAGGCGGGTCCGTGGCCCTTCCAGGAGACCGAGCGGCGGAGCGGCGGACGGGCGCCGTGATCAAGGGGATCCTGGCACGGCGCACGGGCCGTACGCGGCGCGCCGTGGAGGCCGGCCCCGGGGATCCGCGGCAGTGCGGCCCGTCCGCCCACCCGACGGGGGGAGCAGGAGGGGGGCTCGCACGTTCGAGGAGAGACCACCGCCCTCGCGCTCGATACAGCATCGCGTGTACCGTCGCTCCCGTGCCCGCCACCGCGACCCTCACCCACTCCGCTGCTCTCGCGCGCCTCGGATCCGCCCTGGCGGACGAGACCCGGTCCCGGATCCTGCTCGCGTTGCGCGAGGCTCCGGCCGTCCCCTCCGACCTCGCGGACGCGCTCGGGGTCTCGCGGCAGGTGATGTCGAATCAGCTCGCATGCCTCCGCGGATGCGGGCTGGTGGAGGCCGTGAAGGACGGCCGGTACACCTGGTACCGGCTTGCCGAGACCCGGATCGCCGGGGCGCTCGACCACCTGCTCCGCCTGGCCCTGGTCGTCGATCCGGACTGCTGCTCCGGCGACGACTGCCGCTGCGCATGACCGCCCTGCGCGCTCCGCTCCTCCCCGCCCGCCGCCGCGTGCTGCAGAGGCGGATCCGCTGGATCGTCGGCGCGACCATCGCCTACAACGTGGTGGAGGCGATCCTGGCACTCGCCGCCGGGACGGTCGCGTCGTCCACCGCACTCGTCGCCTTCGGCCTCGACTCCGTGGTGGAGGTGCTCTCCGCCGCGGCCGTCGCCTGGCAGTTCTCGGGCCGCGATCCGGAGGCGCGCGAGCGCACCGCGCTGCGGGTGATCGCCGTCTCGTTCCTCGGCCTGGCCTCGTTCGTCGCCGTCGACTCGGTCCGGGCGCTGCTCGGATTCTCGGAGGCCCAGCACTCCCCCGTCGGCATCGTGCTGGCCGCCGTCAGCCTGCTGGTGATGCCCGCGTTCTCCCTGCTCGAGCGCCGGACCGGCCGCGAGCTCGGCTCGGCCTCGGCCGTCGCGGACTCGAAGCAGACGCTCCTCTGCTCGTACCTCTCCGCCGCCGTCCTGGTGGGCCTGCTGCTGAACAGCACGCTCGGATGGACGTGGGCCGACCCCGTCGCCGGTCTCGTGATCGCCGCGGTCGCCGTCCGCGAGGGCCTGGAGGCCTGGCGCGGCGAGTCCTGCACGACGCCGATCGCCGCGCTGACGAGCGAGGACTCGGAGGCCTGCGGCTGCTGCTGACGGGGCGGTGCTGTTCCCTCGAGGAGGGCGGGCTGGGACGCTCCCCCGGACCGGTCGCGACGGCCGCGCGTCGGATCGCGCGCAGCCGTTGCACGCGGCGTGGGCCGCGGGCAGGCTGAGGCGCATGTTCGTGGTGGATCCTGGACCGTCCGAGGAGTTCGAGCTTCCGACGCCCGACGAGGTGACGGCACGCTTCGGCGGGCCCCTCTTCGCGCTGACGCCTCAGCCGTCGATCGAAGAGCTCGGCGTCTCGACCGTGAGTACCACGTCGGAGGGGCGGACCCACCTCGAGTCCGCATCCCTCTCCTACGCTCTGTGGCGGAATCCGGACGATCGCAGCGATCCGGTGAACCTGGCCGACCTCGACGACGACCTGCGGGCCGAGCTCGACGGGCCGCCGCGTCGGCCGCTCCCCGACAGCCTGATGAAGGTCCGCGAGCAGATGAGGCACCCGATGCTCTGGGAAGCCGTGAGGACCACGGTGCCCCTCGACTCCGATGGGCCCTGGGCTACTCCCGAGCAGGCGCTGGTGCAACACCTCGAGCACGTGCTGATCAATCAGTTCCGGAACGAGCGGGTGCGCGGCGGCCTGCCGGGAGACCTGCTCGGGCCCGTGACCGAGTCGGCCGTCGAGCACGGCGTCCCGGTCCTGGTGGACGGCGTGGCACGCGACGGGATGCGCGTGGACACCGACGCCCTCGTGGTCGGCCTCGGCGTCGCGTTCGAGGACCGCGTCCTCACTGCGGTCTTCGCCCGCGCCGAGCTGCCCTACCTGGAGACGGCCTTCGTCACGAGGCCCGCCACCCTCTAGAGGGGGGCGGGTGGGTCTCAGCGGAACCTCAGGCGCGGCCTCCGGGCGCCATACTGACCGGATGGATCGAGCGGGGGCCGACGAGCGGCGCCGGCTGAGAGCGCGGCGGACCGAGCTGCGCGCACGGATCGACGCGGATCCGCTCGCCCTCGAGGCGCGGCAGCTCCTCGCGCAGACCTATCGCGACGAGGGCTACGACGATCAGGCCGGCCGCTGGGGCGTCCTCGTGCCCGGGTGGACGACTGCTCGCGAGCGCCGGCTCTTCGTCGCAGTGATGGAGCGGACCGGAGCGAGCACGGAGGAGCGCCTGCGGAGACTGCTGGCGCTTCCGCCGGAGTCGCCGCTGGACCTCGGGGATCTCGGGGAGCTCATCGCGGACTTCGAGGCGGAGCAGGCCGAGGTCGAGCGGCCGCATCCGGACCTCGACGGGTGGCGGTGGATCGCGAACACCGGGCGGATCCTCTGCGGGATCGCACTGGTGCACGCGGTCGCGGCGATCCAGATGCTGCTGTCGGACGCTCCGATGGAGGAGTTCCTCGTGGCCGCCCGACTCCTGCTCGTCGGAGTCGCGGCGCTGCTCGTCCTCTCCGCCGCCTTCTTCACGGCGGTCGTGGTCCTGCGGCGGCGTCGCCGCCGACGGGAGAAGTGAGCGGCGGCGCTGTCGGACGGGCCTCGAGCCGTCCATTCGCTCGCGCTCAGGCCTCGAAGGGCAGCCTCTGCACCTGGCTGATCAGCGGCTCGGCGAACCCGAGGACCCGCACGACGATGCGAAGGGCGGAGTAGGCCGCGGTGAGCGTGGCGGGGATCCGGGCCCGGAAGATCCCCGACGCGTCGGTGCTCGGTCGGAAAGCCGTGACCCAGGCGTCCGTGCCGCGGGGAACGCCCTGGAACTCGAACTGCTGCTGGAGCGGCGTCCCGTCGCCGGCGAGGAGCTCCAGGAAGACGTCGCCCGAATCGCCCACGCCCGTGAAGAAGACGTAGAGGGTGGGAGCCGCCGAGGTCGACGCCATCGCGGCGGGGGCGCCGACGACGGCGATCACGACCGGAGCGGCCCACGCGGCCTGCACCAGGGAGCGGCGCCGCGGATCGGCGACGGCGGGGCGGTCGGAGCTGAGCGGCATGCCGGGTCCTGTCGGATCGGGAGGGAGGCGCGGAGTCGCTGCGGAGAGCGGCCTCCCCAGTCTGAGGTCAGCCGCCCGCTCGCACACGGATCAGGGCACCCCCCGTTCAGCACCGCGGAGATGCCGATCAGCCGACATCCCGGCATCCCCTCACCGACGGCCTGCCCGCGCCTCGACGACGTGCCGGCACCCGACCCCGCCGCGCTCCAGCTCCTCGCGCTCGCGGCGGAGCCCGACGCGGACCCGCCGCGCCTCGGCCAGCGGCAGCACCGCCTCCGGATCGACGGTCGCCAGCAGGAGCGCCGCCCGCGACCTCGCCGCCACCCGCACGTCCAGGCACGGCGTCTCCTCGGCGAGCCCGAGCAGCGCGGCCACCAGCAGCTCCAGCTCGACCGCGGTCGCGTGGAGCACCAGCACCCGCGAGGCCGGGCTCGACGGGCGGCGGACGAGGAGCGTCGCTCCGGTCATCGTCGCCGCCCTCCCCCGCTCGGGACCGGTCCGGGACGTCCGCCCCGCCTCGGCCCTCGGCGACCGCCCGCGCGACGTCGGCGTGCACGCATGGGGTTCCTTCTCTCGTCCTGCTGCGGCGCGATCTGCATCGCACCTCCATCCCACGACGCGGGCACCCGGGCCGGGGAGAGGGTTGCCACGCGCGCGTCGGCGGGTCAGGAGGCGCCGGGGCCGCCGGGGATGAGAGGGTTGCGCGATGTCCACTGCGAGCGTGCCGTCGCCGCGCGCCGGGGTCCGGACCCGGCGCTTCCGGCGCCTCGCCCGCACGGGCTTCGCCGTCAACGGACTGATCCACCTCCTGATCGGCGGCCTCGCCCTGCGCGTCGCGGTCAGCGACGAGACCTCGCGGGAGGCGGACGCGTCCGGAGCGATCGGGCGCATGGCCGACTCCCCCGTCGGGCTCGTGGTGGTCTGGGCCGCGCTGGTCGGGCTCGTCGCGCTCGGCCTCTGGCAGCTCTCCCTCGGCGGGCGCTCCTCCGCACCCGGCCTCGCCGCCCGCCTGGGCCGCCGGATCGTCGAGTCGGGCAAGGGCTTCGCCTCGCTCACGCTCGCGGGCACCACGCTCGTCTTCGCGCTCGGCGGCTCGACGAGCTCCTCGGCCACGATCCGCCGCATCAACACCGAGCTGCTGACGAGCACGGTCGGCGTCGTGATCCTCGTGATCGTCGGCGGGATCGTGCTGGGCAGCGGGATCGGCTTCGTCGCGATCGGGATCCGGCGCGGCTTCCGCAAGCTCGTCCGCATCCCCGAGGGCCCGACGGGGACGGCAGTGCTGATCCTCGGCGCGACCGGCTACATCACGAAGGGGCTCGCTCTGGGCCTGGCCGGCGGGATCTTCGTGGTCGCGGCGCTGACCGGCGACGCCCGCCAGGCGACCGGGCTCGACGGGGCCATCCACTTCCTCGACGTCCCTCCGTACGGCACGATCGCCCTGACCCTCGTCAGCGCGGGACTGGTCATGTACGGGCTGTTCCTCGTCGCCCGGGCGAAGCTCGCGAAGCTCTGAGCCGACGCGGCAGTCGTTCACAGTCGCCACCCATATCGCTGAGTATCGTTCGGAGAAACAGGAGGTCATCATGAACGGATCGTCATCGACCGGCGCGTTCGGCACCGGCACGCCCATCGAGAGCATCTGGCGCGCGATGGAGCAGGCCCGCTCCCGCATGGAGAAGCGCGTCGGCTCCCGGGTCGGCCGCGGGGACGTGCGCACCGCGGTGCTCGCGCTCCTCGCCGAGCAGCCCATGCACGGCTACCAGATCATCCGCGAGATCGAGGAGCGCAGCGGAGGCGACTGGAAGCCGAGCCCCGGCTCCGTCTACCCGACCCTCCAGCTCCTCGCGGACGAGGGCCTCATCACGGCCGACGAGCAGAACGGCCGCAAGACCTACACGCTGACCGACGCCGGCCGCGCGACGGTCGCCGAGCACGGCACCTCGACCCCGTGGAACGACTCCGACCACGTCGACTTCGGCGCCCTGCCCAAGGCGGGCCTCGAGCTCGCCCAGGCCGCGGCCCAGGTCGGACGCTCGGGCACCCCCGAGCAGATCCGCAAGGCCGTCGCCGAACTCGAGGACGTGCGCCGCCGCCTGTACGCGATCCTCGCGCAGGACTGACCCGGGTGGCCTCGGTCAGCCCGGGTCCTGCCGCCCCGGGCCACCGAGAGCGGGAGGACCGGCGGCGCTACCGCCGGATCCTCCGCTTCGCCGCGTGGCATCTCGCGGTCACCTGGTTCTTCGACCTGCTCCTGCCGCGGGTGGGGCTCACGCGCGTCGCGCTCCGCACCCGGCCCGGCCGGATGCGCCGCTTCGCCCGCAGCTTCCACGTGCTCGCGGTCGACCTCGGCGGCCTGATGATCAAGGTCGGCCAGTTCATGTCGTCGCGCCTGGACGTGCTGCCGCCCGAGATCACCCGGGAGCTGGAGGGGCTGCAGGACGAGGTCCCGCCCGTCCCGTTCCCGCGGATCCGGGCGCTGGCCGAGTCCGAGCTCGGGCTGCCGCTCGAGCGCGCGTACGCCGGAGTCGACGAGTCGCCCGTCGCCGCCGCCTCTCTCGGGCAGGCTCACCGCGCCCGGCTCTCCCCCGTCGACGCCGAGGACACCGGCTACTCCGCCGCCATCATGAAGGTGCAGCGGCCGGGGATCGACCAGATCGTCGAGGTCGACCTCGCGGCTCTGCGCCGCGTCGGCGGCTGGCTCAGCCACGTGCGCCTCGTCTCGGACCGCGTCGACGCCCCGGCCCTCGTCGAGGAGTTCGCGGTCACCAGCCTCGAGGAGATCGACTACCTGCAGGAGGCGGCCAACTCCGTCCGCTTCGCCGCCGACTTCGCGGGCGACGCCCGGGTGGCCGTCCCGGACGTGGTCTGGGAGCGCTCGACCCGCAAGGTCCTCACGCTCGAGGACGTCACCGCGATCAAGATCACCGACCACGCCGCGCTGCTGGCCGCCGGGATCGACCCGCGGGAGGTCGCTCCGGTCTTCGCGGCCGTGATGTTCGACCAGCTCTTCACCAACGGCTACTTCCACGCGGATCCGCACCCCGGCAACGTCTTCGTCACGCCGACCCCCGGGGGCGAGCTGCCCTGGCGCCTCACCTTCATCGACTTCGGGATGATGGGCGAGGTGCCGCCGAGCACCCGCGCGGGCCTGCGCCGGATGCTGATCGCCGCCGCCTCCCGCGACGGCAAGGGGCTCGTCGACGCGGCCCGAGCGGTCGGCGTCCTCCTCCCCTCGGCCGACTCCCGCGAGCTGGAGCGGGCGCTCACGCAGCTCTTCGCCCGCTTCGGCGGCATGGGCTTCGCCGAGCTGCGGGAGGTGGATCCGCGCGAGTTCCGCGACTTCGCCGTGCAGTTCGGCGACGTCGTGCGCGCGCTGCCGTTCCAGCTCCCCGAGAACTTCCTGCTCGTCATCCGCGCGATGTCGCTGACCTCGGGCGTCTGCAGCGCGCTCGACCCGGCCTTCAACCTGTGGGACTCGGTCGAGCCCTACGCGCAGCAGCTGATCCGCGAGGAGCGCGGCTCCGTCGTGCAGGACGTCGGCAAGCAGGCCGTCGACACGCTCGGCCTGATCTGGCGCCTGCCGCGCCGGCTCGACGAGCTCGTCACGACCCTCGACGACGGCGAGCTCGCGGTCACCGTCCCCACCATCGAGCGCCGGCTGAACCGGCTCGAGGGCACCGTCCGCCGCGTGATCTCGGCCGTGCTGTTCGCGGGCCTGCTGATCGCGGGCGCCGTCGTGCGCCCGGACGACAGCGGCTTCGGGACCGTGCTGATGACCGCGTCGGCGCTGCCGCTGCTGCACGCCCTGCTGGCCCGCGGCCCGCGCGGCTGAGAGCCGCCGTCAGGCCGCGGCGGCCGCGTCGCATCCGTCACCTCCTCCGCCCACCTCACCGGCGGCGCGGTCGACATCGGCTACACGGACGCGGACAGCTGGCTCGCGCAGCACGGCACCGACTACGGGCTCTGCCAGACCTACGCGAACGAGATCTGGCACTTCGAGCTCGCCACCGAGCCGGGCGGCGACTGCCCGGAGCAGCTGCCCGACGCGAGCGCGACCTGAGCCGCTCTCCCGCGCTCCCGGGATCCGATGCGTCGCGAACGGTCGTCATCGGAGCCGCGTGGGAGCCGTTCGCGACGCATCGATCGCGCAGGCGGCCGGGCGACCGGGCTCAGCGGCTGGTGAGCAGCTCGACGAACTCGTCGGCCATCGCGAGCTGGGCGCTCAGCGCCTCGCGGCGCTCGCGGGCCTGCGCGACGAAGGCGTCGAGCTGCGCGCGGACCTCGGCCGGCGCGTCGTCGCCCTCGGCCTCGAGGGTGTCGATCACGCGGAGCAGCGCGGCCATCTCCTCCAGCGAGAAGCCGAGCGGCTTCATGCGGCGGATGAGGATCAGGCGGTCGTAGTCGGTGGACGTGTAGAGGCGGAAGCCGCCCTCGGTGCGGCCGGACGCCTTCACGAGGCCGATCTCGTCGTAGTGGCGCAGGGTCCGGAGCGAGAGGCCGGTCCGCTCGGCGAGCTCGCCGATGTGCATGGTGCCGATCCTGCTCACCCCTTCAGATCTACCCTTACGTGAGGGTAGGGTTGCACGTGCTGCTGACACGCCTCTGCAAGCTTGGCATCCCCGCCCGCTTCCGCCGACCCGATGCCGCAGCCCTCCGCGCTCCTCGTCGAGCACCCCTCCCACTCCCTGGAGCCGCCGCGATGGCCCTCGCCTCGAAGACCCCTGCCCGCCCGCACGCCGAGCCCACCGTGATGACGGCGCTGCGCACCCCCCGCATCCTGACCCGCGAGGTCCTCGCCGGCCTCGTGGTCGCGCTCGCGCTCATCCCCGAGGCGATCTCGTTCTCGATCATCGCGGGCGTGGATCCGCGGGTCGGCCTCTTCTCGTCGTTCGTGATGGCCGTGTCGATCGCGTTCCTCGGCGGACGCCCCGCGATGATCACCGCCGCCACGGGCGCCGTCGCCCTCGTGATCGCCCCCGTCGCCCGCGACTACGGGATGGACTACTTCATCGCGACGGTGATCCTCGCGGGCGTGTTCCAGATCGTGCTCGGGCTGCTCGGAGTGGCGAAGCTCATGCGCTTCATCCCCCGCAGCGTGATGGTCGGATTCGTGAACGCGCTGGCGATCCTGATCTTCTCGGCGCAGATCCCCAACCTGATCGGCGTGCCCTGGCTGGTCTACCCGCTGGTCGCCGTCGGCATCGTGATCATGGTCGTGATGCCGCGCCTGACGAAGGCCGTTCCGGCGCCTCTCGTCGCCATCGTCCTGATCACCGCGGCGGTCGTCGTCACGGCGGTCGCCGTCCCGACCGTGGGCGATCAGGGCGAGCTGCCCCGCAGCCTCCCCGAGCTGTTCGTGCCGAACGTGCCGCTGACCTGGGAGACCTTCACGACCATCGCACCGTACGCCGTCGCGATGGCGCTCGTCGGGCTCCTCGAGTCGCTGATGACCGCGAAGCTCGTCGACGACATCACCGACACCCCCTCCCGCAAGACCCGCGAGTCGCTCGGGCAGGGCGCCGCGAACGTGCTCTCCGGCCTGTTCGGCGGCATGGGCGGCTGCGCGATGATCGGCCAGACGATGATCAACGTGAAGGCGTCCGGCGCCCGCACCCGCATCTCGACCTTCCTCGCCGGCGTGTTCCTCCTGATCCTCGTCGTCGCGCTCGGCGACCTCGTCGCGATCATCCCGATGGCCGCGCTGGTCGCGGTGATGGTGATGGTCTCGGTGGCGACCTTCGACTGGCACAGCATCCGCCCGTCGACCCTGAAGCGGATGCCCGTGGGCGAGACGGTCGTCATGATCGCCACGGTCGTCGTGGTCGTCCTCACCCACAACCTGGCGATCGGAGTCGTCATCGGCGTCCTGGCCGCCATGGTCGTCTTCGCCCGCCGGGTCGCCCACTTCGCCACCGTCGAGCGCACCCTCTCGGCCGACGGATCGACGGCCCACTACACGGTCACCGGCGAGCTGTTCTTCGCCTCCAGCAACGACCTCACCACGCAGTTCTCCTACGCGGAGGACCCTGCGCACGTCGTGATCGACCTCTCCGGCTCCCACATCTGGGACGCCTCGACCGTCGCCGCGCTGGACGCCGTCACGACCAAGTACGAGCGCCACGGCACCCGCGCCGTGATCGCGGGCATGAACGACGCCTCCACCCGGATGCACGGCCGCCTCGCCGGGAATCTCGGCGCGGGGCACTGAGGGTCGGGGCTGCGGGACCGCACGCGCAGCCCCTCAGAGCGGCGCGAGCACCAGCGACCAGAGCCAGCGCCCGCCGACGACCCGGTGCACGACCACGAACAGGGCGGTGATCGCGAGTCCGACCGGCAGCAGCACGGCGCCGGCCGCGAGGCGGTCGGGGGGCACGGCGAGCAGCAGGCCGAGCGGCACCGACGCGCAGGCTGCGACCAGCGCCGCGACGAGAGCGGCGCGGCGGTCCCGGGTCGGCTGCGGCACGACGCCGATCCGGCGCCGGACCAGCCAGTGGGCGAGGGCCCACGCGGCCGTGGTCCCGAGGGCGGTGCCGCCCGCGATCGCCGGCACGACGAGTTCGGCAGGCAGGAGGAGCCCGCCGACGAGCGCCCCCGCCGCGACGCCGACGGCCGAGACGACCTGGGTCGCCAGCGAGTCGCGGGCCCGACCCAGCGCGAACATCGCCCGGTTGAGGACGTAGGTCTGGCTGAAGCCGACCAGGCTCAGGGCGAGCAGCTGCAGGACTCCGCCGATCACCGGTGTGCCGAAGACGAGCTGCGTGAGCAGTGGCGCCGCCGCGACGAACAGGAGCGTCGCGAGCAGAGTGACGGCGAGCACCGCGTCCTCGGTCCGTCGGAGGTTCACCGCCGCGGCCGCCCGATCGCCGCGGTGCAGGTCCCGGCTGAGCGGCGTGAACATCGCCGTGGCGACGGAGACGACCAGGATGCCGTGCGGCAGCAGGAGCAGCAGCTGCGCGCTCGAGAAGGAGTTGAGGCTCGGCCCGTCGACGCCGGCGCGGTTCATGGCCTGGCCGGCCGCCGTCGCCGCGTTCGAGACGACGATGTACGACACCTCTGCGACGAGGGCGCCGAGGAACACCCAGACCGCGTCCCGCGACACTCCGCCGAGCCCGGCGACGCCGAAGCGCGGCCGCAGGCGGACGCCGACGGACCGCGAGAACGCGACCGCGATCACCCCCTGCACCACGATCGCCGCAGTGGCAGTGCCGCACAGGAGCGCCACCATCTCCGGCGTCCACTCGTCGGCGGGTGTCGACGCCGCCTCGGGGTGGATCAGGAGGAACACCGCGATCCCGAGCACCGAGATCACGTTCGCGCAGGCGGGCGCCCACGCGCCCGGCCCGTACTTCTCGGCGGAGTTGAGCAGCTGCGAGAAGACGGCGAAGACGATGTAGAAGAAGATCTGCGGCAGGCACCAGTAGGCCATCTGGGTGGCGAGCAGAGCCCAGTCGGCCGACCAGCCCCCGGCGTAGAGCCCGACGATCAGCGGCGCCGCGAGCGTGCAGGCGGCCGTGAGGAGCGCCGCTCCGCCGAGGCACACGGTGAGCAGCCGCTCGAGGGTCCGCACGCCCTCCGGTCCGTCGGCCCGCGCCCGGACCATCTGCGGCACGAGCACCGCGCCGAGCACCCCGCCCGCGATGAGCCCGTACAGGTAGGTGGGCGCGGAGTTCGCGACCTCGAACACCTGCCCGCCGACCGACGCGCTCGTGCCGCCGACCGCCACGACCAGGAGCGCCAGCCGGACGAACCCGAGGATCCGCGAGACGAACGACGCGACCACCATCCCCCCGGTCGCGCTGCGCATCCGGGCAGCATAGGCGGTGCGACCCGGGTCGCCACCGACCGCGGCGCCCGCCGGGGTCGATGCGTCACGAACGGTCGTCACGGGCGCGGGAGAGGGGCCGATCGTGACGCATCGATCTCGGGGAGGGCGGGAGGCGGGAGGGCCCGCGGGCGGCGCTAGACGCGCACGGGTGCGACGGAGGCGCGGCGGATCAGCCGCGTCTCCAGCTCCATGCGGGTGGCCGAGGCTCCCGAGGCGAGCGGGGTCGCCGACCGGTGCGCCTGGTGCAGCATCCGGAAGGCGATGGCGCCCATCTCGCCGATGGGCTGCTGGATCGTGGTCATCGGCGGGGTCGCCCAGGCCGACTCCTCGACGTCGTCGAAGCCGATGACGCTGAGGTCGCGGGGGATGCGGAGGCCGGCGTCGTCGGCGGCCTCGTAGACGCCGAGCGCCATCACGTCGGAGCAGGCGAAGAAGGCGGTCGGCGCGTCGGGCTCGGCGAGCATCAGCCCGGCGGCCTCGCGGGCCAGCTCGCGGTCCCAGTCGCAGTAGGCGACGCGCGGATCCTCGACTCCGGCGGCGCGGAGCGCGGTGGTGAAGCCGTCGATCCGGGCGCTGCTGTAGAGCTGGGTGCGGGTGCCGCCGAGGACGCCGAAGCGGGTGTGGCCGGCGTCGAGGAGGTGCTCGGCGGCCATGCGGCCCCCGTCCCAGTTGGTCGCGCCGACGCTCGCGACGTCGGCCGGCGGCCGCGTGCTGGGGTCGACGACGACGACGGGCAGCTCGGCGGTGGTCAGCAGGTGCAGCTGCGCGGCCGAGACGTTGACCAGCACCACGATGGCGCCGAGCGAGGGGCGGCGGAGGAGGCGGCTGATCCAGGCGCCGTCGTCGCGGGCGCGGGTGAGCACCAGGTCGACCCCGGCGGCGGAGGCCTCGGCCTCGATCCCCTCGAGGACCGGTCCGATCCAGGTGCCGCCGATGTGGCCGACGACGACGTCGACGATCTGGGCGGAGTGCGGATCCTCGACCGGCGGGCGCAGGCGCGGGCGGCGGCGGTAGCCGAGCGCGTGCGCCGCCTCCATCACGCGCAGGCGGGTCGCCTCCGAGACGTCGGTGCCGCCGTTGAGCACCTTCGAGACGGTGGGGACGCTCGTCCCGGCGCGCTCGGCGATCAGCGCCATGGTCGGGCGGGTAGTCGCTCCGGAGACGTCGTCGTGGTCGGGCATGTGCTCACCGTAGCGGATACCGACTTTCGCAACTAGCCCTGCGCCAGGACGGCTTGCTCCGCCGGGAACCGCGGTGCATGATGGTCGGACGCCGGGGCTCCCGCACAGAAGTTGCGCAAGTCCTGTTCGATGACGAACCGCGGAGCGATCCGCCCGCACGTGAGGACGACGATGACCGACCACTCCCCGACCACTCCCGGCAAGACGGCCCTCGTCGTCCGAGGGGGCTGGGACGGCCACCAACCGGTCGAGGCGACCGAGCTGTTCCTGCCGTTCCTCCGCGACAACGGCTACGACGTGCGCGTCGAGGAGTCGACCGCCGTGTACGCCGATGAGGCGTACATGCGGACCGTCGACCTGATCGTGCAGTCGAACACGATGACCTCCATCCAGTGGGAGGAGTTCCTGGGCCTCCGCGCGGCGGTCGAGCGCGGCACGGGCCTCGCCGGCTGGCACGGCGGGATCGCCGACTCCTACCGCGACAACTCCGACTACCTGCAGCTGATCGGCGGCCAGTTCGCCTCGCACCCCGGCAAGCACCCGGACGAGCGCACCGGCGAGCAGTCGGACAACTACATGCCGCACACGATCGAGATGACGGCCCTCGCCGCCGACCACCCGATCACGGAGGGCATCACCGACTTCGAGCTGGTCACGGAGCAGTACTGGGTGCTGCACGACGACTACAACGACGTGCTCGCCACGACCACGCAGGCCGTCCGCCCGTGGGACCCGTGGAAGCGCCCCATCACCTCCCCCGCGATCTGGACCCGCCTCTGGGGCGAGGGCCGCATCTTCGTCTCGACGCCGGGCCACCGCGTCGAGATCCTCCAGGACGACAACGTCCGCACGATCATCGAGAGGGGAATGCTGTGGGCGTCCCGCTGAGAGTCGGCATCATCGGCGTCGGGAAGATCAGCGAGCAGTACCTCGCGAACCTCCCGACCTTCCCCGGCCTCCGCCTCGTCGCGGTCGCCGACCTGAACCAGGAGCGGGCGCAGCAGGTCGCCGACGAGCAGGGCGTCCGAGCCCTCACCGTCGACGCGCTGATCGACGACCCGGAGATCGACGCGGTGCTGAACCTCACGATTCCGGCGGCGCACGTCGAGATCGGCACCCGCGCCCTGAAGGCGGGCAAGCACGTCTTCGCCGAGAAGCCGCTCGGGCTGAACCCGGCCGAGGCCGCGCCGATGCTCGACCTCGCGGACGAGCTGGGCCTGCGCTTCGCGAGCGCCCCGGACACGGTGCTCGGGACCGGGGTGCAGACCGCGCGCCTCACCCTCGACTCCGGCGCGATCGGCACCCCGATCGCCGCGCAGGTGCACTGGGCCGCGCCCGGCCACGAGCGCTGGCACCCGGCGCCCGAGTTCTACTACCAGCCCGGCGGCGGCCCGCTGCTGGACATGGGCCCGTACTACCTGACGGCGCTCGTGCACTTCTTCGGGCCGGTCGTCCGCGTCACGGGCCTGGCCACCCGCTCCGACCGCCCGCGCACGATCGAGACCGGGCCGAAGGCGGGCACGCCGATCGAGGTGACGATCGACACGCACATCACCGCGCTGCTCGAGCACGCCAGCGGAGTCGCCACCACCGTCACCGTGAGCTTCGAGGTCTGGCGCAGCCGGGCCCCGAAGTTCGAGGTCTACGGCACCGAGGGCACCATCTCGGTCCCGGATCCGAACATGTTCTCGGACCCGGTCGAGGTCGCCGTCCGCGACGAGGACTGGCGGGTCGTCCCCGACTCCGCCGGCGTGATCGACACCGGTCGCGGAGTGGGACTGGCCGACCTCGCGGAGGCGATCGCGGAGGACCGCCCGCACCGCGCCTCCGGCCGCGTGGCCCTGCACGTGCTCGAGATCATGGACGCCGTGCTCCGCTCGAACGAGGAGAAGGCGGTCGTGACGATCGCGAGCACCGCCGAGAAGCCCGACGTGATGCCGCTGCGCACGGCGGGCTCGATCGGCGCCTGACAGCGCCGGGGGGCGACGACGGGAGGCGGGGGATCGCCGCCAGCGCGTCGCTCCCCGTTCGGGGGTGACGGCGGGGGGCGACGCCGTAGACTCGGCGGATCGACGGTCCTCAGCCGCCGCCGCACGCGGAGGGGGATCGGCCGTGGCAGTCGGCTTCCGGCGGAGCGGTGAGCTCCGTGCCCTCGCGCGCCCCCGGCTCCGGGCGGCCGGCGACCCGCTCTCCCCCGAGGACCACCGCTCCCGGCTGTCCGGTTGGCTCAGCATGCCCGGCGGGCCGGGTCTCGTGCGCCCCTCCGCCCTCGCTCCGGCGTGGGAGGCGCCTCTGCTCCGGCTCGTGCGCGCCGGGGCGCCGGCGGAGGACCTGCACGAGGCGACCACCGGCTCCCCCGAGTGCTCGCGCCTCGCGGCCGTCGTCGAGCTCGTCCGCGACGCCCTGCACTCCGCAGACGACGACCGCGCTCTGCGGCTCACCGGCTGGCTGGTGCGCATCCGCTACGACCCGTCGGCCGACTCCTTCCTCCGCCGCTACGGGATCGCGCTGACCGTCCGCCTGCCGCTGAGCGGCGGCCTCGACGTGGAGGTGCCGCTCGACGCCCCGGCGCTGCGCCTGCTCTACGCCGAGCTCGCAGCACCGATGGATCCGGCTGCAGCGGTCGTGGCGGTCGAGACCCTGGAGCCGTCGACCTCGCGGCGTCGACCCTCGCCTCCCTCTACTCCGCCCGCCGACGCTGGAGCGACGTGGCCGAGTTCTCGGCGCCCGTCGAGAACGTGGACGCCGCCTCCGCCGCGGTGCTCATCCGCCGCGGCGTCGCTCTTCGCGAGCTCGGCCTGATCGAGGGCGCCCTCGAGGCGTTCGACCGGGTGGTGCGCCCGACCGTCACCAGTGCGCGGCCCGTGGAGCTGCGGGCGGAGGCGCTGCTCGAGCGCGCGAGCACGCTCCTCTCGGACGGGCGCACGGCTCCGGCTCGGCGCGATCTGGAGCGCGTGCTCTCCCGCTACCCGGACAGCGCCGCGGCGCACGAGCTGCTGGCGGTCACCGGGCGCTGACGCGACGGAGGGGCGCACCCTCTGCAGGATTCGCCCCTCCGGGGAGTGCGTCGGCTCAGTGCGTCGGCTCAGCCCTCGGCCTTCGAGGGCTTGCCCTCGGCGGGCAGGACCTCGTGCGGGGTGTCGCGCTCGTCCTCGCCCTCGGCCTGCGACGGCTTGTCGGACTGGTCGTCCGGGTCCTCGACGGGGCTCGGGGTCTGGTCGCTCATCGGAGTCCCTCCGGCTCGTCGGACGTGGCGGACGGCTCGGGGTGCGCCTCGAACTCCATCCAGGCGCGGTCCAGATCGGCCTGCGCCGACTCGGGCTCGCTGGCGAAGTAGCCGTCGTAGATCGCGCGGCCGCCGTGCTCGGGCAGGTCGTCGCGACCGCCGAAGGCCTGCGCGAAGCGGCCGACCTCGTCGTCCCTCTTCTGCTGATCCCGCAACCAGGCGGGGAAGGTCTGCGTCATGGTGACACCTCTCTCTCCTGCCCTCCAGCCAATCGCCCGCCGCGGATCCGGGCAAGCCCTTCCGCCGCGGGCCCCGAGGGGCCAGGCTCCGCCCTGGAGGAGCGGCGCTCCGCCCTCTAGAGGACATGTCCGCTACAGGGCGCCCCCGCCCCCGCCGCGGAGGAGAGCCGGCCCCTAGCGTGAGCCCGTGACCGACCCCGCTTCTCCGCGCCCCGCCCGCACCGCCGCGGGCCTGCGTTGCACTCTGCTCGCTCTGACCGCGACCGTCGCGCTGCTCGCCGGCACTGCGGCCCCCCTCGCCTCCGCCGAGCCGGACCCGGTGCCGGTCGGGAACGACCACCTCGCCAACGGCGTCGCCGCCTGGGGGCGCTACCTCAACGGGGAGTGGGACGTGCCGGCGGGCATGTCCGACCTCACGGACGTCGCGAGCAGCTACAGCCACACCCTCGCGCTCCACACCGACGGCACCGTCGAGGCCTGGGGAGCGGATCTGGAGGGCGAGCGGGACGTGCCGGCCGGGCTCCGCGAGGTGACCGCGATCTCGACCGGGTACCTCCACAGCATCGCCCTCACGATGGAGGGGACGGTCGTCGCGTGGGGCGACGACCGTCAGGGCCAGACCGACGTCCCGGCCGGACTCGGCGGCGTGACCGCCGTCGCCGCGGGCAGCTACCACACCCTCGCTCTGCGGGGCGACGGGACCGTGGCGGCCTGGGGCTCGGATCAGTTCGGAGCGACCGACGTGCCGGCGGGTCTCTCCGGAGTGGTCGCGATCGCCGCGGGCGGCTGGAACAGCCTCGCGCTGCGCGCCGACGGGACGGTCGTGGCGTGGGGCGGCGACGACAGGGGCGCGTACACCGCCCCGGCGGGCCTCCGGGACGTCGTCGCCGTCTCGGTCAGCTACTCCCACAGCCTCGCCCTGGAGCGGGACGGCACCGTCGTCACCTGGGGCGACCCCGTCGACTCCGGCTTGCCGCGGGTCCCCGCCGATCTCGGCGGCATCACCGCGATCGCCGCCGGCATCGGCTTCAGCGTCCTGCTGACGTCCGACGGCACCGTCGTCTCCCTGCACCCCGACGGCGACACGGAGCTGGACGTCCCGGCCGGGATCACCGGCGCCACCGGCATCGCGGTCGGCTTCAACCACGCCTTCGCGATCGGCCCGCTGCCGACCCTCACCGCCGACACCGCCGAGACGCTCGTCAAGACCGGGACCCGCTGCTCCGCGACCTTCACGGCGTCCGGCCCGGCTGCGACCTTCGAGGTCTCGTCCGGCGCCCTTCCCGCGGGGGTGGCCCTCTCGCCGGAGGGCGTCGTCTCGGGCAGGCCGACCACCGCAGGCGACTCCACCTTCACGGTGAGCGCGCGGAACGCGTACGGCACCACGGCCGGCGTGCCGCACACGGTCAGCGTGGTCCCCGCGAACACCCCGCCCGTCGTGACGGTCGCCTCCGCCACCGACGGCGCCTCCTACGAGAAGGGCTCGGAGCCGAGGGCCGCCTGCGCGATCACGGATGCGGAGAGCGGAACGTTCAGCGAGGAGGCCGTCGTCACCGGCACGCTCGTGAACGGCCTCGGCACCCGCACGGCGACCTGCACCTGGACCGACCCCGGAGGACTGACCACGACCGCCGCCGCGACCTACCGGATCGTCGACACCGGAGTCCCCACCATCGCCGCGACGACCACGCCGACGGCTCCGAACGCGGCGGGCTGGTTCCGCTCCCCCGTCTCCGTCGGCTTCTCCTGCGCCGACGGCAGCGGCTCCGGGATCCGCAGCTGCACCCCCGCCCGGATCCTGCGCGAGGGCCCCGGCCAGAGCGTCACCGGCACCGCCGTCGACAACGCGGGCAACCGCGCCACGACGACCCGCAGCGGCATCGCCATCGACACCACGAAGCCGCAGCTCTCGTTCACGTCGAGGCCCGAGGGGTCCTACCCCTTCGGCACCGTGCTCCCGGAGGCGCGCTGCCTCGCGGACGACGCACTCTCGGGACTCACCGGCGACTGCGTGATCACGGGCGGCGGCCGCTCCGTCGGACCGCACGTGTACCGGGCGACCGCGACCGACCGGGCGGGCAACGTCTCGACCCTCACCGCGTCCTACACCGTGACCCCGTGGACGATCGGCGGGCTCAGCGCCTCGGTGAAGAGCGTGGCCGCCGGCGCCGCGACCGGCATGACGTTCCAGGTGACCTCGACGTCCTCCGCGGGAACGTTCCGCCACTCCGCCCTCGCCGACGTGCGCAGCGTCACGCAGAAGCAGACCTCCTGCACCGCCGGCGCCGTCCTCACCGGAGCGCCGACGACCACCCTGACCGGACGCCTCCGCTACGACACCGCGACGAACCGCTACGTGAAGGCGTGGACGGTGCCCGCGAAGCGGGGCACCTGCTGGACGCTGACGGTCACGACGGCGGACGGCAGCACGGGGAGCGCCCGGTACTCGGTGAAGTAGCGGCGCCGGACGGCCGCCGCGGTCCGGTCAGGCTCCCACCGCGGCGTACCGCTCCGCGAGCACGCGGAACGCGGCGGCCAGCTCGGGCGGCTCGGCCCCGGCCATCGGAGCGTCGAACCGGCCGAACGACGCGGCGAGCGCCTCCCACGACCAGGCGCCGAGGGCGAGTCGGCAGCCCGCGTCGCCGAGGTCCTCCACCTCCCCGTCGCCCGCGTAGGGCAAGACCTCGGCGGCGGGCGCCTCCAGCACCACCGAGCCTCGGCACGGCCACCCCTCCCCGGGCGCTCCGCCGCGGAACCGCGCCTCCAGGAACTCGGCGGGACTCCGGACCGGCAGCGCCCGGCGGCGGAAGCGGGCACCGCGGGGTGAGCGCGGCTCGAGCCGGTCGACGCGGAACACCCGCCAGTCGTCGCGGTCGAGGTCGAAGCCGATGAGGTACCAGCGGCCCTGACGCGCGACCAGGTGGTGGGGCTCGACGCGGCGCACCGCCTCCGCGTACGCGAAGCGGAGCACCTCCGAGGCCCGGACGGCCGCCGCGACCGCGACCAGCCGCTCCGGAGGGACTGCGGGGGCCGGCGCCGCCGCGACCGTGAAGCGCAGCGCATCAGCTCGGGGCCGGAGCCGGGCGGGCAGGACCTGCCGCACCGTCGCCAGCGCACGGGCCGACGCCTCCTCGAGCCCCGCGATCGGCGCGCGCAGGGCGGCGGTGAGGGCGAGCACCTGCTCGTCGTCGAAGAGCAGCGGCGGGAGCTCGGCGCCGGCCTCGAGCCGGTACCCGCCGCCGGGGCCCTTCGCCGCGTCGATCCGGTAGCCCATCGTGCGGAGTCGGTCGACGTCGCGACGCACCGTACGCGGCGCGATCCCCAGGCGCTCGGCGAGCACTCCGCCCGGCCAGTCGCGGCGGGTCTGCAGGAGGGAGAGGAGCAGGAGGAGCCGCTCGGTCGTCGTGGGCACGTCCCGAGGGTATTCCGAGAAGAGGACCGTCACCGTCCTCTTCTCCTGGGAGCGTCGGGGCACCGGGTGATCGACCCGGCACGACTGCGAGGAGCGCACCATGAGCATCACCACGACGACCCACCTCAACTTCCGCGGACAGGCCCGCGAGGCGCTGGAGTTCTACGCCTCGGTCACGGGAGGCCGGGTCGACGCGATGTCCTACGCGGACGCGAACGCTGTCACCGCGCCCGACGAGGCCGACCAGCTGATGTGGGGCCAGGTCGTCTCCGAGGCCGGCTTCCGCGTCATGGCGTACGACGTCCCCGCGCACACGGCTTACGACCCGGGCACCATCCCGGTGTTCGTGTCGCTGCGCGGCTCCGACGCCGACGAGCTGCACCGCCTCTGGGACGGCCTCTCGGAGGGGGCGGCGGTCGTCGTGCCCCTGGCCCCGGCGGCCTGGTCACCCCTCTACGGGATGCTGCGCGACCGCTTCGGAGTGACGTTCGTCGTCGACCTCGAGGTCGCCTGGGGCTGAGGCCCTCGGGCTCGGCGGCGGGGCGCGTCCCACTGCGGACGCGCCGGCCGCCGACTCGGTACGCTCAGCACCGGATCCGGTCGGAGGGACGCTGCATGCTGGAGACGATCTCCGAGGCCCTCTCGCTTGTCACCCTCCCCCTCGGCGTGCTGTTCCTGCTCGCCGCGTTCGTCGCGGCGCTGATCGACGGACGCTGGCTGACGACGACCGCCTACCTCGAGGAGGGTCCGCCCCTCGCGCTGCACTGGGTGACCCGGGCCGGCGAGGTGCGATCGCGTCCGCTGTCCGCCGGGGACCCGCTGACGCCGACACGATCGGACCAGCGGGAGGTGCACTACCGCGAGGAGGATCCGCACCGCATCCGCCTACACCGGTGGAGCGACGCGGTGCGGGCGCTGCGCCTGACCGGCCTGATCCTGCTCGGGGCGGGCGTCGTCCTCGGGATCCTGTCGACGGCGCTGGCGGTCCTCGCCTAGGCGGCGCCCCGTGCGCGAGGATCGGACCCGTGGATGCGGAACGGGTTCTCGGTGACGGTCGGGCCGACGGGGTGTGGTGCCGGCTCGGGGAGCCGCTGACGGTCGCGCAGATCGCTCGCGGCGGGCCCGCGTGGCTGTGCCTGGACGCGCAGCACGGCGCGTTCGACGACGCCGCGGTCCTCGCCCCCCTTCGCGCGCTCGGCGTCGTGAGCGGGAGGCCGCCCGTCGGCGTCCGGGTCGCCGGGCTCTCCGACGCGCTGATCGGGAGGGCGCTCGACGCCGGAGCGGACGTCGTCGTCGTCCCGATGATCGAGACGGTCGAGGAGGCGCTCGCGGCCGTCCGCGCCGCGCACTACCCGCCGCTCGGTCGCCGCAGCTGGGGGCCGATGTCCGATCTCTGGGGCGCCGCTCCCCCGTCGGCCGCCGAGGCGCGCACCGCGCTCTGGGTCATGATCGAGACGCAGGCCGGTCTCGACGCCGTCGATCGGATCCTCGCGGTGCCGGGCGTGAGCGGAGTCTTCGTCGGCCCGTTCGACCTCGCGATCGGCCTCGGACGGGACCTGTCCGACCTGCTCGCCGCCGACGGTCCGGACGACCCGCTGCCGAGGATCGCCGCGGCGGCCCGGCGCGCGGGCAAGGGCGCCGGGGCCTACGCGGGCGACCGCGAGCGCGCCGGGCTGCTGCGATCGCTCGGCTTCCCGAGGGTCGCGGTCGCGACGGATCAGTCGCTGATCGCGCTCGGCACCGCGGCGGCGCTCGGCACGGACGCCGCCGACTCCGGCTGCTGAGCCCGAGGCCGGGAACGGGGCCGGCCGCCGGTCACCGGCGAGCGCTCCCGCCGGGGGGACGCACGGGCTCCGGCGGCTCGGGGACGAAGCGGAGGCCGCCGGCGGAGTTCGCGAGATCGGTGAGCGCCGAGATCCAGGCGGGGTTGATGCGGGGCATGCGGCCGCCGGCGTAGGTGTAGCGGAGCGTGTGCGAGGGGTGCAGCCAGATCGCGCTGCGGCCGTCGCTCATCCCGTTCTCGTCGCGCCAGGTGAGCAGGCACGACTCCCCCCGGCGCAGCTTCGCGGTGAGGACGATCTGCAGGTGGGCGAGCACCCGGTCCTCGACGTCGATCTCGACCGATCCGTCGTAGTGCAGCTTCCCCATCGGCGTCTCCCGGCCTCGTCCTCGGAGGACGGGCGCGCCTCCGGCCCGCCATCCTCGGGTGTCGTCCAGTGACCAGTTCGGGGCGACGACAACCGGCGGATCAGCTGGTATCGGCGGATCCGCTGGTCTCGACGGGGCCGGGCTCAGGCCGGCGGGTTCGCCGCCATGAAGTCGCGCATCGGCAGCAGGTTCTGGAGGGGCGCGAAGTACCCGAATCGGGGCAGGTCGAAGACCACTCCCGCGACTCCGGAGGATCCCATCGCCGCGATCCACTCGAGCGCGGCCGGCATCGGCACCTTCAGCACGCGCGACGCGTCCTCGTCGGAGAGGCCGGCGTGCAGCGCCCCGGCGCGGGCGCGCTCCCCCGTGGTGAAGGCGAAGACCATCGGCCCCGACTCCAGGCCGCCGACGAAGGGGGTGGGCGCGTCGTCCGGCCCCCGCGCGATGAAGCACCACATCGGCAGGGCGTAGACGCTGCGCCAGAGCGCGTCCATCGCGGCGAAGCTCTCGGGGTCGGCGCGCAGGGCCTCCGCCCGGGCGTCGATCTCCTCGGTCTGGTCCATGGGGCTCCCCTCGGCGCCGGCGATCGGCGCGGACCTCCACGCTAACGAGGCTCCCGCGCGACCGCACCCGCGATGGATCCGTCAGCAGCGGCCCGTCCCCGCGGCGGGCACGGGCCGCAGGCGACGGATGGACGCGGCGGCGGCCCGCTCAGGCCGTCGCGTGCAGCGCGGCGTACGCGCCGCCCGTCGCGAGCAGCTCATCGTGCGTCCCCTGCTCCACGACGCGCCCCTCGCTGAGCACCACGATCCGGTCGGCCGTGCGGACGGTGCTCAGGCGGTGGGCGACGATCAGCGTCGTGCGCCCCTCGCGCAGCCGGTCGAGGGCGAGCCGGACCTCGCGCTCGGTGCGCGGATCGAGTGCGGCGGTCGCCTCGTCGAGCACGAGCAGACGGGGGTCGCGGATCAGGGCCCGCGCGATCGCGAGGCGCTGGCGCTGGCCTCCCGACAGCAGGGCGCCCCGCTCCCCCACGACCGTGTCCCAGCCGTCGGGCAGCTCGAGGACGAACTCCGCGTTCGCCACCCGCAGCGCCGCCTCGAGCCGGTGGTCGTCGGCGTCCGCTGTCCCGTAGAGCACGTTGTCGCGGATGCTGCCGCGGAAGAGCACCGACTCCTGCGGCACGACCGAGACGAAGCGGCGGGCCGTGCGCATGTCGAGGGCGGCGATGTCACGGCCGTCGAGCAGCACGCGGCCCTGCGAGGGGCGGACGAATCCGAGGACCACCCGGGTCAGCGTCGACTTCCCCGAGCCGGAGGGGCCGACGAAGGCCACGGTCTCCCCCGGGGCGATCCGGAGCGACACGTCGTGCAGCACGCGCCGGTCGCCGTAGTCGACGCTCACCCGGTCGAGCTCGACTCCTCCGGCGAGGGCGTCGACGACCGGCTCGCCCTCGTTGTGCTCCACGTCGGGATCTGCCAGGACCTCGGCGATCGAGCGGCGCGACTCGAGGCCGCGGGTGACCAGCGGAGCAGTCTGGAACGCCGCCGTGATCGTCCCGGTGAGCAGCGCGAAGTAGGAGCTCAGCAGCACGACCTCGCCGACCGTCACCGGCAGGACGCCCGTCATCGCGATGACGGCTGCGCCGAAGAGCGAGCCGAGCGTGATGAGCTGGTAGCTGCTCCACGACAGCGCCCCGAAGCGCCCGTTCAGGCGGTCGAGGGCGACGCCCGCCCGCTCGACGCGGCGGGCGGCCTCCACCACCCGCTGGACCGAGACCTTCTCGAGGCCGTGGGCGCGGGTGACCTCGAGGAGCGCGGACATCTCGCCGACGGTGCCGGACATCGTCTCGACGTGGCGCCGGAACGCCTCGTTGCCGGCCGCTGTCCGCCGACGGAGCCAGAGCACGAGTGCGGCCGCGAGCGGGACGGTCAGCGCGAACACCAGCAGGAACTGCGGCACCCTCGTGCCCGTCGCCACTCCGGCTCCGACGAGCACCACCAGCGCTGTCAGCACCGGCCCGAAGGCCTGCTGCAGCATCAGCTCGAGGTTCTCGACGTCGCGCACCACCTTCGTCTGGGCGATGGAGGCGCTGCCTCGCGAGTGGTAGTCGAGCGAGAGGCTCTGCAGCCGCTCGGCGAGCGCCTCCCGCAGCCGCAGGCCCAGCGCGCGGACGGCGGACGAGGAGAGCCGCACGTAGACCGCGTTCGCCCCGATGTTCGCGAGGATCGTCGCCGCGGCGGCCGCGGCCGGCACGACGAGCGCCGATGGCGACCGGCCGTCGACGAGGGCGTCGACCACGGCGGCGGTGACGAGCGGCAGGATCCACAGCGGGCTGTCCTTGACGACGTAGGCGAGCGCCGCCCCGACGACCCGGTGCCGCGACGGGCGCAGGGCCGAGCGGAGCGGATGCTCGGAGGAGATGCCGCTCACGGCACGAGGGCGGGCTCGCGCGCCGCCGCCGTCGATCGGAGGATCAGGGCGGCCGCGCCGATCAGAGGCCCCTCCCCGCCGAGCCCGGACGGGCGGACGTCGAGACCGCGGGCGTAGTCCAGGACAGCGTGCTCTCGGGCGCTCGCCTGCACGAGGTGGAGGTAGTCGCGGGTCACGCCCGCGAAACCGCCGCCGACGGCGAAGTCGTGCACGTCGAGCAGGGTCGCCGCGCCCGCGATCGCCGTGCCGACGGCCTCGGCGGAGCGGCGGACCGCGGACAGGGCCACGGCGTCGCCGTCCGCGGCCGCGCGCCCGAGCTCCTCCCCGGTGCTCCCGGCGAAGCCCCGGCGCCGGGCCCAGGCGACGGTGCTCGGTCCGGAGGCGATGCTCTCGAGCGTCCCGTCGCTCCCCTCCTCGGGGTCGGCGTCGGCGACGTGCACCTGGCCCAGGTGGCCGGCGTTGCCGGAGCGGCCCGCCAGCACCCGGCCGTCGAGGACGATCCCGCCGCCGATCCCGGTCGACACGACGAGGCTCACCGAGGAGACGGCGCCCCGGTTGGCCCCGTACCAGTGCTCGGCGAGGGCGATGCAGGTCCCGTCGAGGCGCAGCTCGACCGGCCGACCGGGCACGAGCCGCTCGAGCGCCTCCCGGAGCGGGACGCCGTGGAGCAGCGGGAGGTTCTTCGGTCGGATCCGGCCGCCGTCGAGGTCGATCGGCCCCGCGGATCCGGCGCCGACGCCGACGACGTCCGCCCCGGCCGTCGAGGCGGCGACGCACTCCGCGAGCGCCCGCTCGAACTCCTCAGGAGTCAGGGCGGGGCCGGTCGCGCGCCGGTGCCGCGTGCCGGGCACGAGCCCGCCCCCGGCGTCGACGAGGGCGGTCTCGATCTTCGTGCCGCCGACGTCGACGGCCAGGGCGGGCTGCGTGCTCACCGCGGATCAGGCCCAGTCGGCGACGAGCTGGTTGGCCGTGCGCAGCACGCTCGGCGACACCAGCGCCTCGGTGTCGAGACCGGAGCCGCGCACCGTGAAGACGACGCTCTCGCCCGGCAGCAGCGTGACCAGCTGGTCGTCGACGACGGCGGACGGGTCCACCTTGTCGACCAGGAGGGTGACGTCGCGCACGAGGTTCTCGGCGGTGACGGTCACCTGCACTCCGCCCTCGACGGGGGCGGCGCTCGTGCGCAGGCGCGCGGCCTCCAGGGCGGAGTCGCGGTACTCGGCGAAGAACCAGAACGCGCGCGTCCCGGCGAAGTCGACGACGAGCAGCTCGGCGGCGGCGTCCTCGGGCGTCGCCACGCCGGACCCGATCGGCAGGGTGCGCACCGAGCGCGCCCCGACCGCGAGCTCCTGCCGCTCCTCCGCCAGCACCGTCCCGTCGAACGCCAGGCGGCGCACGACGCACTCGCCGGCCCACTCCTCGGGGGAGTCGCCCACGGCGACCACGGCGAGCCCCTCCCCGCGCGGCTGCACGGTGAGCAGACGGTCCTCGAAGACGTGCTTGAGCGCGTAGAGGAGCGGCTTGGCGGTGCCGTCGCCGTCCACCGCGGCCCACGAGGTGACCGGCCAGCAGTCGTTGAGCTGCCAGACGATCGAGCCCATGCAGCGCGGGCTCTCGGAGCGCTGGTGCTCGATCGCGAGCGTCACCGCGAGCGCCTGGTTGAGCGACATCGCCCAGTGCCAGTCCTCCGTGTCGTCGGGCAGCGGGAGGTGAGCGACGAGACCGTCGGTCAGCTTGTCGTTGCCGTCGGTCGCCTTCTGGTGGTGGATCATCCCGGGCGACTCGGGAGTCAGCGGCGAGTCCGAGATCGAGCGCTGGATGGTCGACCACGACGCCGGCCCCTGCCAGCCGAACTCGGCGACGAATCGCGCGTGGGCGTCCCGGTAGGCGGGGTAGTCGACGCGGTTCCACAGCTCCCAGAGGTGCACGGAGCCGTGGTCGAGGTCGTTCGCGAAGATCTGCGGGTCGCCCGACCAGGGGCTCCCGGGCGTGTACGAGCGCGCCGGGTCGAGCTCGGCGACCAGGCGCGGGAGCAGATCGAGGTAGTAGCCCAGGCCCCAGGTGCGGCCCTGGAGGCGCTTCTCCCAGCCCCACTCCTCGAAGCCCCAGATGTTCTCGTTGTTGCCGTTCCAAAGCGCGAGGCTCGGGTGCGGCATGATCCGCGTGACGTTGTCGCGGACCTCCGCCTCGACCTCGCTGCGGAGCGGCTCCTCCTCCGCGTAGGCCGCGCAGGCGAAGAGGAAGTCCTGCCAGACGAGGATGCCGCGCTCGTCGCAGAGGTCGTAGAAGTCGTCGGACTCGAAGTAGCCGCCGCCCCAGATGCGGAGGAGGTTGAGGTTCGCGGACTCGGCCTGGTCCATCCTGCGGGCGAGGCGCTCGCGGTCGACCCGGGTGATGAAGGCGTCGTCCGGGATCCAGTTGGCTCCGCGGATCCAGACGGGCTCGCCGTTGACGACGAAGCGGAACGAGGTGCCCTCGTCGTCGCGGTCGAGCTGCACCTCCAGGGTCCGGAAGCCGATCCGCTGGGAGCGCTCGTCGATGACGGCTCCGCCCTGCAGGAGCGCGACCTCGAGGTCGTGGAGCGGCTGCCCGCCGAAGCCCCGCGGCCACCACAGGGCCACCTCGGCCGCCTCGAGGTGGAGGACCGCGGTGCGCTCGCCACCGGGGACGCTCGCCACGGCCTCCGCGCCGGCGACGGAGGCGCGCACCTCCACCTCGGCGTCCGAGGCCCGGTCGAGCCCCACGTGCAGCTCGACGCGGCCGGTCGTCCCGTCGACCGTGACCACGGGGCGCACCGAGGCGAGGCGCGCACCGCTCCAGGCATGGAGGGTCACCGGCTTCCAGATGCCGGCGGAGGCGGCGTCCAGCCCCCAGTCCCAGCCGAAGTTGCAGGCGGCCTTCCGCAGGGCGTTGAAGGGGTGGGAGTAGGTGTGCGGCCGGTAGCCGATCTCGAGGCTCGCTCGGTCGGTCTCGGCGACGGGCGAGGCGAAGGCGACGACCAGCTCGTTCGCGCCCTCCTGCAGAGCCTCGTCGACGCGGATCCGGTAGGTGCGGTGCTGGTTGCGGGTGCGGGCGATCTCGCGCCCGTTCAGCGTGACGACGGCCACCGTGTCCAGGCCCTCGAAGACGAGCTCGTGCACGTCGCGGCCGTCGGGGGCCCAGTCGAACGAGGAGGAGTACTCCCAGTCCGTCTCGCCGATCCAGGTGACCTTCTTCTCGTTCTGGTCGAGATAGGGGTCGGGGATCAGCCCGGCCGCGAGCAGATCGGTGTGGACGAGGCCGGGGACCACCGCGGGGACGACGGCCGAGACCAGCTCGGCGGGGATCGGCCCGCGGGTCGCGCGGACACTCCAGCCGTCGTGCAGCGGACGGCTGGTGGCCGCCGCGGTGCGAGGAGTGGTGTCGAGGGTGTGGGTCACTTCGTAGCTCCTGATGTCAGTCCGTTGTAGATGAAGCGCTGGAGGAAGAGGAACGCGATCAACGTCGGGACGATCACGAGGATCGTGCCGGCGGCGATGACCTCCCACTGCGCCCCGAAGGGCCCCATGAAGCGGAAGAGGGAGGTCGAGATCACGCCGAGGTCGCGCGAGGGCATGTAGAGGAAGGGGATGTAGAACTCGTTGTAGACCGCGATGCCCTTGATGATCACCACGGTCGCGATCGCGGGCTTCAGCAGCGGAAGCACGATCCGCCAGTACACGGTGAAGCGGCTCGCTCCGTCGAGCATCGCGGCCTCGTCCAGCGAGACCGGGATCGACTGCATGAACTGCAGGAAGATGTAGATCGCGACGATGTCGGTGCCCGTGAACAGCAGGATCGCCGACCAGCGGGTGTTGAAGAGGTCGAGGGCGTTGATCACCTGGAACGTCGCCACCTGCGTGGTGACGGACGGGACCAGCGTCGCGAGCAGGAAGAGCCCGGTCACCAGGCTCCGCCCGCGGAAGCGGAACCGGTCGATCGCGTAGGCAGCCATCGTGCCGATCAGCACGGTGCCCACGATCGAGACGACGAGGATGATCCCGGTGTTGAGGAACCCGGTGACCATCCCGCCCTGCGTGAAGGCGATGGCGAAGTTCTCGAGGTTGAACCAGTTCGAGGGCGGCGTGAGCGGTCCGGTGCCCCGGTACTCCGCCGAGGTCTTGAACGCGAGCATCACGATCGTGACGATCGGCACGAGAGCGAAGAGGCAGGCCACGATCAGCGAGCCGTACTTCCCGATCGAGCCGAGGACGGATCCCGCCGACCGGCGGGTGCGCCGCTCCTTCACGGCCGCCTGCCGCGTCACCGGGAGACCGGTGACCGCCGGGGGGCGCTGCTGGGTGCTGGTCATTCCTGGCTCGCCTTCTCGTCGGGGAACACGCGCCGCTGCACGGCCGTGATGAT
This sequence comes from Rathayibacter sp. AY1F6, assembly GCF_002932035.1. NCBI lineage: Bacteria > Bacillati > Actinomycetota > Actinomycetes > Micrococcales > Microbacteriaceae > Rathayibacter > Rathayibacter sp. AY1F6. Next base: position 32,855 of record NZ_PSVD01000014.1, on the reverse strand, counting down.
CAGCACGATCGCCAGCAGCACCACGGCCATCGCCGACGCGAGGCCGACCTTGGAGTAGCGGAAGGCGGTGTCGACGGTCTGGATCACGAAGGTCTCGGACCCGTTCGCGCCGCCGGTCATGATGTAGGGCATCTCGAAGGCCGAGAGCGCCCCGGCGATCGCGAGGATGAAGGACAGCCCGAGGATGCGCCGGATGCTCGGCACGATGATGTAGCGGAACTTGTCGAACGCGCTCGCGCCGTCGAGATCCGCCGCCTCGTACTGCTCCTCCGGGACCGACTGGATCGCACCGAGGAACAGCACGAAATTCAGCCCCATGTAGCGCCAGACCGAGGTGGCCGCGAGGGACACGTTGACGACGGAGGGGTCGCCGAGCCACTGCGGGGTGTCCTGCACGCCGAAGACGCCGAGCACCGCGTCGAGCGTGCCGTCCGGACGGAAGAAGTAGAGGAACATCAGCCCGATGGCGACGCCGTTGATCAGGTAGGGGAAGAAGATGACGCCCTTGAAGAAGTTGCGGAACCGGGTGCGGAAGCTCAGCAGCGTCGCGAAGAAGAGGGCGAGGCCGAGCTGCGCGATCGCGCCGGCGAGGTAGAACAGGCTGACGAAGAAGACGCGGAAGATCTCGGGCCGGGTGAAGATCTCGACGTAGTTCTCGAGGCCGACGAAGGTCTTGTCGGGGTCCAGGCCGTCCCAGTCGGTGACGCTGTACCAGAACATGTTCGCGACCGGGATGTACGTCAGCACGACCAGGAACGCCAGCGGGACCGCCAGGAAGAGCCAGGGGGTGATGCGCCTGCCGGTGAGGCGCTGCCGGCGGCGGGGCCGGATCCGCTTGCTCGCTCCGACCTCGATGGGCGGAGCGTCGGTGATCGCCATGGTCGATCCTTCCGTCGTTCGGGGGTGCAGGAGCGGTGGGGCTCCGGAGGGAGGGGGCGGGCGGCCGCGGGAGGCGGCCGCCCGCGGGGACTACTCGGCGACGTCGGCGCGGGCCGCGGCCCAGCGCGAGTTGAGGTCGGCGAACAGCGACTCCTTGTCGCCGGCGCCCGCACCGCGCGCGGCGTCGATCAGCTCCTGGCGGTAGGCGTTGCCGAACAGGTCGATCTCGGCCTCGTTGGCGATGTCGTTGATGACCGCCTCCTTGCCGACCGGGTCCGGGGCGAGTTCGAGGTACTGCACGCCGAGCGCGTCGAAGTCCGCGAGGGTGTCGGGAGCGGGGTCGCTGATCACGGGGCTGATCGCGCCCTGGCTCTCGGCGTAGCCGGACTCGTTCGTGAACCAGTCGATCCACGCGCGGGCGGTGGCCTTGTTGTCCGAGTTCTTGTTGATCGCGAGGAACTTGTCCGAGGCGGTCACCGAGGTGAAGGTCCCGTCCTGCGCCCACGGCATCGGCCAGAAGCCGATGACGTCGCGGGACTTCCCGGCCTTCTCTGCCGCGTCCTGCATCTGCGAGACGGCCCAGGAGCCGAGCACCATCGAGCCGATCTCCCCGCTCGCGAGGAGGTCCTTCGACTCCTCCCAGTTCGTGGTGGTCGGGTCCGCCTCGCTGAGGCCCTGCGCGACCGTGTCGTAGAGCAGGCCGTCGATGTTGTACTGGTCGTTGCCCTCGGTCCAGGGCGCGTCGTCCGCGATCATCTCGGTGCGGACGTCCGCCCCCTGCACCGTGCCGAGGTTGCCCTCGATCGTCGCGAGGGGCCACCCGTCCTTGTAGTTCGTGTAATAGGGGACGACGCCGTCGGCCTTGATCTTCTCGAGGTCGGCGAGGTACTCCTCCTCCGTGGCGGGCGGGTCGGTGATGCCCGCCGCGGTCCAGACGTCGCGGTTGAACACGTAGCCCATGGCCGAGCCGAAGGTCGAGACTCCGTAGGCGGTGCCGTCGAACGAGCCCTCGTTGGTGAAGCGGTAGGTCTTCGACAGCTCCTCCGTCGAGCCCAGCGGCTCGAAGTAGTCGGAGTAGTCGTCCTTGGTGACGTTGGAGCTCGGGATGAGCAGCACGTCGCCGTAGTCCTTCGAGTTCAGGCGGATCTTGGTGTCGCCCTCGTAGTCGGTCAGGGCCTCGAACTTCACTGTCGTCCCGGGGTACTTCCCCTCGAACGTCGTCGCGTAGTCGGCGAAGGTCGTGTCGACCAGGTCGGTGCGGTTGGTCAGCACAGTGATCTCGCCGGCCGGCTCGCCGGAGTCGTTCCCCGCCGATCCGCCGGAGCAGCCGGCGAGCGCGAGGGAGGACGTGACGGCGACGGCGACGATGCCGATCAGCGTGGTCCTGCGGTTTCTGGTGGGTCGTTGCACGGGTGTTCTCCTCGGTAGGGCGTCGCGGTGCGACGGTGAGTGCAGTGGGTGCGGGACGGAGGTCAGTGACGGGCCTGCCACCAGTGCCGGATCGTCGGGAGGTACTGGCGCACCAGCGACTCCAGCCACGACGGCACGTGAGGGTGGGGCGAGGGTCCGGCCGTCGGCGGCGCGGTGGGAGTCGTCGGCGGTGCGGTGGGCGTCGTCGTCGGCGGGGTGGTCGGCGTCGTCGTGGGCGGAGCGGTCGGCGTCGGCGTCGGGGCGGGCCCGGCGGCGACCACCGTCGCCACGTCGTCGACGGTGAGGACTCCGGTCCCCGATCCGTTCACGTAGAGGGCGTACTGGGTCACCGAGGTCAGGTCGAGATCGGCCTCCGGGGCCCACGACGGCGGAGCGAAGGCTGAGAAGGGGACGACGGTCGGCCCCTCCGTTGCCGGGGTGACGGAGGCCTCCCAGTAGGCGCCGTTCGCGACGAACTGCACCGAGAACGGGGCCGCGGCGTCCACGTCGAGGGTCAGCCCGGAGTAGCCCCACCAGTTCTGCGGAGCATCGAACGTCTTCACGACGCCCGCGTAGCCGGCCGTGCCCGTGTCGTAGTCGAAGCGCGCGGCGCTGCCGGCGCCGGAGGGCACCAGCGTCGGCGCGATGGTGCCGCCCCCGCTGTTCCGGACGTAGGCCTCGCGGACCGCCGCGTCGTCGGCGTAGCCCTCGAAGTCGTCGACCACGACGGGCTCCGTCGGCACGGCCGAGGTCTCGAACGAGCGGACCTCGGACACGGTGGAGCCGACGCCGTTCACGGCGGTCACCCGCCAGGAGTAGCGCGTCTCGGGGGCGAGGTCGACGTCCGGGCGGACGGTGGTCGCGGTGAGCCCGGTCGTCTCCACGATCGGGTCGGAGAGGTCCTCCGATGCCGAGAGGGTGAAGCGGTAGAACGCGGCGTCGGCGGCGGGCTCCCACGAGAACGCGGGGGTCGCGGTGATCCCGTCGGCGCCGGCGGCCGGCGCGACGAGCGCGGGGGCGGCCGGGGCGCCGAGCGGAGCGGCGTTCGGCGAGAAGAGGTTCACGGAGCCGATCTGCGGCGTCCACGCCTCGCCCGGGCCCTGCGGCCACGAGACGCGCAGCTGGTTCACGCCGGAGAGGCCGCGCACCGACAGCGTGTACTGCTTCCAGTTCCCGGTGCCGCCGCGGGTGTCGACCGCGATCGGCGCCCACGTCGCACCGTCGGCCGAGCCCTCCACGGTGAGCGGGGCGACCGGCTGGTCGGGCCAGTACCAGGCCGTCACGTCGGCGCCGCTGATGTCGTCGAAGCTCCAGGTGAGGCTCGCCGGATCGGTGCTCTCGCGCTTCACGCGGGAGACGTCTCCGCCGAACTGCGCGGGCGAGCCGGAGTCGATCGCGAGGCTGCCCGTGCGGGCCGACACCTTCGAGAAGTCGTCGAGCGGGTCGGCGAGGGCCACCGCCTCCGCCGCGCTCGTGACGGTGGCGCGCTCGAGGGTGGCGCTGCCGCTCCAGGAGAGGCGGACGGCGTCGCCGTCGAGGCCGTCCGCTCGGAGGGCGCCGCCGTCGACCGTGGTCGCGGCCGGAGTCCAGGTCGTCCCGTCGGTGCTCGTCGAGACGGTCGCGGCCGAGGGGTCCGAGAGGAGGAACTCGGCGGCGGTCACGCCGTCACGCTGCCAGGTGATGCTCGCAGCGCCCGTCGCGGCGACGACTCCGCCGGCCGGCGTCGGCTCGAGCCGCGCGTTCTCGTGTGCCGAGCTGAGGGTCCAGGTCTGCAGCGGATCGACGAGCACCGTGCCGGCCTCGGGCGCGGCCACGGGGTCGGAGGCGGGGCCGGGGCGATCGCCCTCGCCGACCGCGACCACGCGGTAGCGCGCTCCGTCGGGCGAGTCGTAGTCGGTGACCGGGGAGGCGGAGGCGGAGACGGCGCCGTCGGTCACGTCGCTCCAGGCACCGCCGTCGACCGAGCGCTGCACGAGATAGCCCTGCGCTCCCGCGGTCCCGCGCCACGAGACGGTGGTGATGCCGTACACCTGGTCGAGGGCCGTGACGAGCGGGGCGCCGAGCTCGTGCCGGCCGGGCGTGCTGCCGACGGCCGCGCTGTAGCGCTCGACCGCTTCCACGCTCTCCCGCTCCCGCGCCGAATCGCCCGGGTAGTGGAGGGTGAAGCCGTCGTCGTGCGGGACGAAGCCCCCGCGGTCGTTGTTCCCGAACAGCGACCAGAAGAACATGCCCGAGACGTTCCGGTCGGCCGCGGCCGCGTCGAGCAGCGTGGCGGAGGCGGCCGTCGAGGCGTACTCCCCCGCGATGTAGACCTTGCCCGCGTCCGCGACGGTCCGCGCGTCGGCCGAGACCCGCTCGGCGGTCGGCGGGTAGTAGTGGACGTCGACGATGTCGAGGTCCGGCGACGCGAGGGTGTCGGGATCGATGTCGAAGCGGCGGCCGGCGGCGACGAGCTGCTCCGGGGCCTTCTCCTTCAGGTGCGCGACCTGGGCGTCGATCCACTCGCGGGTCATGCCCTCGAGCTCGTTGCCCAGCTCCCACGCCATGATCGTCGGGTCGTCGATGAAGCGCGTCCCGGTGATCGTGTTCGTGTGGTCGAGCACGTGGTCGACGTAGTCCTGGTATGCCGCGATCGCGGCCGGATCGGTGTAGAAGTCGTCCGACTCGAGGCCGAGCGGAGTCGTGAAGTCGCGGTGACCGCCGTGGTAGTACTCCCACTGGTCGGTGAGCGGCAGCACCAGGCGGATGCCGAGAGTGCCCGCGTAGGCGACCGCGAAGTCGATGGTGCGGAACGCCTCCTCGTTGTACTCGCCGAGCCGCGGCATCAGCGCGAGCGGGTCGGCGTCGTCCTGGCTGGTCGACGTCATCATGTGCGAGCGCACGACGGTGACCCCGAGCCCGGCCGCCGTGTCGAGGGCGTCCTTGATGCGGAAGTAGGTCGGGTAGTCGATCCCGCCGACGTTCTCGTCGAGGCCGAGCCAGTAGATGTTCGTCCCGCTGGCACGGAAGCGCTCGCCGTCGAGGGTGAGGGCGCTGCCGTCGCGCTGGACGAACGCGGTGTTGGCGCTGGTCCAGTCGGCCGGCGCGGCCTGGGCGGCCTGGGCGGAGGACGCGGTCGCGACGAGGGTCGAGGCGACGACGGCGGCGATCGCTCCGCCGGCGAGGGCCGAGCGGAGGCGGGAGCGCCTCGAGGCGGGCGGTGCTGCGGCACGGGTCATGTGTGTTCCAGGGCTCCTTCGACCGGGGTGGAGGACCGGCTCGCGTCGTTCCGCTCTCGGGAGCGGGGCTCGTCGCCCCGCCCTCGTCGGCCGGTCCTCGGACAGACTCCCCTGTCCTCCCCGTCGAGGTCAATATCAAAAGTAAATAATTTATGTAACGAATGGAGACGGCAGTGCGAGCACGCGGGGCGTGGCGACGGCCGTCGACCGGCGGTCGGAGATGCTCAGGCCGCCGGCGCGCCCGTGGATCCGCGCGGGACGATCACGACGGCGGGGCTGCTGATCGCACGGCTCTCGCCACCCGCGATGCCGGCCAGGAGCTCCCGGCCGGCGAGCATCCCGATGACCTGCACGTCGTGCGAGACCGCCGAGAGCGGGGGCTCGCTGAGCTGGCACTGCGCGGAGTCGTCCCAGGCGAGGAGCGAGAGCTCGCCCGGGACGGCGAGACCGCGATCGCGGGCCTCGTCGAGTCCGCCGAGCGCCATCAGGTCGCTGTCGAAGACGACCGCCGTCGGCCGCTCGTCGCCGTCGAGCAGGGCCGCCAGAGCTCGGGCCCCGGAGGCCCGCGAGTAGTCGCCCCCGGCCGTCGGTCCGGACACTCCGTGCCGCGCGCACTCCTGCGCGAACGTCTCCTCGCGGATGCGCGTGTGCAGCAACTCCGCGGGTCCGGCGACGCGGCCGAGCCGGGAGTGGCCCTGACCGGCGAGGAAGTCGACGGCCGCGCGCATCGCGTTGTCGTCGTCCGTCCACACCGCGCGGAAGCCGACGGCGGCGCTCGGCGGGCCGATCACGACGGCGGGGAGGCCGAGGCCGCGCACGAACTCCGGCCGCGGATCCCCGTCCTCGAGGTCGACCAGGATCACGCCGCTCACCTCGCCGTCCTCGCTCCACCGCCGATAGGTCGCGAGCTCGGCGTCGGCGTCGGGCAGGACGTTGAGGAGCACCGAGTAGCCCGAGGGGCGGACCGCCCGCTCGACACCGGCGATGAACTCGTGGAAGTACGGCTCCGCGCCCATGATCTCGGTCGCCCGCACCAGGGCCAGGCCGATCGGTCTCGTCCGCGTCATCGCCACCGCCCTTCGTCGCCCGTCCAGAGTAGGGGGCCGATCGGCGCCGGAGCCGTCCCGTACGCTGACGAGCGGAACGGGAGGTGACGGCATGGCACGGCGCGAATCGACACCCGCGGCCCCCGGGAGCCGCGCCCTCGTCGTGGACCTGATCCGCTCCTCCGGGCCGATCAGCCGCGTCGAGCTGACCGCCGCGACCGGCCTCACCCAGCCCGCCATCTCGATGATCGTGCGCAAGCTCCTCACCGACGGCATCGTCCGCCAGACCGGCTCCACCTCGACCGGGGGCAAGCCGCGGCAGCTGCTCGAGATCAACGCGCGGGCGAGGATCGCCATCGGCCTGCAGCTCGGCTTCGAGTCGATCACCCTGGTCGCGACCGACACGGGCGGAGGCGTGATCGCACGCCAGCAGATCGACGGCGCCGCGCTCGCCTCCCCGGAGGAGGTCACCGCGCGCCTGGTCCGGGCCTACGACGACTTCATCCGCGGGACCGGGATCGACCGCGGCTCGATCGCGGGCGTGGCGGTCGTCGCTCCCGGCCCGATCGACCAGGCCGCGGGCCGCGTCCTCGGCCCGCCGACGCTGCACCACTGGCGCGACCACCCGCTCCGCCAGGAGCTCGGCGCCGGTCTGGGCGCGCCGATCCTGCTCGACAACGACGCCGCCGCCGCCGCGATCGGCGAGTTCTGGAGCCGCGGCGTCTCGCGGCACCGCACCTTCGGGAGCATCTACGTCGGCACCGGCATCGGGGCCGGGGTCGTCCTCGACGGCGCACTGCTGCGCGGGGCGAGCTCGAACGCGGTCGAGATCGGCCACGTCACGATCGTGCCGGGCGGGCGCGAGTGCTTCTGCGGCAACGTCGGCTGCCTCGAGCGGTACGCCTCGCCGACGGTGGTCGTGGAGGAGGCGCGCTCCGACCGCGCCGCGTTCGCCGACCTCGACCTCGCCTTCCGCGCCGAGGAGCACGCCCGCGACTTCGACGTGCTCAGCCTGGCGGCGATCAACGGCCATCCGGCGGCCCTCGCCCTGATCGAGCGCGCGGCCGGGCACCTGGCCGACGGCGCTCTGATCCTGGCCAACCTGTTCGACCTCGACGAGCTGGTCCTCACCGGCCCCGGAGTCGCCATCGCCGGATCGATCCACACCCGCGCGATCCGCGCCCGCCTCGACGAGCGCCGCTTCGCCCGCCGGGCCCACCCGATCGAGGTCGAGCTCTCGAGCAACCCGCGCGACGCGGCCGCCGTCGGAGCGTCCTCCCTCGTGCTGCAGAGCACCCTCTCGCCCGGGCACGGGCCGGTGCTCCTGCAGCCCGGAGGGCGCGATGGCTGAGGCCGTCGTCTCCGCCGGCCGGCTGCTCGGGCGGACCGTCGAGACGCCGGACGGAGCGGCGCACGCGTTCCTCGGGGTGCCCTACGCGGGCGACCCCCGGCGCTTCCTCCCGGCTCCGCCGCTCGAGGCCTGGAGCGGACGGCGCGAGGCGCTGGAGCCCGGACCGCGCGCTCCGCAGACGTCGGGTGGAAGCGAGATCGGCTGCCTGACCGTGAACGTCTGGACGCCGGAGGCAGCCGAGGCCTGCCCGGTGATCGTCTGGATCCACGGAGGGCTGCACGTCGCCGGCTCCCCCTCCGAGCCCTTCTGCGACGGAGCACGGCTCGCCGCCCGGACCGGCACCGTCGTCGTGGCGCTCGGCCACCGGCTCGGCGCGCTCGGATTCCTCACCGTGGACCACCTCCTCGGCCACGAGTACCGCGACTCCGCGAACGCGGGCCTGCACGACACCGTCGCCGCGCTCGAGTGGGTCCGCGACGAGATCGCGGAGTTCGGAGGAGACCCCGGTCGGATCACGCTGGCCGGCCAGTCCGCCGGCGCGACGTCGGCCGCGATGCTGCTCGCAGCGCCCCGCGCCGAGGGCCTCTTCGCGCGAGCAGTGCTGCAGAGCGCGAACCCCGAGCGCGTCGGGTCGCGCGAGTACGGCAAGGAGGCCACGGCGGAGCTGCTCGACCTGCTCGGCGCGCCGCCGGAGCGGCTCCTCGACCTGCCCTGGCCTCGCCTGATCGAGGCGCAGGACCGCCTGCTCGCCCGTCGCTCGGCCGCGGGTCCGAACACCGTCGCCGTGTTCCGGGCGGGCCTCGACGGCCGCCTGCTGACCCGCGACCCGGTGTCCGCCGTCGCGGCGGGAGCCTCGAGCGGAGTGGATCTCGTCGTGACGACGAACGTCAACGAGGGCTCGGGCTCCGTCGACCTCCGGGCTCCCGACTCCGTCGAGCTGCGCGCACAGCTCGACCGGCACATCGCCGACCTGCTTCCGGGAGGGGACGCGGGGGCCTATCGAGAGGCTCTGGCGGCCGACCTGGGCCGCACCCCCTCGGACGCCGAGGCCCTGGAGGCGTGCCTCGCCGACGAGATCTACCGGCAGCCGAGTCTGCGGCTGCTCGACGCCCGGGCCGCAGCGACCGGATCGACGCGCGCCGCCCTGTTCGCCTGGCGCGCCGACGACTCCCGCGGCGCGACCCACTCCCTCGAGCTGCCCTTCCTCTTCCGCAGCCTCGACGACGCCCGTGGCACGATCGGGCCCGCCCCGCAGCGCCTCAGCGACGAGGTCTCGTCGCGCTGGGCCGCCTTCGCGGCGACGGGCGACGCCGGCTGGCCCGAGTACGGATCCGAGCGCACGACGCTCGTGCTCGACGACCCCGTCCGGATCGTCGACGCTCCCCGCGAGCACCTGCGCCGCCTGGTCGCGTCCCACCGCCGCTGATCCCGCCGGCCACTGGCCCCGTCCAGGCGGTTAGGTTAGGTTAACCTTCGCAACCCCCACCACCCCCTTCGAAGGATCGCCGTGCCCGCCACTCGCACCCCCCTCCGCCTGACCGCCGTCGCCTCGCTCGGCCTCGCCGCGCTGCTGCTCACCGCCTGCTCGGGAGGAGCCGACGCCGGCTCCGAGGGCACGTCCGAGAGCAGCGCCGCCGAGAGCAGCGAGGGCTTCCCCGTCACCGTCGACCACGCCTTCGGCAGCACCACCGTCGAGTCGGCCGACCGCGTCGTCGCGACGAGCTGGACCAACCAGGACGTGGCGCTCGCGCTGGGCGTGACCCCGGTCGGCTTCACCCGCGCCTCCTACGGCGACGAGGACGGCGACGGCCTGCTGGTGTGGACGAAGGAGGCGCTCGACGCCTCCGGCGCCGAGACCCCGACCCTGTTCGACGAGACCGACGGCGTGCCCTTCGAGGCGATCTCGGACCTCAGCCCGACCGTGATCCTCTCGGCCTACTCCGGCATCACCCGGCAGGACTACGACACCCTCAGCCAGATCGCCCCCACCGTCGCCTACCCGGGCCTGCCCTGGGGCACGACCTGGCAGGACTCCGCGAAGCTCGACGGCGCCGCGCTGGGCCTCGAGGACGAGGCCGTCGCGAAGGTCGGCGAGATCGAGAGCGACATCACGCAGACCACCGCGTCCTACCCGCAGCTCGCGGGCACCACGTTCATGTACGGCTGGTACGACCCGACCGACGCGAGCACCTTCACCTACTACACGCCGAACGACGCGCGCGTGAAGTTCGTCGAGGACCTCGGACTCGACGTCGCCCCGAGCGTCGCCGAGCTCTCCGGCGACTCGGAGGCGTTCAGCGGCACGATCAGCTCCGAGAACGCCGACCAGCTCGACGCCGACGTGCTCGTCGTCTACGGCGACGACACGACCCTCGCCGCACTGCAGGCCGACCCGCTGCTCTCCAAGATCCCGGCCGTCGAGCGCGGCTCCGTCTACGTGCTGGAGGACGGCTCCTCCGCCGCCATGGCCACCTCGTCGCCGAACCTGCTCAGCATCCCGTGGGTGCTCGACGAGTACACCGCAGGCCTCGCCGCGGCCGCCGACAAGGTGTCGTGACCCGCACCGCACCCACCCGGAAGACGAGGGCGACCGCGCTGGCGGTCGCCCTCGTCGCGCTGGCCGTCGCGTCGGTCCTCTCGCTCGTGTACGGCTCCCGCGAGATCCCGCTCGGCGAGGTCTGGCCGGCGCTGACCTTGCCCGATCCGGCGTCCATCGTCGACGCGGCGGTGCAGGGGCGGGTGCCGCGGACGGTCCTCGCGATCCTGGTCGGCGCCGCGCTCGGGCTCGCCGGAGCCGTGATGCAGGGCCTGACCCGCAACCCGCTCGCCGATCCGGGCATCCTCGGCCTCAACTCCGGCGCCTCGCTCGCGGTCGTGCTCGGGATCGCCGGGGTCGGCGCGACGAGCCTGCCGCAGTTCATCTGGCTCGCGTTCCTCGGAGCCGCCGTCGCCGGGGCGTTCGTCTACGCGGTCGCCTCGCTCGGCCGCGAGGGCGCCACTCCGCTGAAGCTCGCCCTCGCCGGAGCCGCCACCGCCGCCGCGCTCACCTCCCTCATCAGCGCGGTCCTGCTCACCCAGGAGACCACGCTGAACCGCTTCCGCTTCTGGCAGGTCGGCGGAGTCGGCGGCGCCGAGACCGCGAGCATCCTGCAGGTCCTCCCGTTCCTCGCGGTCGGCGCGGTGCTGGCCCTGTCCAGCGCGCGGGGGCTCGACGCCCTGGCGCTCGGCGACGACCTGGCGACCGGCCTCGGCCGGCGCGTGGGGCGGATCCGCCTGGTCGCGGGGCTCGCGGCCGTGCTGCTCTGCGGCGCCGCGACCGCGATCGCCGGACCGATCGGATTCATCGGCCTGGTCGTCCCGCACCTCGCCCGCCGCGTCACCGGCCCCGCGCACGCCTGGCTGCTGCCCTCCTCCGCTCTGCTCGGCGCCCTGCTGCTGCTCGTCGCCGACGTGGTCGGCCGCGTGGTCGCCCGGCCGAGCGACGTCGAGGTGGGCATCGTGACCGCGCTGATCGGCGCCCCGGTGCTCATCGCGATCGTGCGCCGCTCGAAGGTGCGGGCGCTGTGAGGACCGCGGAGGCGCCCGCCGCGGTCGGCATCGCGGCCGGCCGCACGCTGCGCCGTCGGCGCACGGTCATCGGCTGCGCGGTCCTCGCGGTGCTCGCTCTGGTGCTCGTCGTCGTCTCGCTCACGGTCGGCAGCACGGTCTACTCGGTGCCGGAGGTCGTCCGCGTGATCCTCGGCGAGACCGTGCCGGGCGCCTCCTTCACCGTGGGCACGCTGCGGCTGCCGCGCACCATCACGGCCGTCCTGGTGGGCGTGGGCTTCGGGATGGGCGGCGTGATCTTCCAGACGATGCTGCGCAACGCCCTCGCCAGCCCCGACATCATCGGCATCACGTCGGGGGCGAGCGCGGCGGCCGTCGTCGCGATCGCGTTCTTCGGGCTCTCGGGCGGCGCGGTCTCGGTGATCGCGGTCGCGGCCGGGCTCGCGACGGCCCTGATCATCGCCGGGCTGGCCGAGGGCGGCGGAGTGATCGGGGCGCGGCTGATCCTCATCGGCATCGGCGTCGCGGCGATGTTCCAGAGCGTGATCGCCTACGTGCAGACCCGCGCCGACTTCGAGGACGTCCAGGAGTCGCTGCGCTGGCTGACCGGCAGCCTCAACTCGGCCGCCTGGCCCTCCGTCCCGCCGCTCGCGCTGACGATGCTCGTGCTGGTGCCGCTGGCGCTGCTGCTCTCGGGCCGGCTCGGCGTGCTGCAGCTCGGCGACGAGTCGGCGACCGCGCTCGGGCTCGACGTGCGGCGCAGCCGGCTGGCCCTGCTCGCGGTCGGAGTCGGCCTCGTGGCCGTCGCGACCGCCGCCACCGGCCCGATCGCGTTCGTCGCCTTCGTCTCGGGGCCGATCGCGCGGCGGATCCTGCCGAGCGCGCGCACGCTGCTGATCCCCTCCGCCCTGGTCGGCGCGGTCGTGGTGCTCGCCGCCGACCTGCTCGCCCAGTACGTCGTCGGCGCGCTGTTCTCGGGCGCGCGCTTCCCGGTCGGCGTCGTCACCGGTGCCCTCGGCGCGCCCTTCCTGCTCTGGCTCCTCGCCCGCCGCAACCGCTCCGGAGGCTCCCTGTGACCGACGCCCCGCCCACCCTCGCCGCCGACGCGGTCACCCTCGCCTACGACGAGCGCGTGGTGGTCGACGGGCTCTCGCTCGCCGTGCCGCCCGGCCGGATCACGGTGATCGTCGGCGCGAACGCCTGCGGCAAGTCGACGCTCCTGCGCGCGATGGCGCGGCTGATCACCCCGCGCTCGGGGAGCGTCCTGCTCGACGGGCGCGCGATCCACCGGCTCCCGACGCGCCAGGTCGCGCAGCAGGTGGGGCTGCTGCCGCAGACCCCGATCGCGCCGGAGGGGATCGCCGTCTCGGACCTGGTCGCCCGGGGCCGCTACCCGCACCGGGGCCTTTTCGGCCGCGGCTCCGGATCGGACGACGACGCGATCGTCGAGGAGGCGCTGCGCGACACCGGCACGCTCGAGCTCGCCGACCGCCCCGTGGACGAGCTCTCGGGCGGGCAGCGCCAGCGGGTGTGGATCGCGATGGCCCTCGCCCAGCGGACCGACGTGCTCCTCCTGGACGAGCCGACGACCTACCTCGACGTGTCGCACCAGGTCGAGGTGCTCGACCTGCTCACCGACCTCAACCGCTCGCGCGGGACGACGATCGTGATCGTGCTGCACGACCTCAACCTCGCCGCCCGCTACGCCGACCACCTCGTCGCCGTGCGCGACGGAGCCCTGTACGCCTCGGGCACGCCCGCCGAGGTGGTGACGCCGGAGACGGTGCGCGCGGTGTTCGGGATGGAGTCGCGCGTGATCGAGGACCCGGTCTCGCGGACGCCGCTGGTGCTGCCGATCGGGCGCCACCACTCGGGCTGAGCCCGGCCGGTCAGACTGAGCGGTCAGGCCGGGGCCGCGGCCAGGGAGGCGCCGTCGACGAGCGTGCAGCGGAGGAGCTGCTGCTCCCGTCGCGCGGGGTCGCCCTCGATGAGGATCTGCACGGCGCGGCGGCCCATGTCGCGCCGGGGCAGCTCGAAGCCGGCCTGCCAGCCGGTGCGGTCGGCCGATCCGGAGAGCGACACCAGCGACAGGTCGCCCGGCACCGCCACCCCCTCGGCCTCGGCGGCCTCCTGCAGGAGGACGAACTGCTCCTCCTGCTCGGCGAGGACGACCGTGACGCCCTCGGCGGCTATCCGGCGGATCCACTCCTGCGGCGACGCCTCCGGCCCCGGGACGAGGTGGAGGAAGCCGTCGCCGAGCTCGGCCCGCGCGCCGGCCATGCGGTCGGTGTACGACTCGACGCCCTCGCCGTGGCCGGCGTAGGCGAAGCGGGTGTGGCCGAGGGCGCGCGCGCAGGAGATCAGCTCGCGGACGATCGACGCGTAGTCGGCGGCCACGTAGGGCACGGGCCCGCCGGCGTCGTCGCGGCGGCCGATGCTGACGAAGGAGAAGCCGCTCGCGTTGAGGAACTCGAGCTCCTCGCGGGGCATGCGCTGCCCGAGGAGGATGCAGGAGTCGGCCAGGCGCAGCCGGGTGGTGCCGCCGCTCAGGCCGCCGCGGCGGCCGCCGACGCGGCCGCTGGTCAGCAGGAGGAGGTCGATGTCGCGGTTCTGCGCCTCCTCCTCGATGCCGGCGAGGAACGGGTGGAAGAAGTCCTCGCGGTCGAGCGGGAACAGGCTCTCGTAGGTGTAGACGCCGATCATGCCGGTGCCGACCTGCTTGAGGCGGCGCGCGATGGGGTCGGCGACGTACCCCGTCTCCTGGATCGCCTTGAGGATCCGCGCCCGCGTCGCCTCCGGGACCCGGGCGAGCTGCTCGCCCTTGTCGTTGAGCACGAACGACACCGTCGTCTGGCTGACTCCGGCGAGACGCGCGATGTCCTTCTGTGTGATCCGCGGCACCCGGACACCCCCGCTTCATCCTGGTAATAGGTATTACGTCTTGACCTCAGGCTACCGATGACAAAGGATCGCCGTACGCCCAACCGGGGCGAGAGAGGGCGGAACGTCGACGATGATGAATCCCGCAGACCCAGACAACCAGACCACGGCCTCCCCGAGGCCCGATCGGCAGCACAAGCCCGATCAGCAGCCCGAGCACGATCCGCAGCGCAGGCCCGACAACTCGCGCCGCCTCTTCCTCGCCGGGGGCGCCGCCGCCCTCGCCGGCGCGGCAGGGGCCGTCGGCGCCGCCACTCCGGCCGCCGCCGCGCCCCCGGCCGACGCTCCCGGGCAGAAGAAGCGCCTGAGCGTCACCGAGGGGCCGATCTCGCCGCTCGACAAGGAGTTCCGCTGGGACGACCGCGCCGGCGCCGACAACACCCGCGCGGTGCAGGCGGCCATCGACAAGGCGATGACCGCTCCGGGCGGCGGGGTGTCGCTGCCCGCCGGCGAGATCCGGGTGACGGGCCTCGCGGTCGACTACCGCGGCTACCCGGTGCAGCCCGAGAACGGGCCGCCCTACGGCTACGCCGGGCCGAAGATCGTCGGCGCCGGCATGCGCCAGACGAGGATCGTCCAGATCGAGGGCTCGACCCGCGACATCTTCACCGTCTCCGGCCAGACCGGCGACGCGGCCGGCCCCGCCAACAACAACAAGGCCACCGGCGTCGTCCTCGCCGACTTCGAGATGACGGGCACGCCCTCCGGCGGCCACGGGATGTCGCTGCGTTCGCTGGTCAACTGCGAGTTCCGCAACCTGTGGATCCAGAAGACCGGCAAGTCGGGCATCTTCCGCGAGCGCGCCACCTTCGTCTCGGGCGTCGACGACGAGTACTCGTACGCCAACTCCTGGAACAAGATCAAGATCGTCGCCCCCGCCGGCTGGGGCGTGGAGGACTCGGGCAAGGCCTCCATCGGCGGCTCGATGACCAACGTCGAGGCGATCAGCCCCGGCCTCGGCGGCTTCCTCCTCGCACCGACGAACATGACGATGCTCGACTGCCAGGCCATCGGCGGCACGGTCGGCCTCCGGTCGATCCGCAACGAGAACCGGCGCTCGGTCAACTCCGGCCTGACCCTGATCAACTTCCGCTCGGAGGGCTCCCGCGACGGCTGGGAGGTGCTGATCGAGGCCGGCACGAGCCACATGATCGTGAACCCGAACTTCTTCCCGACCTCGGGCGCGAACTGCCTCGGCGTCGGCCTGACGAACGGCGGAGCGGACTTCGAGGTGCGCAACCTCACCGTCCTCGGCGGCTTCTACGGGCTCAGCCTCGGCCGCTTCCCGCAGCAGAAGGCGATCGTGCTGGGCAGCGACTCCTCCCAGACGCGCCTCGTGAACCCGTTCATCGAGCGCGGCGCCGCGGGAGTGGACGAGGGCTCGCTGATCGTCGACGAGGGACGCCTGACCTCGTTCGAGCTCGGCCGCGGCCGGGTGGAGCGCGCGGCCGGCTACACCACGGTCGCCCGCGCCCCCGAGACCATCCCGACCCCTCCGGCCGGACAGGTCAACGAGGGCTGGGAGCGCTCCGGCGACACCTGGCGGAAGGTGGCCGTCTTCCCCGACGGGCACCGCGTCGTCATCGCCTCCTGACCCCGGGCGACGGCGCCCTCCGCGCCGCCGCCCTCCCCCACCGCACACGGAACGAGCACCAGAACGCATGCATGACGACAGCACCCGCATCGAAGCCCGCATCGCCCGCTTCCGCGCCGAGAGCCTCCGGCCGGCGATCCACCGGGCGGTCGAGCCGCTCGGGATCGAGTCGTGGACCGCTCCGGGCGAGCCGGTCCCCTTCGACCAGGCGCGGGCCGCGTCCTACGCGCCCGCCCGCATCGGGGAGCCGTGGGGCGCCCCCTGGGGCACCGTGTGGTTCCACGTGCGCGGCGAGATCCCCGCCTCCTGGGTCGGCGTCGACGGCTGCGAGCCCGAGCTCGTCGTCGACCTCGGCTACACCGGCGCCCAGTCCGGCTTCGAGGCGGAGGGGCTCGTCTTCACCGCGACCGGCACGGTCGTGAAGGCTGTCGAGCCGTTCAACCAGTCGGTCCCGCTCGACCGTCTGCCCGGCCGCGAGGCGGGCGACCGCACGGTCGAGCTCTACATCGAGGCCGCCGCCAACCCGAACATCACCGGCGACTGGTCCTTCACCCCCACGGCGCTCGGCGGCCGCCCCGCCGACGGCGCCCTTCCGTCCGACCCGCTCTACCGCCTCCGCCGCCTCGAGCTCGGGCTGCTCGACCGGGAGGTCTGGGAGCTGGAGCAGGACATGGCCGTGCTCGTCGGGCTGATCGGGCAGCTGCCCGAGTCCTCCCAGCGCCGCGCCGAGATCGTCCGCGCCCTCGACCGCGCCGTCGACGTCCTCGATCCGGACGACGTGTCCGGCACCGCCGCCGCGGGCCGGGAGGCGCTGCGGACGGTCCTCGAGCGCCCCGCCTCGGCCAGCGCGCACCACCTGCACGCCGTCGGCCACGCCCACATCGACTCCGCCTGGCTCTGGCCCGCCCGCGAGACCGCCCGCAAGGTGGCCCGCACCTTCTCGAACGTCTGCGACCTGATCGAGCGCGAAGAGGGCTTCGTCTTCGCCGCCTCCTCCGCGCAGCAGTACGCGTGGCTGAAGCGCGACCACCCGGAGCTGTTCGAGCGCGTCCGCGGCCACGTGCTCGCGGGCCGCTTCGTGCCGGTCGGCGGGATGTGGGTCGAGTCGGACACGAACATGCCCGGCGGCGAGGCGCTCGTGCGCCAGCTGCTCGAGGGCAAGCGCTTCTTCCTCGACGAGTTCGGGATCGACACGGAGGAGGTCTGGCTCCCGGACTCCTTCGGCTACTCCGCCGCGCTGCCGCAGATCATCGCCGGAGCGGGCGGGCGCTGGTTCCTCACGCAGAAGATCTCGTGGAACGAGACCAACACGATGCCCCACCACACCTTCTGGTGGGAGGGCATCGACGGCACCCGCGTGTTCACGCACTTCCCGCCCGTCGACCTCTACAACTCCGACCTCTCCGGCGAGGACCTCGCCCGCGCCGAGCGCCAGTACGCCGAGAAGGGCAGCGGCACCATGTCGCTCGTGCCCTTCGGCTACGGCGACGGCGGAGGAGGCCCCAACCGCGAGATGATCGCGGCCGCCCGCCGCACGCGCAGCCTCGAGGGCTCGCCGACTGTCGAGCTGTCCACGCCCCGCCGCTTCTTCGAGGAGGCGCAGGCCGAGTACCCGGACGCGCCCACCTGGTCGGGCGAGCTCTACCTCGAGTTCCACCGCGGCACCTACACGTCGCAGGCGCGCACCAAGCAGGGCAACCGCCGCAGCGAGCACCTGCTCCGCGAGATCGAGCTGTGGGCGACCACGGCCCTCGTCCGCGCCGGGGTCCCGTACCCGGCCGACGAGCTGCGCGAGATGTGGCGGACGGTCCTCCTGCAGCAGTTCCACGACATCCTGCCCGGCACCTCCATCGCCTGGGTGCACCGCGAGGCGGAGGAGAACTACGCCCGCATCGCGCAGCGGATCGAGGAGATGATCGCCGAGACCGTCCGGGCCCTCGCCGGCGAGGGCTCCGCGGAGCTGCTGGTGAACTCCTCCCCCTTCCCCGTCGGGGGCGTGCCGGCGCTCGGCGCGGCCGCGGCCGACCCCGCCGCGGAGCACTCGGCCCCGACGCTCCGCTCCGACGGCGACGCCCACGTCCTCGACAACGGGCTCGTCCGGGTGCGGATCGGCGCCTCCGGGCTCCTCGAGTCGGTCGTGGACCTCGCGAGCGGCCGGGAGGTCGTGCCCGCCGGCGCCGCCGCGGGGCTCCTCCAGCTCCACCGCGACACCCCGAACAAGTGGGACGCCTGGGACCTCGACGACAACTACCGCCGCACGGTGGAGGACCTCGTCGGCGTCGACTCGGTCCGCGCCGGCACCGTGAGCGACCCGCTCGGCCGCGAGGTGCCGGCGGTCGTGATCATCCGCTCGTTCGGCGGCTCCACGGTCGTGCAGACCGTCTCGCTGCAGATCGGCCGGGCGGCCGTCGACCTCGGCCTCGACATCGACTGGCACGAGCGCCGCAAGCTGCTCAAGCTCGCCTTCCCGCTCGACCTGCTCTCGGACCGGGCGACGTCCGAGATCCAGTTCGGCCACGTGCACCGCCCGACCCACGTGAACACGACGTGGGACGCCGCCCGCTTCGAGACCGTCGCGCACCGCTGGGTGCACGTCGGCGAGCCGGGCTTCGGCGTCGCGGTCGTCAACGACTCCACCTACGGGCACGACATCACCCGCGACCGGGCCGCGGCCGGCACCCCGACGACCACGGTCCGGCTCTCGCTCCTGCGCGCGCCGCTGTTCCCCGACCCGGACGCCGACCAGGGCCGTCACCGCCTCGCCGTCTCGCTCGTGGTCGGCGCCGATCTGCCCGACGCCGTCGAGGCCGGCTACGCGCTGAACACCCCGGTCCGCAGGCTCACCGGCGCCGCGCCCGTCGCTCCCCTGGTGTCGATCGACGACCCCTCGGTCATCGTCGAGGCCGTGAAGGCGGCGGACGACGGGAGCGGCGACGTGATCGTGCGGCTCTACGAGTCGCTCGGCCGCCGCGCCGCAGCGACCCTCCGCGCCGCCTTCGCCGTCCGGGCGGTCACCCGCACCGACCTGATGGAGCGCCCCACCGAGCAGGTCCGCATCGAGAGCTCCGTCGAGGCGGAGTCGGCCGACGTACGGCTCGAGCTGCGCCCGTTCGAGATCGCGACGGTGCGCCTGGCGCGCTGAGCGCGAGGGGACGCGGGGCGGGAGCAGGCCGGGCCGGCTTGCTCCTGCCCCTGCGTCATGTGGTCTGCTCGGTGCACACCGTCCCGATCGGAGAGGTCCCCCATGCAGTCGTTCCCCGCCCCGCCCCGCCAGGTGCAGATCGGCGACGCCGCCGCGTTCGCCGGCGTCACTCCGCGGGCGATCCGCCACTACCACCGGCTCGGCCTGCTTCCCGAGCGCGAGCGGGGCGGAGACGGTCGTCGGCGCTACGGCTACGACGACATCATCCGGCTGCTCTGGATCCGCCGCCTGGCCGACGCCGGGGTCGCGCTCGAGGACATCCGGGACGCCTTCGCCGTCGCAGCCCCGGCCGGCGCCGAGGACAGCGCCGACCGCGAGGACGAGGTCGCGGGCGTCCTCGCGCGGCTGGACGACGCGCTCGCCGCGCAGGAGGAGGAGCTGCAGCGGAAGCGGGCCTCGGTCCGGCGCATGCGGACCCTCGGCGGCCGGCTGGGGCTGCTCGACGACATCGTCTCGCGCCGCCTCGAGGGTGCGCCCGAGGGCTCGCTGCGCCAGGCCGACCTCGACACCCTGCTGGTCACCGAGCGGATGTTCGGCCCGCTGGGCGCCGTCTCCCAGGCCGGCCGCTTCGTCGTCCTGGCCGCCGATCCGGCGCTGCGGGCGGAGGCCGACCGCGTCGACGCCGCCGAGGAGGCCCTCGACGACACGGTCGCCGAGGACGACCCCCGGGTGGAGCAGGTGGCGCGGGAGCGGCACGCCTTCGAGGCCCGGCTGATGCGCGTCGTCGAGGAGTCCGGTCAGCTCGAGGAGGACGAGGCGATCTTCGACGCGTGGGACGAGGCGCACCCGCCCGAGGACCCCGCGCCGGCCCCCGATCCCGCACAGGGCTCCCGCGCCCGGAGCGCCGGCGAGATCATCCGGAGCCTGCCCCACGACGTCTCGCCGGCCCGCCTGCGCGCCATGGACCTGGCGATGCGGCTCGGGATGGAGGAGGCGCCGACGTCCTGAGACGCGGGGTCACGCCCGCGCGGTCACCCGAGGACCTCCCGCAGCACCTCCAGCGCCCGCTCGCGGTCGCCGACCCCGCCGCCCTCGTGCCCGCTGTACGGCCACACGTCGATCGACGTCTCGCCGCCCGAGACGTTGTGGGAGGCGAAGACCGTCGAGGGCGGGCAGATCGGGTCCATCAGGCCGACCGAGCGGTGCACCCGGCAGCGCAGGCGCCGCGAGAAGTGGACGCCGTCGACGTAGGAGAGGGTCCGCTCGACGGCGTCGAGGTCCTCGGGGCGGGTCGCCAGGTAGCGGGCGACCTCCACGTAGGGCGCCTCGTTCGTGACGGTCGTCGCGCGCAGGACGTCGGAGAGGAAGGGCACGAGGGCGATCGCGGCGCGCACCCGGGGGCGCAGCGCCGCCGCGGCGGTCGCGAGCGCTCCGCCCTGGCTGCCGCCGAAGACCGACACGCGGTCCGGGTCCAGCCCGGGGAGCGCCTCCACGGCGTCGACGGCGAGCGCCGCGTCCGCGATCAGGCGCCGGTAGTAGTACGTCTCGGGCGACTCGATGCCGCGGGTCGTGACCCCGGGGTACGCGGGTCCGCTGCCGTGGGGGTCGGGGGTGGCTCCGGAGCGGGCGAGGCGTCCGGCTCCCTGGCCTCGCGCGTCGACGACCAGGTGCGCGTACCCGGCGGCGGCGATCCAGAGGTGCTCGATCGGACGGCCCCGTCCGCTGCCGTACCCGGGGTACTCGATCACCACGGGGAGCGGGGCGCCCGGGTCGACCGCGGGGGTCACCAGCCAGGCGGCGATCGGCTCGCCCGCGAAGCCGGGGAACCGCACGTCCCGCACCCGCACCAGCGGGAGGCCCGCGTCGACCGGCGCGGCGCTGACGCCGGGGCCGCCCTCCCGCCCGAGCGCGAGGGTGGCCCGCCAGAAGGCGTCGAAGTCGTCGGGCTCCGCGACCTCCGCACGGAACTCGCGGAGGGCGGCGAGGGGGCGATCCGTGAACACCGGGTCAGCCTTTCAGACCGGAGTGCGCGAGCCCTTCCACGAACTGCCGCTGAGCGAGGAGGAACACGGCCAGCACGGGCACGACCGTCATCGTCGCCGCGGCGAGCTGCACGTCCCACATCTCCCCGCCGTAGGCGTCGGTGAAGCGGGTGAGCGCCTGGGGCAGGGTGAAGAGCTCGGGCGAGGTCAGGTAGACCGTCGGCTCGAGGTACATGTTCCAGGACCCGAGGAAGGTCAGGATCGCGACGGCCGACAGCGCGGGCTTGGACAGCGGCAGGAAGATGCGCCGCCAGATCCCGAAGCGGCCGAGGCCGTCCAGGCGCGCGGCCTCCTCGAGCTCGCCGGGCATCGCGATGAAGTACTGCCGCATGATGAACGTGCCCAGCACCGCCGGCGCTCCGACCATCGGCACCAGCAGCAGCGGCACGTGGGTGTCGATGAAGCCGAGCTGCCGGAAGATCTGGAACAGCGGGATGATCGTCACCTCCGTCGGCACCAGCAGGCCGGTCAGGACGACGAGGAACACCGCGTTGCGTCCCGGGAACGGGATCCGGGCGAAGGCGTAGCCGGCCAGGCTCGAGACCAGCAGCGTCACCACGGTGACCGTGACCGCGATGTAGAGGCTGTTCCAGTACTGGAGCGCGAACGGCTGGAACCGGAACGCCTCGGCGTAGCCCGCCAGGCTCGGCGAGTCCGGCAGCAGGGTCGGCGGGTTCGAGAAGATCTCGTTCACCGGCTTGAACGACGAGGCGATCATCCAGAACGTCGGCACCGCGAACGGCAGCACGAGCAGGATCAGCGTCACGACGAGCAGGGCGGTCATGAGCGGGCTGCGGCCGCGGCGGCGCTTGACGGGCGGCTCCGGGACGGCTTCGAGGCGTGGCGTGAGCGGGGTCCCCTGCTCGACGACGGCGTCAGTTCTCATAGAAGACCCATTTCCTGCGCAGCTGCCACTGCACGACCGTGAGGATCAGGACGAAGAGGAGCAGCATCAGCGAGAGCGTCGCGCCGTAGCCGATGTCGCTGAACTCGAAGGCCTGTTGGAACACGTAGTAGACGAGCACTGTCGTCGACAGTTCCGGCCCGCCCTCGGTCAGGACGGCGACCTGCGCGAACGCCTGCAGCGAGCCGACGATCGTGAGGATGCCGGTGAGGAGCAGGGTGGGCGAGATGAGCGGGAGCGTGATCCGGAAGAAGATCGCGCGGGGGCTCGCGCCGTCCAGCCGGGCCGCCTCGTAGAGGTCGCCCGGCACCCCCTGCAGCGCGGCGAGGAAGAGCACCATGTTGACGCCGACGCTGCGGATGACCTGCGTGACGATGACGCTCGCCATCGCGGTGGGTCCCTCCTGGAGCCAGTTCGGCCCGTCGAGGCCGACCAGCGAGAGCAGGCCGTTGATCGCGCCGTTGTCCTGGAGGAGGAAGCCCCAGACGAGGGTCCAGGCGACCACCGAGATGACGACGGGCGAGAAGAAGAGCGTGCGGAACAGGGCGCCGCCCGGGATCCTCCGGTTCAGCAGCACGGCCAGGCCCAGCCCGAGGGCGAGGTTCAGGACGACCACTCCCCCGGAGAAGACCGCGGTCGTGCCGAGCACCGCGCCGATGCTCGGGTCGTTGATCGCCCGCTCGTAGTTCTCGCCGCCCACGAAGGTCATGGAGCCGGTGAAGACGTTCCACTCGTTGAGGCTGAACCAGACCGCGAGCCCGACGGGCAGCAGCACGAACACGATCACACCGAGCAGCTGGGGCGCTATGAAGAGCCAGCCGGCGAGCGCGTCGCGGCGCCGGAGGTTCCAGTAGGCGCCGGCGGGAGCGGATCGGCGGCTGTCCGTCGAGGTCGCGGTCACGGGATCACTTCCCCTGGAGGACGGGCGCGATGGCGTCGCAGACGCCTCCGAGCACCTCGGCGACGTCGGCGTCGGCCGACCACATGCGGTCCAGCGCCGTCTTGCCGACCGAGGTGATCTCGGCGGGGCTCGTCACCGGAGGGGTGGCGGACACGTCGGCGAGCTCGTCGACCACGACGCGGTCGAGCTGCTCGGCGCTGAGGCGCGTGTTGACCTTCGCCAGCTCCTCACCGGACAGCAGCGACTCGCGGGGCGGCGGGAAGAACTGCGCGAGCTTGGCGGAGTTCTCCGGGTTGGTCATGAACGAGAGGAAGCCGGTCGCCTCCTCCACGTGGTCGCCGCCCGCGAGCGCCGCCATGCCGGCCTGGCCGATGTTGCCGTACTCGCCGGCGGGGCCGACGGGCAGCGGGTAGATCTCGAACGGGAACGAGCCGTCGAGCAGGCTCGCGCGCGAGACCTGCGCGGTCGTGAACGCGGCGTCGCCGGCGAAGAAGTCCGCCGTCACGCCGGGTCCGGGGGTCGCGCCGCTGACGTAGACCGAGTCGTGGAAGAACTGGAACGCCTCCACCATCTCGGGCGAGTCCATCGTGCACTGGGTCCCGTCGTCGCTCCACGGCTGGGCTCCCCAGCCCGCCCAGAGGTTCGCGAGGCTCAGCCAGCCCGAGAAGTCGAAGTCGCGGATGATGTAGCCGGCCTTGCCGGTCGACTCGTTGACGGCCGCGCCGATGCGGTCGACGTCCTCCCAGCTGAGCGTCGCGGGGTCGACGGTCTGCCCGGCCTGCGCGATGAGGTCCTGGTTCACGTACAGCGCGAACGGCGAGTTGGAGAACGGGTACGCGTAGAGCTCGCCGTCCTGGCTGAACGACTGCGCCACGCTGGGCAGGATGTCGTCGTACTCGTAGCCCTCGGTCCCCTCGAAGGTCTCGGTCAGCGGAGCGAGCGCTCCGGCGTCGATCAGGTCCTTCGCGATGTCGCCCACCCAGGCGAGGTCGGGGGCGTTGCCGCCCGCGGCCTGCGTGGTCAGGGTCGAGTTGTAGTCCGCGAACGGGAGGGACTCGAAGGTCACGGACTCGATCTCGGGGTGGTCGGCGATGTACTCGTCGGCCATCGAGTCGAACAGGGCGAGCTGCTTCTCGTCGGAGGTCCAGACGGACATCCTCAGAGCGACGGGTGCTGAGTCGTCCCCGCCGCCGGCGGCGCCGCAGCCCGAGAGGGCGGCGATCACTCCGACTGCGGCGAGCGAGGCCATCAGCTTCTTCGCTGGTCTCATCGTCTCTCTTTCTCCAATGGTCTTCTCGGTGTTCCCGGTCAGTACCCGACGACGTCGGGCCAGTGGGTCTCTACGCCGCGCGACTCGAGCCTCGCCTGCAGGCGGGCGACGAGGGCGGGGTCGGCGGCGATCTCGTGGGGCGACAGGTCCTCGGCGAGGGCGAGGGCCGCCAGCTCGCCGACGGCCTCGCCGATGTTCCACTCCACGGGGTGGAGGCGGTACGCGCCGTTGGTGATGTGCGTCGTCCCGATGTTCTTGCCCCCGGGCAGCAGATTCGTCGGGGTGCGCGGCACGAGGGCGCCGAGCGGGATCTCGAACGGCGAGCACTCCACGTCGAGGTAGTTGTCGCCTCCGGTGGTCGGGTGCAGGTCGATCCGGTACATGCCCACGCCGACGGAGTCGTCGAAGCGCGCGGGGCTCCCCGTCCCGCGGGCGGCGACGGAGACGTCCTGCTCGCGCACCGTGGTGAGCGCGCGGATCCGGCGGGACTCGCGGATGTAGGGGGCCTGCGCGAGGCCGTCGGCGGTGCCCATCACGTCGCCGCGGAGCCGGAGCCCGGGCCAGCCGCGGCCGCCGTCGGGCCGGGGCGCCTCGGTCTGGAGCCAGTAGAAGTACGACAGCGAGAGCGCGCGGGCGCCGGCGAGGTGCTTCTCCGGCTCCGGCACGTCGAGGATCGAGCTGTCGAGGTAGTCGAGCATCGGCCAGTTCGCGAGCACGATGTCGCTGTCGAGCGCGCCCGGTCGGAGGGTCTCGGTCGCGAGGATCCGGCGGAACATCCAGAGGTCGGTGTCCCCGCCCTGCGCGCGCTGGTCGGCGGTGCGGGTGTCGCCCACGGCGTTGACGTGCATCGTGCGGGTCTCGGGGCGCAGCGTCCTCGGGTTCGGCGCGGTGAAGGAGAGGAGCTTCCCGCCCCAGAACGGCACCTCGTACTCGTGCCAGTAGTCGTAGTCGGCCGGGCGTTCGATGGTGTGGTCGCCGTCCGCGCTGTCGAAGCCGAAGCACCAGGTGACGGCCTGCACGTTCATCGGGTCGGCGACGGCGGGAGCGCTGGGCTCGCCGTGCTCGTCGCGCGACTCGGAGCCCGTGACGTAGTCGACCTCCGCGAGGGGGAGCAGCTCCCCCGTCTCGGTCGCGTCGACCACGTACCGTCCGGAGACGGCGAGCTCCTCGCCCGAGACCGGGTCGCGCAGCAGGACGCGCTCGATCCGGCCCGGGCCGCCGTCGACGGCGAAGGGGACGACGCCGGTGACGACGCGGATCGCTCCGCTCGAGCGGTAGGGGGCGAGCATCTCGTCGAGCACGGCGACGGCGACGCGGGGCTCGGCGCAGAGCCTGCTCACGAGTCCGCGGCCGGGGTTCAGGCGGTCGTCGCGCATCGCCTCGGCGGTGAGGGGGTAGTTGCGGCGGTAGTAGCCGCGGATGCCGTCCCGGAGGCGCCGGTAGTCGGCGGTGACGCCGAACTGCTCGACCCAGGTGTGCTCGTCCGGCGGGACGCCCTGCGAGGTGAGCTGGCCGCCCAGCCACGGGTACTGCTCGGTCAGCACGACCGAGAGGCCGTTGCGGGCGAGGGCGATCGCCGCCGCCACTCCTCCGAGGCCGCCGCCGATCACGGCGACATCTGCTTGCATCGGGGTCACGCGTCCGCCTCGTCCTCGTCGACAGTCTGGGTCATCGGCCTACTACCCGCGGGTAATACGTATTGCCGATTGATTAGACCGTAACGCACGAGTGTCCGGTTGGCAACGGTCTCCGCCGTTCCGAGCGATGCCGCGGCGCCCCGCGGGCGTCCTCAGCCGGAAGCGGGCCGGATGTCAGGGCTCGGTGGCATGCTCGACCCCGAGCGCGGCCGGCGGGCGGCGGCGCGGAGCGGAGCAGCATGATCGGGTTGGATCTCACCGGGCGCACGGCCCTCGTCACGGGGTCGGGGCAGGGCATCGGGCTGGCCATCGCGACGACGCTCGCGGAGGCGGGCGCCGAGGTGATCGTGAACGCCCGCTCCGAGCGGTCGATCCGCCGGGCGATCGAGGCCGTCGGCGCGGCGGTGCCGGAGGCGCGGGTGCGCGGAGTCGCGGCCGACGTGTCGACGGAGAAGGGCACGGCCTCCCTCCTGCGCGCGGCCGCGGAGGTGGACGTGCTCGTCAACAACCTCGGGATCTTCGGCTCCGCCGATGCGCTCTCCATCGACGACGACGAGTGGCGCCGCTACTCCGAGGTCAACGTGCTCACCGGCGTGCGCCTGACCCGCGCCTACCTCCCCGGGATGATGGAGCGCGAGTGGGGCCGCGTCCTCTACATCGGCAGCGACTCCGCCGTCGTCACGCCCGCCGAGATGATCCACTACGGAGTGTCGAAGACCGCGCTGCTGGGCGTCTCGCGAGGCTTCGCCAAGGCCGCCGCCGGCACCGGGGTGACGGTGAACAGCGTGCTCGCCGGGCCGACCCACACGGGCGGCGTCGAGGACTTCGTCTACGAGCTGGTCGACCGCGAGCTCCCGTGGGAGGAGGCGCAGCGCGAGTTCATGCGCCTGCACCGGCCGCAGTCTCTGCTGAAGCGCCTCATCGAGCCGGAGGAGATCGCCCACATGGTGGCGTACCTCGCCTCCCCGCTCGCCTCGGCCACCACGGGCGCCGCCGTGCGCGTCGACGGCGGCTACATCGACTCGATCGTGCCGTAGCGCGCGCTCCCGGGGCTTCCCGGGGCGCCCGTCAGTGCGGAGGGGCGACCGAGCCGCCGGGGCGCCACGGGCCGCCGATGCGCTCCTGGAGGAGCGGCGCCGCCGGGTCGGCGAGGCGGGCGAGCAGCGCCTCCACTCCGCGGCGGCCGAGCTCGCGGCCGGGCGCGACGAGCAGGTCGAGCGCCGGGTCGGCCAGGTCGGCGACGTCGGGGTCGGAGGCGAGCAGGACGATCGAGAGGTCCTCGGGCACGCGCAGCCCGCGGTGCCGCACCTCGTGCGCGAACCCGACGGCGGCGCCCCCGTTGACGATCACCACGGCGGTCGCGGAGGCGGGGTCGAACGAGCGGGCGAGGGCGCGGCCGCCGGCGGGCGACTCCTCGCAGCGCAGCAGCACGCCCTCGACGCCGCGGGCCGCGCAGGCGAGTGCGAACGCCTCCTGGGTGCGCGCGTAGGGACCGAAGTCGGCCGCGGCGTCGCGGTCCGGGCCGAGCACGAGCGCCACCCGCGCGTGCCCCAGGCCGGCGAGCCGGCCGAGCGCCTCCTCGACCATGCCCTCGAAGTCGATGTCGACCCAGTCGAGGGCGGACGGGTCGCGGGTGCGCCCGATGAGGGCGAAGGGCGTGCCGGAGTCCCGCAGGACCGGCACGCGCTCGTCCTCGCTGGTGACCTGCATCAGCACGACGCCGTCGATCAGGCCGTCGGCGCGCAGGTCGGCGAGGCGGTCGGAGCCGCCGACCGTCGGCCACAGGACGATCGAGTGGTCCTGCTCCGCCGCGGCCTCGGCGGCTCCGAGCAGGAACGAGGTGGCGGTGTTGAGCGGCCGGCTCGACACGAGCGGATAGACGACCGCGACGATCCCGGAGCGGCGCCGCGCGAGGGCGCGGGCCAGGGCGTGCGGCCGGAAGCCGAGCTCGCGCATCGCCGCCCGCACCCGCTCGCGGGTCTCGGGCGAGACGGGCTTGGTGTCGTTGACCACGAACGAGACCGTCGCGATCGAGACCCCCGCGAGGCGCGCGACGTCCCTCATCGTGGCCACCGCGCCTCCTCCGCTCGCGCCGCCCGGCCGTGGTTGACGTGGGGCGGACGTCTCCCGCATCCTAGGAGACGCGGCCGGTAAAGCGGTTAACCCCGTGTCGGGCCGCCCACTGCCGCACCGTCTCCACCGTCGAAGAAGGAACACCGTGACCACACCCTCCTCCCCCGTCCGCGTCCTCGTCTGGGGCGAGAACCGCCATGAGCAGATCGAGGAGAAGGTCCGCGCGATCTACCCCGACGGCATGCACAGCACGATCGCCGACGGCATCCGCGAGAACCTCGGCGAGCGCGCCTCCGTCTCCACCACCACGCTCGACGAGCCCGAGCACGGCCTCACCGAGGACGTCCTCGACGCCACCGACGTGCTCGTCTGGTGGGGCCACATGGCCCACGGCGACGTCTCCGACGAGATCGTCGAGCGCGTCCAGCGCCACGTCCTCTCGGGCATGGGCCTCGTCGTCCTGCACTCCGGCCACTGGTCGAAGATCTTCGGCAAGCTCATGGGCACCACCTGCACGCTGCGCTGGCGCTCGGAGCAGGACCGCGAGCTGGTCTGGACCGTCGATCCCACGCACCCCATCGCCCAGGGGATCCCGCACCCCTTCGTGATCCCCCGGCAGGAGATGTACGGCGAGTTCTTCGACGTCCCGGCGCCCGACGAGCTCGTGTTCCTCTCGACCTTCACGGGCGGCGAGGTCTTCCGCTCCGGCATGACCTGGAAGCGCGGCCACGGGCGCATCTTCTTCTTCTCCCCCGGCGACCAGGACTACCCCGTCTACCACCAGGCCGAGGTGCGCCGCGTGATCGCGAACGGCGTCGAGTGGGTGCGCTCCTCGCGCCCCGAGCGCCGCCTCCCGGTGCTGCAGCGCTACGAGACCGAGGACTTCCACAACGGCCAGGACTACGAGGGAGCGCTCGTCCGATGACGGTCCGCCTCGTCCAGGTCGGCGCCGGCGCGATGGGCCGCGCCTGGATCCGCACCATCCGCGACTCCCCGGACGCCGAGCTCGTCGGCCTCGTCGACCTCGACGTCGACCTCGCCACGGCTGCCGCGGAGGAGGAGGGGGTCGGGCCGGTCGCGGTCGGCACCTCCGTCGCCGAGGTCGCCGCGCGCTCCGGCGCCGACGCCGTGGTCAACGTGACCGTGCCGCGGGCGCATCTGCCCGTCAGCTCGGAGGCGCTGTTCGCCGGGCTGCCCGTGCTCTCCGAGAAGCCGATCGCGCCGACCATCGCCGAGGCGCTGGTGCTCGCGGCGACGGCCGAGGCCTCGGGCCGGCTCCTGATGACCAGCCAGTCGCGCCGCTACTACGCGGCGATCACCGCCTTCCGCGAGCAGATCGCCGGGCTCGGGCAGCTGGGCACCGCCTCCGTGCACTTCGCGAAGGCGCCCCGCTTCGGCGGCTTCCGCGACGAGATGGACCACGTGCTCCTGGTCGACATGGCGATCCACGCCTTCGACGCGGCGCGGTACCTGCTCGACAGCGACCCGGTCGCGGTCTACTGCGAGGAGTACAACCCGGCCTGGAGCTGGTACGCCGACGGAGCCGCGGCGAGCGCCGTGTTCGAGTTCGCCGGCGGAGTGCGCTTCAGCTACACCGGCAGCTGGTGCGCCGACGGCCTCGAGACCTCGTGGAACGGCGACTGGCGCGTGAACGGGGCCGGCGGCACCGCGCACTGGGACGGCGACGGCGCTCCGGAGTGGCAGTCGCGCGAGTCGGAGGCGGTGCGGACCGCCACGCTCGAGCCCGTGCCCGAGGAGATCGCGGGCTCGCTCGCGGAGTTCGTGCGGGTGCTGGGCTCGGGGGCGGTCCCCTCGGGCGAGGTGCACTCGAACGTGCGGAGCCTCGCGATGGTGGAGGCGGCGGTCCGCTCCTCCGAGACGGGTGCGCGGGTGCGGCTCGACGACGTGCTGGAGGAGGGGTACGCGGAGGCGCTGACGCTAGCGCGCGACGAGCGCGTCCGCGCGGCCCTCGGCTCCTGGGGCTCGGCCGCGGAGGGCCTCGCGCGCTGACCACGCCGCCTGGCGGATCTCGAGGCGTCCGTGCCGGCGTCTCGAGACCCCCGCCCGGTCGCGGCTCCGCCACCGCGCGTTCGCCGGGCGTACACCTGCGGGCGGCGGTGCGTTCACCGGGGGCGGCCAGCGTGGGCGGGTTCCTTCGAAGCCGCTCAGGAGACCCGTGTCCTCTCGTCATACCCGCACCCGCACCGCCGCCCTCGCCCTCACCGTCTCCCTCGCCGGCTGCACCCTCGGAGCCGCGGCCCTGCCCGCCTCCGCCGCGGGCGACTCCTTCTTCACCCGCATCGCCACGGTGCCGGCCTACCTGAACGCAGCCGACCCGTCCGCCGACTCCGCCGTCGCCGAGATCTCGAGCGCGTCGCCCGACGGCCGCCTGGTCTACTCGACGGACTCCGCCGGGCAGCGCATCGACGTCCTCGACATCTCGGACCCCGACGCCCCCGAGCCGCGCGGCGGCGTCGGCGTGGGCGGCGAGCCGACGTCGGTCTACGCGACCGGCGAGTACGTCCTCGCGGTGGTCGACACGAGCGACGGCGACTTCGCGAACCCCTCCGGCCACGTCAGCGTGCTGCACGCCGACGACCTCGCGCCCGTCGCGAGCATCGAGCTCGGCGGCCAGCCCGACTCCATCGACGTCACCACCGACGGCTCGACCGCGGTCATCGCGATCGAGAACCAGCGCGACGAGGACCTCGCCCCCGAGGGCGGCGAGGAGGGCGACCTCCCGCAGGCGCCCGCCGGGGAGCTCGTGGTGATGGACCTCGCGGGCGACCCCTCCGCCTGGGTGCCGGAGCGCGTCGACCTCACCGGTCTCGCCGGCCTCGACACCCCGTCGGACCCGGAGCCCGAGTACGTCTCGATCAACCCGGCCGACACGGCCGTCGCCGTGACGCTGCAGGAGAACAACGCCGTCGCGATCGTCGACCTGGCCACCCGCTCCGTCACCGCCTCGTACACCGCGGGCACCGCCTCCGTCGGCGGCATCGACACGCTCGACGACGACTCGATCTCGCTGACCGGCTCGATCACCGACGTCCCGCGCGAGCCCGACGCGATCGGCTGGGTCGGCGACGACCACGTCGCGATCGCGAACGAGGGCGACTGGAAGGGCGGCACGCGCGGCTGGTCGATCCTCGACGCCGCGACCGGGGCCGTGCAGTGGGACGCCGGGAACTCGTTCGACCACCTCGCGGTGCGCCTCGGGCTCTACCCGGACAAGCGCTCCGACGCGAAGGGCTCCGAGCCCGAGGGCCTGCTCTCGGCCACCTTCGACGGCGTCCCCTACGTGTTCGTCGGCGCCGAGCGGGCCAACTTCGTGGCCGTCTACGACGTGTCGGAGCCGACCGCGCCGCGCTTCGTGCAGGCGCTGCCGTCGACGCCCGGCCCGGAGGGGCTGCTCGCCCTGCCCGAGCGCGACCTGCTGGTCGTCTCGAGCGAGACCGACGACGCCGAGGCCGCCGTCCGCGCGAGCGTGCAGCTCTACGCGCTCGGCGCCTCCGCCCCCGCGTTCCCGACCGTGCTGTCGGCCGACGTCGACGGATCGCCGCTGCCCTGGGGCGCGCTCTCGGGCCTCTCGACCGATCCGGCGGCGCCCGACCGCCTGTACGCGGTGAGCGACAGCGCCTACGCGCCGAGCACACTCCACTCGATCGACACCTCCGTCTCGCCGGCGCTGCTCGACACGACCCTCACGGTGACCGAGGGCGGCGAGCCCGCCGCTCTGGATCTGGAGGGGATCGCCGCCCGCGTCGACGGCGGCTTCTGGGCCGTGACGGAGGGCGGGACAGGCGACGGCAACGCGCTCCTGCGGCTCGACGCCGACGCCGCGGTGACCGAGCGGATCGCCCTGCCCGCGGAGCTCGCCTCCGCGCTGGGCAAGCAGGGCTTCGAGGGAGTGACCGTCGAGGACAGTGCCGCCGGTGAGATCGTCTGGACGGCGCTGCAGCGCGAGGCCTCGATCGACGCCGACGGAGTGGTCCGGATCGGGCGCTACGACGTCGCCGCCGACAGCTGGAGCTTCTTCGGCTACCCGCTGGAGGCCGTCTCCGGGGTGGACGGCGACTGGAACGGGCTCTCGGAGATCACGCTGACCCCCGCGGGCACGCTCGCGGTGATCGAGCGCGACAAGCTCAACGGGCCGGACGCCGCGCTGAAGGCCGTGTACTCGGTGCCGCTGCCGACGGAGGCCGGCGCGGCGGTCGGCGAGACGCTGCCGATGCTCGAGAAGACCCTCGCGGTCGACGTGCTGCCCGCGCTGCAGGCCGGGAACGGCTGGACCCAGGAGAAGCTCGAGGGCCTCGGGATCACCGGCTCCGGCGAGGTGTTCGCGGTGACCGACAACGACGGCGTGGACGACGCGAACGGCGAGACGGTGCTCGCATCGCTCGGCTCCGCGGCGTCCGTGTTCGGGACGGGGACGGTACCGACTCCGGGGCCGACGGCTGAGCCGACAACGGCGCCGACCGCGCAGCCCACGGTCGCGCCGACGGCTGAGCCGACCGCGCCGCCCACGGCCGAGCCGACCCGCACGCCGGCTCCTGCTCCGGCCGGCGCCGTTCCTCCGCGGACCGGCTCGGGACTCGCGAGCACCGGCGTCGAGACGGGCTGGACCGCCGCGGCGGCCCTCGCCCTGCTCGCCGGCGGAGCGCTCGCGCTCGGAGTGACGCGCCGCCGCCGCGACGCGCGCTGACCGACGCCGACGGCCCGGGGGACAGTGTCCTCCGGGCCGTCGGCGTTCCCCCGCGCGAGCGGGGCTGGTGGTCGGGTGTCAGCTTCCGGTGGGGGCGTCCTCGGTGTCGGGAGAGGTGCTCTCGGAGGGCGCCTGCGGGGCGACGGGCGCGGCAGGGCCGGAGCCGTCGGCGGGGGCCGGCGGCTCCGGCCCTGCCG